>DATAXI010000155.1:0-9357 GCA_036266845.1 Chthoniobacteraceae bacterium | reverse complement strand
ATACGGCGAGATTGCCGGGGTTCTGTAACGCCAGCTCCGCCACGCCGCGCAGCCGGGTGATCGGGGTGCGGAGATCGTGCGCGACATTGTCCAGCACCCCGCGCATCCCCTCGACGAGGGCCTCGATCTTCTCCAGCATCTGGTCGAAGGAGATCACCAGTTCCCGCAATTCTCCCACCGTGTTCTCCGGCGAGATGCGGGCGCCCAGCTTGCCGGTCGCGACGATGTTCTGCACCGTCGCGGTCAGATCGTGCAGCGGACGCAGCGCGCGGTTTGCCATCAGCGCCCCGCCGCCCAGCGCCAGCAGCAATACGGGAAATGTGAGCGCAAGGCAGCTTTCCACGAAATGGTCCAGCAGCACCCGCCGGCGATTCGTGTTGCGCCCGATTTGCAGCAGGTAGCCGCCTGTTTTAAGCCGGGTATTGGCAAACTCGTAAGTTCCCGCCGGGCCGACGCTGAGGGAATAAACCTGCTGGCCCACGGTAATGTGCGGAGCGTTTCCGCCGTTTCCATCCTTGCCCACCTTCAGCGCGAAGATGCGCTCGTTGGGTGAAATCGCGCGATTTTCCAGCGCCTTTAACGCCGCGGGGCCGAGCGGATCGCTGTAAGGCAGGCTGGCAAAGAGCGTGCGGTTTTGGGAATCGGAAATGCGGATGAGCAATTCATCCGAGCGTTTTTGCGAGGCGTCACGCTGGATTTCCGTCAATCCCGAGTCCCGGTAGGTATCCGCGAATTCCTTTACCTTCGAGTGGAGATACTCCTCGTTTGCCTTCCGCAGGGTGCCATCGAGCGTGATATAAACAAAACCGAAGAGCAGCGCGAGGCTCAGGCTGAAAAGGCCGCAATACCATGCCGTCAATCGCGCGCTGACCAGCCGGCCCGTCCTGCCGGCCTTATCCATTCGCGGGCTTGAGGACATAGCCGACTCCGCGGATGGTGTGGATGAGCGGCGAGTCGAATGCCTTGTCGATCTTGGTCCGGAGCCGGCAGACCAGCACATCCACCACATTGGTCTGCGGGTCGAAGTGATAATTCCACACGTGCTCCATGATGAGCGTCTTTGATACCACGCGGCCTGTGTTGCGCAGCAGGTACTCCAGCAGTGCGAATTCCCGGGGCTGCAGCTCGATCTCCTGGCCGGCGCGTTCCACGCGGCGCTTGAGTAGGTCCATCGAGAGATCGCCAGCCGTCAGCCGCGATGGCTCCCCCTGATCGCTCGCGCGGCGGATGAGCGCCTGGATGCGGGCCAGCAGCTCGGAGAAGGCGAACGGTTTGGTGAGGTAATCGTCGGAGCCGTTCTCCAGGCCCTTTACGCGGTCGTCCACGCTGCGTTTTGCGCTCAGTACGATCACCGGCGTTTGCAACTGGTTGCGCCGCATCTCCTGGATCACCGAGAGGCCGTCGAGCTGCGGAAGCATCAGGTCGATGACGGCCGCGTCGTAACTTTCACTGAGCGCCAGGTGCAGGCCGCTGCGCCCATCCTTGGCCTGATCCACGGCAAACCCCGCCTCCTGCAACCCGCGTTTCACGAAGCCGGAAATCTTCTCGTCGTCCTCGATGATCAAAACACGCATGGTTTTTCTCTTATAGCCGGTTTTTGAGAACGTGCATTCAGGAAAACCTGTAAGGCGCCGTATTATCCCAAGGCGTCCCGTCCGCAAATCCAGCTTTTGAGAGAAGCCGGTAGGACACGAAGGGGGAATCCGGGTCTTTTCCGCCCTTTGTTCGGAATCGCTTCCGTCACTCCACCGCGTTGGTGATGAGCGGGAGGCGCGGGACGAGGGGGAAGTGGCGCTGAAGGAAAAGGATGAAGTAAAAGAGCTCCATGCGCCACCACATGGCGAAGGAGTTGGACATGTTACCGGCGAGGGCGGCGTTGACGGCCCCGACCAGGTTGAGCCGCTCGACGGGATTGGTGAAGATTTCGATAAACTCAGGGCGATACCATGCGTGGATGAAGCGGATGTATTTATTCATCAGCTTGAGGACGCCACGCTCGTAGTTGCGGAAGAGGGCGGCTTTCTTTCCCGGGTTATCGAGGATGGTGTGGATGATATCGGCGCATTGCTCGCCGGAGAGGATGGCGAGAAAGACGCCGGTGCTGAAAATGGGATCGATAAAACCAGCGGCGTCTCCGGCCAGCATCCAGCGGTCGCCGGTGAGGCTGATATTATGGTAGGAGTAATCGCTGATGGCGTAAACCTCCGAGACCCGCCGGGCGCCGGCCATGCGCTCCCGCATCTCGGGCGAGGCCTGGATGAAATGTTCGAGCGCTTCCTCCGGGCTTTTGCCGAGCTTGCGGAATTTTGCCGTGTCGGTGACCACACCCACGCTGACGCGGTCCTCGTGAACGGCGATCATCCAGAACCAGTAATCGCCGCCGCGGATGAGGCGGGTAAGGTTCAACTCCTCCTGGTCGCGGAGGGGCACGTTCTCGAAATGGGCAAAGACGGAGAATTTTTGGAGCGTCTCGTAGGATTTGCGGAGCTTGAACTGGTTGCCGATGATGGCATTGCGGCCGCTGCAATCGAGCACGTAGCGGGCGGTGAGCGCGCCCCCTTTTTTCAGGTGGACCGTGGCGCAGCCCGGGGCGAAATCGGCCTTCTCGACCGGGGTTTCCTCGCGCACCTCGGCGCCAGCTTCGGCGGCGTGGTCAAGCAGCAGCTTGTCAAAGTCCGAGCGTTTGACCTGGTAGGAGCGCGTCTGCTCGAGGCGGAAACCGGTGCGGAAGTAGAAGCGAACCTTGCGCGTGCCGCAGGCGCTGGAGACCTCGCCGCCGATCTTGTCCATGCAAATGGTCTTCAGCTTGTCCTGCACGCCCAGGCGCTCGAAGGTGGTCATGCTGTAGGGGAGCAGCGACTCGCCAATGTGAAACCGGGGAAACTTTTCCCGCTCGAGGACCACCACCTTGCGCCCGTGTCTGGCCAGGAGGGTGGCTGCTGTGCTGCCGGCGGGGCCGCCGCCAATGATCGCTACGTCGTAATCCGTTTCCATGGGAAACAACCATTATTTGAATGGAACGGAGAGAAATGCAAACACGGTTGCGCCCGGCAAAATCCTTGCAACAGTTCAAGGGTCCGCCAGAATCGGTGGTTTTCCGTACATGCGCATTCTTGATCGGTATATTTCCCGGCAGGTCATCACGACTGGGCTCATCGCCGTCGGGGTGTTGTCGCTGGTGCTGGTGCTCGGCAATATTTTCAAGCAGTTGCTCGATCTGCTGGTGAACCATGACGTGCCGCTCCAGTACATCCTGAGTTTCATCGCGTACATCATCCCGTTTTCGCTGACATTTACCATCCCGTGGGGATATCTCACGGCGGTGTTGCTCGTTTTTGGCCGACTCTCGGCGGAGAATGAATTGATCGCCTTGCGATCCAACGGCGTCAGCATTCCGCGCGTTTGCGTGCCGGTCTTCGGCATTGCGATCATCTGCGTGGGCTTCTGCTTCTGGATCAATGTGGAGGTGGCTCCGAAGGCGCAGGAGCAGATGAAGGCGGCGCTTTACAACATGGCCACGAGCAATCCGCTGGCCCTCTTCGGCAGCGATACGCCGATCGATCAGTTTCCAGGGAAGCTGATCTACGTGGAGAAAAAGGAGGGGACCAAGCTCAAGGACATCCTGATGTACGACCTGAACGACCGCGGGCAATTGACCATGTGCGTGCATGCCCGCAGCGGGGAATTGCTGACCGACCTGAGCGGCAAGCAGCAGATTATCCTTCGCCTCAAGGATTCCCAATACGAGGAGCGCGACAGCGAGAAACCGGATGACCTGACAAAGATCCACCCCGGCATTGGCGCAAAGCAGAATGACCTGGCGATTTCCCTGGAGGAACTCTACGAGCGAAACAAGCACAAGCGCAGCCTCAGCCAGATGACGCTTAATGAGCTGCTGCTGATGCAAAAGCAGGGCGGCAATTCCCTGGACCCGGGGGAAGTTTCCGCGCTCAAGACGGAGACGAACAAGCGATTCTCCTTCTCCCTGGCTTCCTTCGCTTTCTGCCTCATTGCCGTGCCGCTGGCGATCACCGCCCATCGCAAGGAAACCTCGGTCGGCTTCCTCTTCAGCCTCATTGTGGCGTTCGTTTACTTCCTCTTCATCGTCCTGGTGGATATGGTGCGCAGCAATCCCAGGTTCCACCCGGATATTCTCATCTGGGCGCCGAATATCATCTTCATCACCATGGGCGCGATCCTCTTTTACCGCATGAGCCGCCGTTAACGCGGGGTTCGGCCGCCGTTTTTTTTAGAAAATCGGCGGTGCCTGGCGCTAATTCTCATTCCGAATTTCAATTTTCCTCCTAGGCTGGCGGGATGCCTTACTCTCTCGGGATTGATTACGGAACCAACTCGGTCCGCGCCTTGGTCGTGGATGTGCGCGATGGACGGGAACTCGGCTCCGCGGTAGTCAATTACCCCGGCGGCAGGGAGGGCATCCTCCTGGACAACCGCGATTACCAGCTCGCCAGGCAGCATCCGGGCGATTACCTCCACGGGCTGGAATCCTCCGTGCGCGGCGCGCTGGCGGCTGCGGCGGCGGACCCGGCGTTTTCGGCGGAGGAGATCATCGGCATCGGCGTCGATAGCACCGGCTCCAGCCCCATGCCCGTGGATGAGCGCAATGTGCCGCTCGCGCTGAATGAACCATGGCGCGAGAACCTGGCGGCGCAATGCTGGCTCTGGAAGGACCACACCAGCTACCGGGAGGCGGCGGCGATTACCGGGACGGCGGCGAAGATACGCCCCCAATACATCGCCAAGTGCGGCAACACCTATTCCTCCGAGTGGTTTTGGAGCAAGATATGGCATTGCCTCAAGGTGGCGCCGGAGGTTTTCGATGCCGCCTATAGCTGGGTGGAGCTGGCGGACTACATCCCATCTGTGCTGGCCGGGGTGACTGATCCAAAGGCGGTGATGCGCGGCATTTGTTGCGCCGGGCACAAGGCGCTTTACAGCGATGAATGGGGCGGGCTGCCGGATAAGGAATTCCTTTCCGCACTGGATCCAAAACTGGCCGCCCTGCGCGACCGGCTCTACACGCACGCCTATGATGCCACCCAGTCCGCCGGCAATCTGTGCGGGGAGTGGGCGCAGAAGCTGGGGCTGCCCGCCGGCATCCCCATTGCCATCGGCGAGATGGATGTGCACTACGGCGCGATTGGCTGCGGCGTGGAGGAAGGGGTGCTGGTAAAGGTGATCGGGACTTCCACGTGCGATTGCGCGGTCGTCAGCGCGGAGAACAAGGTGGCGGATATCCCCGGCATCTGCGGCATCGTCAAAGGGGCCATCCTGCCGGGCTATTACGGCGTCGAGGCGGGGCAATCGGCGGTGGGCGATATTTTCAAGTGGTGGGTCGAGGGCGTATGCGAGGGGGATGCGCTGCTGCATGCGAGATTGACCGCGGAAGCCGCGAAAGCGCCCCCGGGGGCAAGCGGACTGCTGGCGCTGGACTGGAACAACGGCAACCGGACAATCCTGGTGGACCCAATGCTGACCGGCCTGCTGCTGGGCCAGACGCTGCACACCACGCGGGCGGAGATTTATCGCGCGCTCATCGAGGGCACCGCCTTCGGGGCGCGCGCGATTGTCGAGCGCATCACTTCCTACGGCGTGCCGGTGCAACGGATTGTGTGCAGTGGCGGCATCGCGGAGAAGAATCCGCTGCTGATGCAGATTTACGCGGATGTCATCGGTTGCAAGATGCTGGTCTCCGGCTCCAGCCAGTCGTGCGCGCTCGGCTCCGCGGTTTCCGCGGCGGTATTGGGAGGGGCGCACCCGGATTTCAAGACCGCCCAGAAGGCGATGACACATCTGCGCGACGTGCAGTACAAGCCAATTGCCGAAAACAAGGCGGTCTATGACGAGCTTTATATCATCTACCGGCGCCTGCACGATGCCTTTGGCGGAATCGACAAGGCAGCGGACCTCTCCGGCGTGATGAAGGATATCATCCGCATCCGCGAGCAGCAGAGCCACGCGTGATTTTCATTAACCACCCCCCAATCATCGAATGTCCGAAATATCCGTTCCCGAAGTCTGGTTCGTCACAGGCAGCCAACATCTCTACGGCGAAGAAGCCCTCCGGCAAGTCGCCGCAAATTCCCGGCGCATCGTCGATGAGCTGAATGGCTCGGGCGCGCTGCCATATTCCATTATCTTCAAGCCGATCCTGACCCGGCCCGAGGATGTGCGCGCCCTTTGCCTGGAGGCGAACGCCGCGGCGCAATGCGCCGGACTCATTCTCTGGATGCACACCTTCTCGCCGTCCAAAATGTGGATCGGCGGGCTGAGCCACCTGGCGAAGCCATTCCTGCACCTGCACACGCAATTTAATCGCGACCTGCCATGGGACGGGATCGACATGGATTTCATGAACCTCAACCAATCGGCTCATGGGGACCGCGAGGCGGGATTCATCCACACCCGCCTGCGGCTGCGGCGCAAGGTGGTGGTGGGACATTGGAGCGATCCTGAGGTGCGCGGAAAAGTGGCCGCGTGGATGCGGGTGGCGCATGCGTGGCAGGATTGGCAGGGGGCGCAATTCGCGCGTTTTGGCGATAACATGCGATTTGTCGCGGTGACCGAAGGGGACAAGGTGGCGGCGGAAAACCGGTTCGGCTACTCCGTCAACGGCTACGGCGTGGGAGACCTGGCCGCGCGCGTCAATGCGGCGGGTGATTCGGCCATCGATCAGCTTTGCGGGGAATACGAGCAGACCTACCAGGTGGCGGCGGAATTGCGGAAAGGCGGAGCCCGGCACGCCTCGCTCCGCGAAGGGGCGCGCATCGAGCTGGGGCTGCGCGATTTTCTCACCTCGGGCGGTTTCAAGGGCTTCACGACGACGTTCGAGGATCTGCATGGGCTCAGACAATTGCCCGGGCTCGCGGTGCAGCGGCTCATGGCGGAGGGTTACGGCTTCGGGGCGGAAGGCGATTGGAAAACGTGCGCCCTGCTCCGCGCAATGAAAGTGATTGGAGGAGGGAAGGGGACTTCCTTCATGGAAGATTATACCTATCACCTGAACCCCGAGGGTCAATTGGTGCTCGGCTCGCACATGCTGGAGGTGTGCCCCACCATCGCCGCGGGCAAGCCGGCGCTGGAGGTCCACCCGCTCGGCATTGGCGGCAAGGAAGATCCGGTGCGGCTCGTTTTCAACGCGCCGGCAGGCCCTGCGATCAATGCGTCCATCATCGATCTCGGCAACCGTTTCCGGCTCATTGTGAATGAAGTCGATGCCATTGTGCCGCCGCATCCGCTGCCAAAACTGCCCGTGGCGCGGGCCGTATGGAAATGCCGGCCCGACTTCAAGACGGCCTGCGCGGCATGGATCTACGCCGGCGGCGCGCATCACACCGGTTATAGTTATACCGTGAGCACCGAACAGATGGAGGATTTCGCGGAGATTGCCGGCATCGAGGTTGTCGTCATCGATGCGAAGACCGAGCTGCGCGAGTTCCGCCAGACGCTGCGCAACGGAGAGGTTTACTACCAGATCGCCCAGGGTTTGGGCCACGATTGAACATTATGAGCAGTCATCAGGATATTCGCGAAGAGTGCTGTGCGGCAAATGTCCAGTTGCCCGCGCTTGGCCTGGTCGATCTCACTTTCGGCAACGTCAGCGTTGCCGATCCCCGGGCGGGCGTTTTCGCCATCAAGCCGAGCGGGGTCGGTTACCAGGGGCTGACGCCGGAGCAGATGGTCATTGTCGATTACGAGGGGAATATCGTTGAAGGCGCTCTCAGGCCCTCCTCGGACACGCCGACGCACCGGCGGCTTTTCATGGCATTTCCGGAAGTGCGCGCCGTGGTGCACACCCATTCGCGGGCCGCGTTGGCGTTTGCCCAGGCCGGGCGGGGGATTCCTTGTCTCGGCACTACGCACGCCGATTACTTTTACGGCGAGATTCCCGTGACCCGCCACCTGACGCCGGAGGAAATCGCCGCCGGTTATGAGTGGGAAACCGGCAACATCATTGTAGAGCGATTCAAGACCCTGGACCCCGTCCAGATGAGCGCCGTGCTGGTGCACAGCCATGGCCCTTTCGCGTGGGGCTCTACGGGCGCCAAGGCGGTCGAGAACGCCCTGGCTCTCGAGATCGTGGCCGAGATGGCGCGCCATACCCTCCATCTCTCTCCGCAAATGCCTCCCATCCCCAGGGCGCTGATGGACAAACATTTCTTCCGCAAACATGGCGCCGGCGCCTACTATGGACAGGCTAAATAGCCGTGCGCCGCTTGATCTCCGGCCTTGGGCCGCCAATTCCCGGGCATTGCCCGGCAGCTTGACGCAGGCGCGGCCTCCGGCCAAATAGACTACGTTTGGACGGACTGGCCACCGGGTGGAACAACACTGGCTACAGTACGCCGCCAACCCCAGCATTCTAAATTCTCATGCAAACCATCGTCATCGGCCATCGCAATCCCGACATGGACTCCATTTGCTCCGCAATCGGCTATGCGCGATTCAAGCAGCTCACCGGCAACCCGGACGCCATCGCGGCGCGTGCCGGGAATACCAACGAGCGGATCGACTATGTGTTGAATAAATTCGGAGTCGAGGCGCCGGCGTTCATCCCCGATCTGACTCCCCGGGTCTGCGATGTCATGGAGCGCAATGTCATCTCTGTCCGGCGCGACAGCTCCGCCTATGACGCGATTCACCTCATCGAGACTGAGCGGCTGCGCGGGCTGCCGGTCATCGATGAGAACAACCGCTGCCTGGGGCTCCTCTCCGCCTTCCGTGTCTGCCAGCGGCTGTTCCCCGCGCGGGAGCAATCGGCCGAGGCCCGGGCCATTGAGGCATCGCTCCCCAGCATGGTGGAAACCTTTGGCGGCAGCGTGGTGGCCTGCCGACTGGATTGCAACATCCGGCGCTACCTGCTGGTGGTGGCCGCGATGCAGACGGATTCTTTCTCGAGGCGGCTGGGAAATTACAAGCCTGCCGAGGTGATTCTCTTTGTCGGCGACCGGGAGGATATCCAGCTCCTGGCGGTCCGGACCGGGGTAAAGGCGATTGTGATTACCGGCGGCCTGCCGGTTTCGGCGGAAATCCGGGATGTCGCGGAGAGGGCGGGAGTGATTGTGATCGCCTCGCCGCATGATACGGCCACCACCGTGCTGCTGGCGCGCGGAGCGGTGCGGGTGGAGAGCATGATCAGCGCGGAGCTTTTCACTTTTACCGCGGATACATTGCTGGAAGATGCGCGGGAAAGAGCGGCTTCTTCCCGCCATTTCGTATTTCCGGTTGTGGATGAAAAGGGGGAGCTGGTGGGGATGCTCTCGAAGAGCGATTTTCTGAAACCGATCCCGAGGGAATTGATCCTGGTGGATCACAACGAGCTTTCGCAAGCGGTCC
>DATAXI010000136.1:0-3376 GCA_036266845.1 Chthoniobacteraceae bacterium | reverse complement strand
AGCTGGCATCCTACACCACCGGCGATTTCCAGCGCGGCGCCTCCATCGCCAAGGAGGCGGCGTGGTGGGCCGTCCGCGCCCTGTTCTTCCAGACGCCGCTTCCGTGGCCCTCGGCCCTGCGCGTGGCGCTGCTGCGGGCCTTCGGGGCCCGGGTCGGGCAGGGGGTGGTCATCCGGGCGCGGGTCAATATCACCTTTCCCTGGCGGCTGACGCTCGGGGATGATGTCTGGATCGGAGAGGAAACGCTCATCCTCAGCCTCGCCCAGGTCACCATCGAGTCAAATTGCTGCATCTCCCAGCGCACTTTTCTCTGTACCGGCTCCCATGATTTTTCCTCGCCCGCCTTCACTCTCAAAACCGCGGCGATCACGATTCGCGAAGGGAGCTGGGTGGCCGCCGGGGCGTTCATCGGGCCCGGAGTCTCCGTGGGGCCCGGGAGCATGGTCACGGCGGGAAGCGTTGCCGCAAAAGATGTGCCGGCGCGGGTCATCGTGCGGGGGAATCCCGCGGAGCTGGTCAAGAAACTCGCGGATTGATGCGCTTCCTGTTCCTCAACCAATACTTTCCGCCCGATCCCGCGCCGACGGGCATCCTCCTCAAGGAAATTGCCGATGCCCTCACCGCGGCGGGGCATGAGGTGGCCTTCGCCTCCTCGGGGCAGGATTACCGCGCCGGGCAGAAAAAGGGATCGCGGCTCAAACGCGAGATCGGCGGATTGTGCCGGCTTTTCAAGGCCGCAATGGCCAGTGGCCCGGCGGATGGGGTGATCTCGGCGACCTCGCCGCCCCTCCTGGTCGTGGTGGGTGCGGTGGTGGCCAGGTTGAAACGGGCGCGGCATTACCACTGGCTTTTTGATATGTACCCGGAGCTGGCCACCGCCCTGGGCGAGTTGCGGCCCGGAGCGCTGGCGTCCATTTTCTCCGCGCTTGCCCGCTGGGCGTATCGCCGGGCCGATTGCGTGGTCGCGCTGGATGAGGATATGGCGGACCGGCTCAAGGGCTATGGCGTGACGGCAAAAATGATTCCCCCGTGGGTCTTTGAATCCCTCATCCGCGCCCGGGGCCAGCCTCCCTTTCCGCCCGCCTCCAACGCCGCCGGGCTCCTCTGGCTTTACTCCGGTAACCTCGGCCGCGCCCACGAGTGGCGCACGCTCCTGGACGCCCAGCGCTTGCTCGAGCAGGCGGGCGCTCCATGGCGGCTCGTATTCCAGGGCGGCGGTCCCTCATGGGCCGCGGCCCAGGCATACGCACGGGAGATCGGCCTCGCCCGCTGCGACTGGCGGCCTTACGTGCCGGAGCAGCAGCTCCCCGCATCCCTCCTAGCCGCCGATGTTCTCGTGGTCACCCAAAAGCCGGAAACCTGCGGCCTCCTATGGCCCAGCAAGCTCGCGCTCGTGACCTCCCTTCCCCGGCCCATCCTCTGGGTCGGCCTCACAGACCGCGCAATCGCCCGCGACCTCGCAACCCTGCCCCAGGCCGCAACGTTCCCGCCCGGAGACGCAGCCGGCATCTCCAACTGGCTTTCCACCTCCGCCACAAGCCTCCCCTGCGCCCCCCGCGATCCAAAAGAACTCCGCCAAACCGCCCTGCGCCAATGGCTCGATATCCTCAGCGAATAAAGCGAATCAACCCAAGCGTCCAATTCCTCAAAAAATATCGCCCCGGAAGCCCCGCCAATATTCAAATAAATCGCAAACCGGAGAAGCGCCAAAGGAGAAGCGCTGGCCGAGAAGCGCTGACCGAGAAGCGCTGGCCGAGAAGCGCTGGCCGAGAAGCGCTGAAGGGCCAAAGGCCCGTCTCAGGCCAGCCTGGGGCGCAGCGAGGAACGAGCGGAGCCCCAGGTGCTTACGCAAAACACGCCAAGCGCCAAAGGCGCGGGTCAAACCTGCAACAAATTAAATTGAAGATGCTCTCGCTCACAAAAGAGAAAGGCCCGCCGGTGCCGATCGCCGCCATTTGGTTGCCGACTGTGTAAGCATAGCTCATGACGAGGAGGTCTTTTTCATGCGTCAAAACCCCTATCAACTCGGAGGCGCTTCGTTAAATCGAAATTCTGCGATAATCTTCCGTCTATGCGCAAAAGCCACATTGCCTTCCAACAACCAAATTCACGTCACCCTCATCGGATATCTCGAATCCGAGATGCGAATTGCATACGTTACCGCCTGCCTCCAAAACACATGCTCCATCAATGTCTAAACCAAGCGGGTTCCTCGCCGCGCCCCCTCGCAGTCCATTTGAAAGGCAGAGCAACTTCGTCTTTTCCTTTAACACTTCGAATACTCGGCATTCCGGATGTTTCGAATCTCCCCCAAACAAAACGGCCTTGGCTGGCGGATCTTTCTCACAAATCCTTAGATATGAAGAGTGCTTTGCATTCGCCCCTGTTTCCAGAGCATTGGCCGCACCATGATGCGGCACTTTAAGAAGCTGTGCCTTTCCTATTTTTAGTTTCTGGAACCGCTCAACGGCTTTCTCCCAATTGACCTTCAATGCATCGCCTCCAAGAATAATTACGCTTTTGCCATATTTCAGCACTAATACAGCCGACAAAAGGTTCTCATCTGGCTTCTTCGCGTCTCCATATAGCACCTGTCGTCGGTAAGTTTCAAAGAAATCATTCTGAATTGATTCCTCAGGAGATATGACGTGAATCTCCACGCCAGCCACGACCCTATTTTGAATGTCACTCCTAAGCAAATGTTTCGGAATATTCCGATCCTGCACTGAAGAGAAGATGTCGATGCAAAACGCCGCCTCCAACTCACGCATCTTTAAGGCGACAGATCGCATTGAACTTGGAAATGTGTCCACTTCTTTTATGCCCGAAAAGAATGTCCTCAATTCCGAAACCGTGTGCCAAAACTCCCCTATATGAGGATGGGTTTCCAGCAACCAAGCGATATCGAGACCGTGATCACGGTGAGGGTGGGTGAGACATACGAAATGGATTAGCCGGTTAGCGGTAATAGCTCCTATATTAGGGCGTCGCGATTTCCTCGAAGGATGAGCGTCGACCACTCCCAATCCACCATCAGGAAAGGTTATGACAATTGTATCACCTATCCCCGACTCGTAAAAATCAATCCTTAGCATCAATCTTGGCTTTCAGCAAAGCCGCTAACTTGCTCTCCCTGGCTTCATTAAACTTAAGCACCTCTCGCGTTTTATCCGATTTGCTCGCTAGAGGACGGCAAATATATCCTTGCCCCAACTCTCCCGACGGAGTACGGAACTCAATCTCGTCCATTTCGAATGGTTGGTCCGGATAAGTAATCCTGCTTCGCTCTAATCGAATCGCTGGGATACTGTAATAAACAGTCTCTCCTTGATGAACGAAGCACACTTTTGCGTCCCTTCCTGAAATCTCGACTAAC
>DATAXI010000125.1:0-2533 GCA_036266845.1 Chthoniobacteraceae bacterium | reverse complement strand
AAAGTAACCGACCAGCGAGGTGCCGTGATGCTCCTGGATGACATCGATGCTGCGCTGGTTGAGCTTGTGCTTGAGCGCGAGGTCCACGCCCTCCTTGACATGGGCGATGATGATGAGCGCGCTCATCGTGGGCGCCAGGTCGTCGTGCGGGTTGCGTCCGGCCCGCATGTTTTCCGTAAAATATTCGGGCTTCACGAGCTTCCCGATATCGTGGAAATAGGCGCACACCCTGCACATCGTGGGATTCGCGCCGATCACTTCCGCGGCGGATTCCGCCAGATTCGCGACGACCAGCGAGTGATGGTAAGTGCCGGGCGCCTCGATGGTGAGGCGGCGCAGGAGCGGATGGTTGAGGTCCGCGGCCTCGAGCCAGGAGATATCCGTCGTGAGCCGGAACATCGTCTCCAGGACCGGGAGGATTCCGCTCACGACCACGGCGGTAAAGATGCCATTGCCAATCGCCAGCAAGGTGAGCTGGCCGATGTAATACCAGTTGAGGGAGGGAAACTCCTCCCAACTGATGTCGATGTAGCCAAAGGTCAGCGCCAGCAGCCAGGTGGCCAATCCCACAAAGAAGCCCGCCCGGATGAGCCGGCTGCGCCGCCGCACCTGCAAGGTCACGAATACCGCGATGAACCCGCAAATGAGCGAGGTGACCAGGTAGATGAACGCCTTGCGCTCATGGCCGCCCGGCGATCCCCAATAAATGATCGATCCCCACAGCGAGACAAAGGTTGCCGCGTAAAGCCCCTGGTTTTTCCCCAGCAGAACGGAGCAGACCAGCGGCGCAAAGGCATAGGGAATGATGAGCGGGACCAGATCGGAATTGATGCTGTCCCGGTGCCCGAGGACTAAAATGACCTTGGTCAGGATCAAATGGGCCATCATCGACCCGAACATCAGCGATATTCGCGAATTGCTGGCAAAGGTGACCGGGTGATTGACCCAAAGCTGGGCCATTGCCGTCGCAAAGATGAGCAGGGCGATGACGAGCTGTTCGGTCGATTGCGCCGCCGAGCTGTAAAAAATCATCATCCACAGCCCGATGCAGAAGAGGATGAAGATGCCGTACCGGACGGTGAGGCCCGTCTCCAGCAGGTTCAGCAACTCACTGCGCGTGCGCCGCCGGCGGATTTTTGCCGAGGCAAGACCTTTGCGGACCAACCGCTTTCGCTCGAAAAAGTGGAACATGGATCCTGTCAGGGGCGTTCTGCGCCGGAGCCTTTTACTCCACGGTAGTGCTTGTACGCACGCACAATCGCCTGCACCAAGGGGTGCCGGACAACGTCCCGCTCTTCAAAATACTGGAATGCGACTCCCTCGACGCCCTTGAGGGCCTGCAATGCTTCGATGAGGCCGGAGCGCTTGTTGTTGGGGAGATCGATCTGCGTCTGGTCGCCGGTGACGACGCACTTCGATTCCATCCCCAGCCGGGTGAGAAACATAAACATCTGCTCGGTGGTGGTGTTTTGGGCCTCATCCAGCACGATGAAGGCCCCATTGAGTGTCCTTCCGCGCATATACGCCAGCGGCGCCACCTCGATGATCCCGCGGTCCATATGCCGCTGCATTTCCTCCGGGTCCAGCATCTCGCCCAGGGCATCGTAAATCGGGCGCAAATAGGGAAAAATTTTCTCGTTCAAGTCGCCGGGCAGGAAGCCGAGCGCCTCCCCCGCTTCCACCGCCGGGCGGGTAATGACAATGCGGGTGACCTGCTCCCGCTTGAGGGCGGCGACGGCCTTGGCCATGGCCAGATAGGTTTTGCCGGTGCCCGCCGGGCCGACTCCGAAGACGACGTCATGTTTGTCGATCAACTGGAGATAATCCCGCTGTGCCGGGGTCTTTGGCACGATGGGCGCCCGGCGCGGCGAGACGGTGATCTTTGTGTCCACGAGCGCGCCCAGGCCATCGGTGGGAGCCTGGGGCTGTGTGACGGAGCGCAGGGCGTAATCGAACTCGTGTTTCCGGATTTCCACGCCGTTTTTGCGTGCGGTATCCAATTGATTGAAGACCTGGCGGGCTTTCTCCACGTTTTCCGGTTCGCCATCCAGACGCACCCATCCCTCGCGCGTGGTGACCTTCACCCTGAGCGCGTCCTCGAGGCTCTTGATCAGGCGCAAGTCGTTCGCGTACAGGGCCTGAACGGCACGCGGGCTTTCGAAATCCAGCGTTTCAGCCATTAATGGACGGGCAGCAGTTTCATCATTGCCGGGGGAGGAATAAATACCAGTTTCCGCCGTTTGGCAACTGCGTGAAATGGGCCTCACGCAGAGGGCTCCTAACGCAAAAAGTGGCGATGTGGTCAAAAGCCACCTTTTGAGTCCTCGCGTGACGTAAAAGGGCGTGGACAAAAGGAAAGGGCTTCCGAACCCCCTTGGCCGTCCAAAAAAGGGGGGGCGTTCCGGCGTTTCCGGGAACCCGCAGGATTCGAATATCGGAAGCCGGGGTCGGGCGAAGCGACACGCCCGGATCGCGCATTTCAATGAAAAGCGCCCCGGTAGCGGGTGCCAGAGAGCTCGGCGGCACAAAGATG
>DATAXI010000065.1:0-4630 GCA_036266845.1 Chthoniobacteraceae bacterium | reverse complement strand
CACGGGCCACTTGCAAAAAACGGTCTGCCTTGGGATTCTGAATTGTCTCGAGACGAGCATTCGCATATCGAGCAACTGGCTTATTGGAACAGGATAAACAGTAATCCGCATACAATTCTGTAATGGCATTCTCTAGCAAGCCTGCCACCAAAACGCAGAGATACCTTGCCCATTGAGATTGGACTTCGATGGGGCAGCCCAAAACGTCAGGATTTTTTTGAAGCGCCTGTAGCTTCTGTATCTGTCGGGCAACCGCCGCATTTTTCATTTGAGGCCGGCAAAGGCATCCGTGGCCATTTTGATTCGATCCCTGATATTCGTTTCGCCTGCCGTGGACGACGCGACTAGAACATTGAAAGTTCGATCTCCTGTAAGTTGTTTGTAGCTTTTGCGTAGCGCGGCGACATCCTGAAGCGTCCCCTTACTTAGCCTATGTGCCAAGCCTACCATAACCGCATCAAATACAGCGGCATTCAGCGCGCGTTCGATTCGAAACACCTTCGAGCCGATCTCCTTGCAAAGCAGGTCTATCGTGTCAACAAACGCTTTTGTAAAACGTGTGAGTTCCTCAGCAGGCGCGTCCTTATGACGATTTGCAAACTTCGTAAGAAATTCGCTCATTGGGCGCTCATATTTGCTTTTTTCAAAATTTAGCGCGAGAAACCGAAGAATCAGTTCCCTGTCTTTTAGCCGTGGGCTTTCCTTCCCATAAATTTCACGCCAGCTTGCGACAACGTTCAGATCGGAAAGCAGGCCCATCAATGCGCCGTGACACACCGCAGTGCGAATTTCCTGTGCCGCCAACTTGCGACCGCCGCTATTTAGGCGTTCAAAGACGTGATATATGCTCGTATCATCGTTTTTTGGCTCCTCCTGCTTTATAATGGTCGCATGGATCACGGATGAGTCGAGTAGCCGCCGGTCATTTTCATCGAGTTCCTTGTACGTACGATTTTCGAATCTACTTTGCACGAATTGGAGCTTGAAGACACGGCGGTTCCGGGCCTCCGGTTTCGGATTGAAATAGCCGCCGTAAAAGAACTGGAGACTTTTCAGCCGTTGCTGACCGTCAATTACCAGCATTTTATTGGTTTGGCGTTCGCGAGCCATGAAGATGCCAGGGACGGGCAGGCCAAGCAGCAGAGACTCGATAAATCGTGAAGCTTCCTTAAGCGTCCAAATATAATTCCTCTGAAATGGGGGAATTAATATCTCCTCGGCCTCCAGTCTCTTAACCAAAACCTCCACCTCCGGATCTGAACCAAAGCTGCCAATCGCATAGGTGACGGGCGCTGTAGTCTCACCCGCCTCAGTTTCATCAACAACGTTCCTTTCGTCCGCAGCTACGGCAGCCGGCGTGGGTGTTTCGATTTCGGGCATGGAGCCAGCCTACCGTCTTGGGGCTGACACCCAAGAACTTTTGACGTAACCCGAAATGGCTTGGCGCGCGGAAATTTAAGAATCGCAAAGAAACAGACTGACTCATCTAGACTCAGTGTGTATCGTTTAGACCATGAAACCTGAGCACGACATCTCAAATATCGGAGCAGAACTGGTTGAAGCGTCACGAAATATGGACCCCTCACCCGGCGAGGTTTTGGGAGAGCTGTTCCCCTACGTTTACGATGCATCCCGCCGGATGAGCACTCGCCGCATTCGGGACTGGTTGAAAGAAAATCACGGCATTGAGATTAGCCAGCCCACGCTCTCTCGCGCCCTTCGGAACCCGGAAAAGTATTGGCGGGCGTTTGCCGACTATATCGAGCCTTGGGCACGGCGGGTCGAGGAGGCCATCCCACCTTCAATGGAGGACTTTCTCTTCGATGGTCGGATATTTGACCACTTCGTTCAGGAGCTTCCGCCGTCAATCGGGTTCGAACCCGGAAGCGAGGAGTCTGTCGATTTCGGAGACGTTGGGGAGGCTGTGGACTTTCTGGAGCAAAAATGGTTTGTCCTGAGCGAAGCAGCACGGGCGCAATGCCGGCGCTATCTCCGAGAGATGCGCGAATCGGAAAGCGAAAGTGAGGGGGAAGATGCAAAGTGACCTCGTGACTCTTCCCGAAGCGGCAGGGTTGATTCGGGGCAGCGTCAGAACAGTTTATCGGCTTATTGACGACGGGGAACTTCCCCGGCTAATCAAAGTGCGCTCCCGCTCGTTCCTTCCGCGTGAGGCGGTCCGGGATTATCTCGTCAAGCAAGGTCTGCCGGGGGGCTGCCAATGATCGCCAACGTCATCAAACGAAAGGGTGCGCGGACATGGGACGCGCGTATCCGCTTCAAGGGGGAGCCGCGAATCACCCAGGTGCCGCTCGGCTGTACGAATCGCCAAGTTGCCGAAAAGAAGCTGCGGGAACTGCTCGACGAAGAGGAGCGGGAAGCGACAGGATTCGAACGTGTTACCCCAGCAGGTCCGGCCGGACTTTGCGCGTTTTTTCCAGCGCCTGGGCGGCGCGCCATTTGGCGATTTCGCCGTGGTTGCCGGAGAGGAGGATATCCGGGACGCGCCAGCCGCGGAAATCCGGGGGGCGGGTGTATTGAGGCCCTTCGAGGAGGCCCTGGGCGAAGGAATCCTCGACGGCGGAGTTTTCATCGCCCAGGACGCCGGGGATGAGGCGGGCGACGGCATCCACGAAGACGACGGCGGCGATGGCGCCATTGGTGAGGACGTAATCGCCGATGGAGACCTCTTCATCCACGAGGTGATCGATCACGCGCTGGTCCACGCCCTCGTAATGGCCGCAGAGGAGGATGAGGTGATGCCGCGCGGCGGCGTGTCCGGCGGCCATCGGGTGATCGAGCGGGCAGCCGGACGGGGAAAGGTAAATCACGCGGGCCGGGCCGGGGGCGGCGGCCTTGAGCTGCTCGACGGCGGCGAAGATGGGCTCGCACTTCATCACCATGCCCTGGCCGCCGCCGTAGGGCGTATCGTCGGTGGTGGCGTGCTTGCTGGTGGCCCAGAGGCGGAGGTTGTGGATGCGGATATCGAGCAGGCCGCGCTCGCGGGCGCGCTTGAGGATGCTCTCGCCGAGCGGTCCCTCGCAGATGGCGGGGAAAAGGGTGAGGATATCGATGCGCACGGGTGAAAATGGGCGGCCGGGCGGGCCGGGCGTATCAAGGAAACCGGCGCGGGCAGCGGGGCTATTGCTCTTTTTCCAGGCGCTCGGCGAGCCACTGTTTGATCATGCTCTGGTAATTGAGGTAACGGGAGCGGGCGATGCGCTTGATGCGGGCGAGCATGCGGGGATCGAACCGCATGGTGATGGTGGTGGAGTCGCGATTGTCGGTCTTGACGAGCGTGGCGTTCATGAGGCGAACGTCGAGCTGGACCTCATTCCAAAAGGCGGCTTCCTCTTCCTCGGATTCGAAGTGGGGCACCTCGCCCCAGTTGGAGATGGCGCGGAGTCTAGCCATTCAGTTCGGAGTTTTTGCGGTCATAAAAGAGGATCTCCTCGGGGGTCATGTCCCGCGCCAGGATGACACGGTATTTTTTGCCATCGGACCAGAAGACGGAAAAGATGCCGCGGTCGCCGGAGGAGCGGCCCAGGTTAAAGTAGCGGGCTTCCTCGCCAGGCAGGTCCGGCAGGAGGCGGAGGCTGAATGGGTCCTCGAAGGATTCCTCGATCTCGCGGGGAGTCACGTTCTTGAGGCCAAATGGGGCGTCGAGCCAGTCAAAATCCATTGCGGCGGAGTGGGGGGGCTTTCGGAGAGACAAGAGATATGGCGTTTGGGAAGGGCCCCGGTCAATGCCCGGCGGCGGGAGCCTTTTGGATAAGCTCGATTTCGTAACCCTCGGGCGCATCGATAAAAGCGATGGCGCTGCCGGAGGGGGAGCGGTGGGGACCGTCTGAAAGGGGGTATCCCCTGGAGGCGGCGTGGCGGGCGAAGGCGTCCATGTCTTCCACCTCAAAGGCCAGGTGGGTGAGGTCCGGGCCGACGATCACGGGTCCGCTTTCGTCGAATTTGCAAATCTCGATCTCCTCCTCGCTGCCGGGCGCCTTGAAGAAGACGAGCTGCGAGCCGCGCCCGGAGGTATGGCGGCGGGTTTCCTCGAGGCCGAGGACCTCCTTGTAGAAAGCGACCGTCCTGTCGAGATCCGTGACGCGATAGCGGGTGTGAAGAAGCTTCTTGACCATGGGGATTGATTACGTGGTTCTCTTGGCGAAAGCCGCCCGGGGCGTGCTCCGCGATTGAGTTAAACACCCGGAGCGTAAACCGGAAACCCAAAACATGCTAACCATCGGAATCGACAGTGGAACCCAGAGCACCAAGAGCGTGGTGCTGGATACGGAGACCGGGGCCATCCTCGCCTCCGCGCAGCGCGCGTATGGCTTGATCGCGGACCTGCCCCCCGGCCACATGGAGCAGGATCCGCAGGCGTGGATCAACGCCGTGGATGACACCGTGAGGGAGTGCCTGGCCCAGGTGGGCGCGCGCAAGGATGAGGTGAAGGCAATCGGCGTGAGCGGCCAGCAGCACGGCCTGGTGCCGCTGAACAAGGAGTGCGAGGTCATCCGCCCCGCAAAGCTGTGGTGCGACACCTCCACCATCGCGCAGTGCAACCAGTTCTCGCAGGAGTTTGGCGGTGTGGCCGGGCTGGTGAAGCTGGCGGGCAACGCGATTCTGCCCGGTT
>DATAXI010000064.1:0-5394 GCA_036266845.1 Chthoniobacteraceae bacterium | reverse complement strand
GCGGGTTGGCGGGTTGGCGGGTTGGCGGGTTGGCGGGTTGGCGGGTTGGCGGGTTGGCGGGTTGGCGGGTTGGCGGGTTGGCGGGTTGGCGGGTTGGCGGGCAAAGGGTTTTCTGGAAGTGGCTGGGGCACAGGCTTTGCTTAGGAAGCTGACACCGATGGTCTTAGCTTCATCAATGCCCAGCCTGGCATGCACAGGACGCCCGCATGCTTAAGGAAGACGTTGACTCGCTCCTGTCGTCGATGATCGAGAGCTATGAGGGCGTCTCGGATATCTTTTTTGTGGTCGGAAAGCCCCCACAGGTAGAGGCTTACGGTAAGCTGAAGCCCTACCCGGACGATTCTCCCGCCGCGATTCTCACGCCCAATAAGGTCGAGGATATGGCCGTTTATCTGATGAACGGGGTCGAGCGCCTCCAGCGCGATTTCCTGAACATGGGGGCCTGCGACTGCTCGTATGGCATCGAGGGTTTTGCCCGGTTCCGTGTGAATATTTTCCGCCAAAACGGACATCACGCCATTGTCATGCGGAAGCTCAATTCCGTCATTCCCACCATCGATAAGCTGAATCTCCAGCCCATCTTCCGGGAGATGATCAAGGAAAAGACGGGGATTATCTTTGTCACCGGCGCCACGGGCTCCGGCAAGACGACCACGCTGGCCGCGATGCTCAATGAGTTGAACCAGCAGAATGAAATCCACATCGTCACGCTGGAGGACCCGATCGAGTTCATGCATCCGCATGCCAAGGCCACCTTCTCGCAGCGGGAGCTGGGGCGGGATTTTCCCGAGTTCTCCGCCGGCCTGCGCTCTGCGCTGCGGCAGGCGCCCAAGGTCATCCTCGTGGGCGAAATCCGGGACCGGGAGACCATGGAGATCGCCCTGACGGCCGCGGAAACCGGGCACGTTGTCTTTTCCACCCTGCACACCATCAATGCCGGGCAGACCATCAACCGCATTCTCGGTTTCTTTGGCAAGGATGAGGAGCAGCTCGTCCGCGAGCGCCTTGTGGATACCTTGCGTTTTGTGGTCAGCCAGCGTCTGATCCCGAAGATCGGCGGCGGCCGCCTGATGATCAACGAGATCATGGGCAGCAGCCTTCGCACGCGCGAGACCCTGCTGCTGGGGGAGGCGGAGGGCCGGACTTATTCGGATATTATTGAAGCCAGCTCCACCTATGGCTGGCGCACCTTTGACATGTCGCTTGTGGATGCCTATGCGCGCGAGATTATCACGGAGGAGACGGCGATGGTTTTCTCCACCAGCAAGAGCAAGGTCCGCCACGGCATCGACCACGCAAAGAAGATCGGCGGACGCGAAGACGCGGAGCCGGCGGTCAAGCTGAAGCTCTCCGCGTAAGGGGCGGAAGCGAGGTATTGCGCGCCGCGGCGCGACAGGGCAGGGGAGCCGTGTTAGAAGACGGGCATGAACCGATTGCTGCCCATGGTTGTGGCCCTCCTCGTTCTTGCCGATTTCTTCACTGTTGACGCGGTGGAAAAGCTGCGAAACCGTCCGGTCCCCGCGGACCTGACTCCGCGCGTCAAGCAACTGGAAACCGATCTGGCACAGGCGCAGCAGGACATTGGCGAGCTGAAACAGGAGATGCAGATCCTCCAGCGGCGCGGCCAGGCGGCGGATTGAGGGGCCTTCCGGGCCTCCGGCATGACGCTGGGAAGCCGCGGGGAGAATTGCGGAATCCATTTCCAGATCAGGCTTAAAATGGTTCCTTCAAACCGTCACCCGCCCGTTACCAAAACGTTACAATTCCAATTTTGACCGGTCATGCGCGGCCAAGCAAAGTCACCGCCGCTTTGCTAATGAACCACTCCGTCCTC
The DNA here is from genome assembly GCA_036266845.1 of Chthoniobacteraceae bacterium. Classification (GTDB taxonomy): domain Bacteria; phylum Verrucomicrobiota; class Verrucomicrobiia; order Chthoniobacterales; family Chthoniobacteraceae; genus DATAXI01. The sequence goes on along the minus strand of DATAXI010000064.1, from coordinate 3,560 downwards.
ATCGCAGACGACGAGGAAGATGTCCTGAAACTGGTCGGCAGCAGCCTTAAAGGCGCCGGTTTCAAAATCGTGGAGGCGCAGGGTGGCGCGGAAGCGCTTGAAAAAGCCCTGGAGCAGCGCCCTTCGCTCATCGTCCTCGACGTCATGTTGCCCGGAATGTCGGGCCTCGAACTCTGCCGTATGCTGAAGGGCGACAATCGCACGCGGCATATCCCGATCATCATGCTCACGGCCAAGGCCCAGGAGATCGACCGCGTGGTCGGGCTGGAGCTGGGGGCCGACGATTACGTTACCAAGCCCTTCAGCCCGCGCGAGCTGGTGCTGCGGGTCAAAAACCAGATTCGCCGCTCCCAGGGTGGCGATGAACCCGACGATACCCTCCGGGCCGGAGACCTGATACTGGATCGCCTCCGCCATTCCGTAACGGTCAAGGGCAAGCCTGTGCTGCTGACGGCCACGGAGTTCAAGCTGCTCTCCCTCCTCATGGAGCGCTCCGGGCGCGTCCAGACGCGCGAGACCCTGCTCAATGAGGTGTGGGGCTACGATGTGGCCATCCAGTCCCGCACGGTGGATATCCACGTGCGGCGGCTCCGTGAGAAACTGGGCCGCGCCTCGGACTGCATCGAGACTGTGCGCGGCTTCGGGTACCGAATCGCGGAAGTGCAGCAGGCGCGGTGAGATTCGGATTTGAGGAGCGCGGAGTCGTGATCATTCCGGGCCGCGCCGGGCTCGAGTCGCGAGGCGCGAAGCGAGCCCTCCCTTTTTGGCGTTGAACGGGTTCAATAACGGGGGGTTCCGCCGAAACGCGGATCTGCCTAGAATGGCGGCATCTCTCCCTCCCTATGACTTATCGCCAGGCTCTCCTCGCGGTGCTGTTCTGTGCGCCCATGGCCGGGTTTGCCGATGACGGCGCCGTCCACCTTACCTGGCTCATTCACAATCATCAGCCGATCTACTATCCGGCCGAGCGCTCCGTGAACGATGGCGTGGACAACGGCGACAACAATTACTACGACCACTACCAGAACGCGTGGGATACCATCGTAGCCCAGGGCGACGGCCAAACCGAGCCCAGCGATGTCAGCCTCGAGAGCGTATTCAACGACGGCAACCGCCCCAACGTTTACCAGACCTATCCGCACGACGCCGTCTCCGATCTCAGCGCCTATGCTGACGGCGGGATGCAGCTCAATATGTCCGGCGCTCTCATGGAGAACGTGCAGAGCCTGGCCGATGCCGGGCAGTACGGCTACTTCGAGGGCTGGAACACCGCCTCGACCGGCAACGCCTCCGTGCGCACGTGGCTGACCGCCACCGGCAAGCCGAGGCTGGACATGGTCAACTTCTGCTACCATCACGCCTTTGCCGCCCTGGTCACGGATGCCACCCTCCAGTGGGAGCTCACCATCCACCAGCGCCAGATGCAGCTCTTCTGGAATATCTCGGGCTCCAACCCGCCCATGAGCAACGGCTACTTTCCCACCGAATGCGCATTCTCCGAGCGCATGATCCCCATCCTCAGCAGCATGGGCATCACGTGGACCGTCATCTCCGGCGAACACCTCACCCGCACCTGCCCGGATGCCCCCTTTGTCTTCGGCAACTCCTCGGAAATGTGCGAGCCGCCCAACGCCGCCGATCAGCTCGCGCCGGCGCAGGGCGCAGCCAGCTATCAGACCTTCTCCATCAGCCGCGGCTGCGCGCCCATGTCCACCGCTCCGTACAGCTTCCAGGCCCACCTCGCCCGCTATGTTGACCCGACCACCGGCACCGCCAGCACCATTACCGTTGTCCCGTCCGATCAGGCCATGAGCTGGACCGACGGTTACGAGCAGTGGAACCTCTCCGGCTACGCCAATAATAGCGCGGCCGGCATTCAGCAGCGCAACAACCCCAGCGATCCCGGCATCGTGCTGCTCTGCCACGATGGGGATAACGCCTTTGCCGACGGCTACACCTACTGGGAGCAATCCATCGCCTCCACGGCGTCCCAGGCTTCCAGTGCCGGCTATTGGCTTACCACCGTCCAATCCTTCCTCGCGAACTGGCAGCCGACCGATGTGGTCCACGTGGAGGATGGGGCATGGATCTTTGCCGATGGTGACTTTGGCTCGCCCTCCTTTGTGAATTGGAACTGGCCTCCCAGCTATACGGGGTCCGATGGCAAGAACGTTGTCGATCCCTCCCAGGGTGTCTCCGCAAAGGCTGACTTCTGGCGTTGCGTTCTGGCCACCGAAAATCGCGTCCGCACCGCGGAGCAGGTCAGCGGCATCACTCCCAGGGTCGATCAGGTCCGCGATCCCGGCAGTTTCAGCACCACCCCGAATGCTGTTGAACTCGGCTGGCACTATTACCTCGCGGGCCTGGATTCCGGCTTTGTTTACTACGGTGGCGCCGATGACGAAATGCGCGCCGCGATTGCCCAGCAGAACGCCGTGCGCGAGATTGATTCCACCGTCAACGCGGGTCTTGCCACCGATACCACCCCGCCCTCCGTCTTCCTCCCGCAGCGCTTCCCGTGGAATCCCGGCGGCCAGAACTACGGGGTCCAGTACAATTACGCGCTAACCACCGCCACGAACACCGACTTTTGGGTCTGGACCTATGCTTACGACGCCTCCGGCATGGGGGGGGTCGTGCTGAAATACCGCTCGAACGGCAGCAACGGCGCTCCCACCCAGGACGAATACAAGACCTACGCCGGCGGCCCGGATACCGGCCCGTGGCAATCCATCGCCATGACCGACAGGTCCGTGCCGAGCAGCCTGCTGACCGTGCCGCAATATCAGGCCGATTACTATTACTCGAAGGTAACCGGCCTCTCGAATACCTACGTCGATTACTATGTCACCGCCTGGGATTCCAAGGGCAACACTTACAATTCGCCCATTCAGCACGTCTTTGTCAGCAACGCAGCCGTCAGTGTCGCCCCTGCCACGCTGACCGTTCTTGCGGATCCCGCGAACGACGGGACCGTGAGCGGCGGCGGGCTGTACTCCGCCGGTTCCTCGGGACAAATCTCCGCCACTGCCAATAGCGGTTTCGTGTTTACCCAATGGAACGATGGTAACACGCAGAATCCGCGGCAGGTGACCGTCCCGTCCGGCGGCGTCAGTTACACCGCGGAGTTTAGCTCCAACACATCCTCGCCGACGCCCACTCCAACGGCGACACCCACACCGACTCCAACGCCCACACCGACGCCGACGCCTGTTCCTAGTCCCACGCCGGTGCCCTTTGTTCTCACTGGCACGGCAAATAGCGCCTATCTTCTCAGTACCTCCGGCGGCATGAATATTTACGCGGTCTCCCGCGGCACGCAGCTTTATGTCGCCACGTGGTCGCCGGGCAGCAACGGCGTGGGCGACAATGACCACATCATCTTCGTGACCGATCAATTGCTCACCAGCGCCACCGCGGCTCCGCCGTGGGACAAGGCCGGCTTCGTGGCCGTCGCGTCCACCAAACCGTACCTGGGCGGCGAGAGCAGTGACACGTTCGTCGGCTGGTCGAATGCGCCGAACACCTCCACTTGCGACAAGTCGGCCACCAATGCGGGC
>DATAXI010000046.1:0-26598 GCA_036266845.1 Chthoniobacteraceae bacterium | reverse complement strand
GAGGGACATCGCCCCGGCCATCCCGCCCGCAAGGTTCTGGATTTGCGGCACCGCCCGGCCGGGATCCTCCATTTGCCGCACCAGCAGCGGAGCCAGATCGCGAGGATGCAGGCAATCCCGCACCTGATGGCCGGAACCGCTGAAACCGATGAACCTGAGAGGGCGGCGCCCGGCCCATGCGTGAATCCAATAGCTGAAAATGCCCTGGTCCGCCTTGCCAAACTGGCCCGCGCCCGCCAGCACTCCGCACCGGTTGATCCGCACCGGAAAACCGAACGCGTGCCCGTATTCCAGCGCCAGCAGCTCCGAGCATCGTTTGGAATTGCCGTAGAGGGACAACGGCGGCTCGGTCGAGAAATCCTCGGAGACGCCCGCCGCCGTGAGCCCGGGAATCGCCACCCCGGGTACAGGAACAAATGCCTCGTCCCGCACGGCCACCGGCAGGCCGGCAAGCGGCGGGATGGAGTAAACCCGGCTGGTGCTCATGAGGATGAACCCGGCGCCATGGCGCCTGCAATACTCCAGCAGATGGATGGTCCCCACCAGATTGTTATCCAGCAGGTCGCGCGGGGAGGTTGCGCCATCTACGCCAGCCATCACGCTGGGATTCGCCGCACAATCGACGATCCATTCCGCGCTGCCCGCGGCTTCGATATCCTCCGGGTTGCGAATATCGCCGCGCAGGATACGGATACCCAGCTTCTCCAGCGGCTCGCGATTGGTCTCGCTGCCGCGCCGGACAAAGTTATCGATGCCCGTGATCTCCGCGGCGGGATAGGCGGCGCGCAGCTCGGCGGCCAGGGCGGCCCCTACGAAACCGCAAATGCCGGTGATCAGGATTCTCATGGGGATTACCGGGAGCGGCGTCTAGGCTATCCCGGATTTTTCCCGCACCTTCCACGCCTCCACAATCTGCCGGAATATCTCGCGCAGCGGGATGGTGATATTCCACTGCGGGTAATCCGCCTTCATCTTCCGCAAGTCGCTATAGTAGCAAATGTGGTCTCCGGCGCGATTTTCCTCCCGGTAGGTGTACGCCTGCTTCTGCCCGGTAAACTCCTCCACCATCTGGAATGCCTCCAGGATGGAGCAGGAGTTATCCTTGCCGCCGCCCAGGTTGTACACCGCTCCGGCGCGCGGCGCTTCACAGTAAGCGGCCATGAAACGGGCGACATCCTCGGAGTGGATATTGTCGCGCACCTGTTTCCCCTTGTAGCCGTACACCGTATATTCCCGGTTGGTGAGGTTGCACTTGACCAGGTAGGAAAGAAAGCCGTGCAGTTCCACGCCGGTGTGGTTGGGCCCCGTGAGGCACCCGCCCCGCAGGCAGCACGTGGGCATGTTAAAGTAGCGCCCGTACTCCTGTACCATGATGTCGGCCGCCACCTTGGATGCGCCAAAGAGGGAATGCTTGGACTGGTCGATGGTGAATGTCTCCGGGATGCCCTCCGCGTAGGCAGGGTCCGCGTAATCCCAGCGGGCGCCGGTTTCCAGGAGCGCGATCCGGTTGGGCGCGTCGCCGTACACCTTGTTCGTGCTCATGTGGACAAAAGGCGATTCCGGGCAGAATTGGCGGGCGGCTTCCAGCAGGTTCAAGGTCCCGCCGGCGTTCGTGTCAAAATCATCAAAAGGGATGGCCGCGGCACGGTCGTGAGAGGGCTGCGCGGCGGTATGGATGATCACCGCCGGGCGCAACTCCCGGACCAGCGCCTGCACCCCGGCGCGGTCGCGGATGTCGAGTTCGTGATGCTCAAAGCCAGGCAGTTCCCTCAGGAGGCGCTGCTGGTTCCAGCGGGTATCCCCCTGGGGGCCAAAAAAGATGGCTCGCTGGTTATTATCGATCCCGTGCACGCGCGCTCCCGCCCGGCCAAAATAGCCGCAAACCTCGGAACCAATGAGTCCGGAAGAGCCTGTAACCAATACGACTTTCATAGCGGGTGCGCGAACAGAAGAAAGGGAGCGTACCCCAAAAACGAGGAAATTTTCAGAAAATGTCGGAATGGGATTGCCGGCCCGGGTCTGCCAGCCGGCCCGCCCGGGCGCTACCCTCCCGGATCGCCGGAAGGGGCCTGTCGCAAAGGTCTGCGGCGCGGAATCCCCTCTCTTCCGGAGAAAGGGCGCGCACAATTTGGCTGGAACCCGAATCCCCCTTGCTGCAAACCGATGAGCAACCCGGCTGTCTTTCCCAATTGGCCCGATGCGCCGGTCATGTCCCAACCCGGTGTGACCCTTACCAGTAAAACCATCCGGCGCTCCGCGCCGACCGTATCGCTTGTCACCGCGATCTCCATCGTCATCGCGAACATGGTGGGCACGGGGGTGTTCACGAGCCTCGGCTTCCAGGTGCCGGGGCTGCCGTCGGGATTCGCCATTCTCTGCCTCTGGATGCTGGGCGGCGTGGTCGCATTAAGCGGGGCCTTCTGTTATGCGGAGCTGGCGGCGGCCCTGCCGCGCTCCGGAGGCGAGTATCATTTTCTCTCCCGCGTCTTTCATCCGGCGCTCGGGTTCCTGGCGGGGTGGACATCCGCCACGGTGGGCTTTGCGGCGCCCATCGCGCTGGCGGCGATGGGCTTTGGCACTTACGCCAGGGGGCTGGTCCCGGGCATATCGCCCCTCTGGCTCTCGCTGGCTCTGGTGTGGGGCACTTCGGCCGTGCATTTCACCGGCGGGCGGCGCGGAAGCGCGTTCCATAACTGGGCCACGGTCCCCAAGATATTGTTCATCGCCGCTTTTATTGTGGCCGGTTTCCTTGCGCCCAGGACGCCGGGCATTTCCTTCCTGCCGGCGCCTGGGGATTTGCATTTGATGACCGGGAGCGCCTTCGCCGTCTCCCTCGTGTTCGTCATGTACTCTTATTCCGGCTGGAACGCCTCCACTTACATCGTGAATGAAATCCGCGACCCGGAACGCAACGTCCCGCGCTCGCTTTTCCTCGGCACGCTGGCGGTGCTGGTAATGTACGTGGCGCTGAACGCCATCTTCCTCCGCGTGACGCCGATGCACGCGATGGCCGGACGCATCGAGGTGGGGGAAATCGCCGGCGCACACATTTTCGGGACCGCCGGGGGGAGAGTGGTGGCGGCGCTGATCAGCCTGGGGCTGATTTCCTCCGTCTCCTCGATGGTCTGGACCGGCCCGCGCGTGACGGTGGCGATGGGGGAGGACCTGCCGGGCCTCGCCCTGCTGGCCATCAAAACGCGCAACGGGACCCCGCGCGTTGCGCTGGCGTTGCAGGCGGTGATTGCCACCCTCCTCCTGCTCACCGGGCGCTTCGAGGATGTGATGGATTACGTGCAGTTGGCGCTCATCCTTTTCGCCGCGCTTACGGTGCTGGGCGTGATCGTGCTGCGCATCCGCGAGCCCGGGCTGCGCCGGCCTTACCGCGCCTGGGGTTACCCGTTCACGCCGGCGCTGTTTCTGATCGTCAGCGGAATCATGATCTTCTATCTGATCACGACCAAACCATGGCAATCTCTGGCAGGAATCGCCACCGTGCTGGCGGGGCTGGTAATTTATTTTGCCTCCGGAGGCCGGGCCATCCGCGAAAAGCGTGTGATATGATGACTCGATTCCTGATCGCCGCCGGCCTGGCTGCCACGTTGATCGCCGCTGCTCCGCTGCGAGCCGCCACGGATGTGAACGATACCGCCCGCTTCCTCGCAGGCATGCCGGTGGACGGCAATTCCCCGCTCGCGCCCCTCACCCAGGACCCCGCATGGCGGCAGCACTCCGCTTATTTTGATTCCGCCTGGACAAAATTGGACACGCGGCAGCTCTCGAGAATCCGCGCTTTTACCGGCCAGTACGTGAGGGCGCGCGCGGGCAATCTCTTCTACATGTTCAGCGGGCCGGATTTTCTCTACGCGAACGCTTTTTTCCCGGATGAGCGCAATTACGTGCTCTGCGGCATCGAGCCGGTGGGCGCCGTGCCGGATGTCACCAAGCTCTCCCTGGGGCCGGCATTTTATCAGGTCGAGACGGCGCTCAATTCAGTCCTCAATTACTCCTTCTTCCAGACCAAACAGATGCGGCAGGACTTCAGCAGCACCCAATTGAACGGCACGCTGCCAATCCTCATGGTCTTCCTCGCCCGCAGCGGCAAGACCATCGAGAATATCTCTCCCGTCCAGCCGCGCGGCGTGCGGATCGATTTCAACGGCGGCTCGCTCTACTATTTTTCCGTCGATCTCTCCAACGGCTCCGTCGAGCGCAGCGGGCTGCTCTCCTTCTGCCGTAGATTGGGCCGCGCCGACAGCCTCCTCAAGAGCGCCTCCTATCTCCCCCATCAGGATGGATTCTCGACCATCTGTAATTTTTTGCTGAACCAGAGCGACACAATCGTCGAGGATGACAGCGGCATCCCGTATCATGACTTCAACCCCGCGCAATGGCAGGTGCGGCTCTTCGGCAGCTACCAGCCGCCCATCGATATCTTCAAACAATATTTCCAGCCCGATCTCGCCGGCGCTTATGCGCGCAGCAATCCGGCGCCGCTGACGTTCGGGATTGGTTACCGGGGGTGGGATTTCCGGAAGAGCGCGCTCATCGTCGCGCACCGGCGGTAAAAACGGCGTTCCGAAAGGGGAGCCAGGGCGTCCTGCCCGCTCCATCCGGGAGGATTGCCCGCACTCCAGCGAGACACCTGGCTGCGGCCCACGATCCCTGAGCGGGAGAGTAGGCATGTTACGTGTAACAGCGTGAGCGCCTTGGCCCGCCGGCGATTCGCGCGTACTTTCCCGTCATCCCCGGAAAGCTCCCCATGAACCATCGCCGCAAAGGTTTTACCCTCATCGAACTCCTGGTCGTCATTGCGATCATTGCGATTCTTGCCGCGCTCCTCATGCCTGCCGTCCGCAACGCCCGGGAGTCGGCGCAGTCCGCCGGATGCCTTTCCAATCTCCGCCAGATCGCGAGCCTCATCCATGATTACACCGGCGATCACGACAATATGTTCATGGCCGCGGTCAACAGCCAGAACGTCAATTACGTGCCCACCCTCGCTGCGTATCTCCCGGTTTCAGCCGCTGCGACCGCAAACAACATTTTCGTCAGTCCGGCCGCCCAATTGCCCGTGCAGCCGTATGGCGGCAATAACACCTGCATTACCTACGCGCTCAACAATACGCTGTTCGATAATCCGCCGCTGCGCATGACAGACGTCGCCCGCCAGTCGGAGGTCATCATGGTCGCGAACGCGGCGCAGGTCCCGTCGTTAAAGGGAAACTGCGCATTCACGTTCTGGAACCCGTGGCAGATGGGCAACGGCCAGGGCGCCAGCGTGTCTGCCACGGAAATGAACGAGCCCATCCCGTTCGATCCCACCACCAATGTGGATAGCGCCGCGGGCGAGGGATACCTGCGTTATGTGCAGAAGAATAACAGCGCGGTGAACGTGGCGATGGTGGATGGCCACGCGGAGATGATCCCGATCGGGAAGGTCCTCTACCGGAACGTCGTTTACAATCCCTGACCGCTTATTTCCCCATCGCCAGGCGGTCCGCAAGGCGCTGCGGCAGGCCGGCTGCGACAATCTTATCCTGCGTGGTATTGATATCGTACGGGATGCGGCGCAACTCCACCATCCGGTCGCCCGGGGAGTAGATGCAATAGGAGGCGTGCCAGTCGCCATCGCGGGGCTGGCCGACACTGCCGACGTTGATGAAGTATTTCTTATTCGGCTCGATCAGCAGGCGCTGGAGGGGTACGCCCTTGACCACACTGTCCTTCACATAAGCCCGCGGCGCATGGGTGTGGCCGTAAAAGCAGAGATTCGTGTGCTGGTAATTGAAGCTGGCCGCGGCGTCGAGCTGGTTGAAGACATAGCCCCACTTGCCCGGCGTATCCAGCGTCGCGTGGACGATCGTGAAATCCCGCACCTGGCGCGTCAGCCGCAGCTCGCGCAGCCATTTCTTATCCTCCTCGGTCAGGTGTTCCCGGGTCCAGTTGATCGCTTCCTCCGCCAGCGGGTTGAAGTTTTCGAGGCCGGTTTCCATCGAGGCCTGCTCGTCATGGTTCCCCTTCACCACCGGGCACTCCAGTTTCTGGATGATCTCGACGCACTCGTGCGGGTTCGCATTGTAACCGACCACATCGCCCAGGCAGACATAATGCGTGCACTCGTGGGCCGCGGCGTCGGCTTGCATGGCCTGCAGGGCTTCCAGATTGGCGTGGATATCTCCGAAAATGGCGAATCGCATTGATGCTGGTTATGGGTTGGGCGGCATATTGGGATGCACCGGAGCCAGCAGATTATCGGGGATTTTCACCCGCTGGGATGTAGGGATATTGAGTTTTTCCTGCAAATACTTCAACCGCGACAAGAGCGTGGGCAGCCATTCATATTGGCCCCGCTTGTAAAGGGCCAGCAGGTGCTCGTACGCCTCCCGCTCGTGGCCCGGGCAATAGGAGAGTTCGTACGCCGCAAAGCGGATTAAATAGGTCGGCGCATCGTGAAACTTCGCGGCGCTGCTGTAGGCGACCGCGGCGGCGCAGGGGTCCTGGAACTTGTCGCGCAACAGGTTGCCCAGGTCCTCGTAAAGCTTGTAACGGTCCGGATTATTCGCGATGCCGCGCTCCAGCAGGTCCCGTGAGATGACAAAATACTGGTACTGGTTCTTGAGGCGCAGGGCGATCCGCGGCTGGCTGGCATCCTGCATGGCCGCCGCGCTCGCATTGTACCCCATGTGCCATGCGCTCATTTCCCAGAACATGAGGTTGCGCGGCTGGAGTGCGGTGACATTGTTGAAAATAAACAGCATCCGTCCCCATTCGGTGCGCGTCCAGTCGATATGCGCCTGGATCCAGAGCAGGTCCGCCACCGCGGCGCGGAAACCGCCCAGCGCCGCCAGGAAACTGAGCTGCCCGATTTGCTGGCGGAGCCCCAGGTTCAGCTTCGCCCCGTGGAAAAAGGCATCCCGGTACTGTTGATTCAGCCGTATCTCGATGGGCAGGCGCACCGCGCCAAAGGCCATCAGCATGGCGAGGACGGCAATCGAGCGAAACCAGACGCTCCGGCTAAAGCTCTTTGGAAGCGAAAACAAAGTAGGCGACGAGAAGGTAAATGCAGGTGTAAAGGCCGCCCAGCATGACGGTCTTGATAAAGAGAAACATCGGGATGGAATTGCCGGCGACAATGTCATCGACCACGTTGAACAGCGCCAGATCCGGGAAGACCAGGGAGACAAAACCGAGGAACAGCCGCGGCAACTCGCTCGTCGCGTAGCCCATCGCGCCGCCGGAGCCCAGCCAGTAATCGCGCGCGATTCCCTGCAAATGCCCGATGAAATAGCAGGCAAAGGAAACCATGATCGTGAAGATCGTCGAGGAGGCGAACGTGGAGATGAAGAGCGTGAGCGAGGCAAAGAGCGCCGCTTTCACGTAAATAATCACGATCGCCGGGATGAGGCTGAAGGTGAACGTCGATTTGTAAATGCCCGCAAGGATGTCGTGGAGCTGCTGGCCCGTATTGCCGTGCATGGCATCCGCAACCGCCATCTGCTGCCGGGTGTACAGGGCAATCACAAAGATGATCGTCATCAGCAGCGTGGCGATCAGCAGCAGCAGCAGAATGCCGAGCAGCTTCCCCATCAGGTACTCCAGCCGCGGGACCGGCTTCGCCAGGATGGTGTACAGCGTGCGGTCCTCGATGTCCTTCGGCAGCAGCATGGCCGTGGCCAGTACGGACAGCAGCCAGGTAAAAATCGACATCGCCCCGAGCGAGACATCCTTCAGAAGCTGAAATTGCTCCTGAAAGCTGAAATCGATCATAAACGCGGAGCTGCCGATCAGCAGCAGCGCGAAGATGAGCAGGAAATAAAACACCTTCAGGCGGAATAGCTCGAGCAGCGTATTGGTCCCTATGGCCCAGATGCGCGAGGGGGAAAAGAACGTGTGGCTCGGCGTTGAAAACGGCGTGGGGGTGGCTGCGGGCTCCATTGCGGGGGGGCTTAGTTTTTTAAGGAAGTCACTTCGAGGAAGTAATTCTCGAGGGTGGTTTGCGGTTTGCGTTCCAAAAGGATGCGGGCGCCGGATTTTGCGAGCAGATCGTTGACCTGCGCCAGAACTTCCGGGCTCGCATGCTCCACGATGATCTCGGTCTGGTTTTCGATGGAAATCAATTCATCCAGGTGTCCCTCGCGCACCAGCACCCCTTTGTGCAAAATGCCCACCCGGTCGCAAATCTCCTGCACCTGGCCCAGCAGATGGGAGCAGAGGAGCACGGTAATCCCCTGTTTCTTGAAGTTGAGGATGAGGTCGCGAATCTCCCGCGACCCCGCGGGATCCACGCCCGCCGTCGGCTCGTCCAATACCAGCAGGCGCGGCCTTTGGATCAACGCCTGCGCAAGGCCGATGCGCTGGAGCATCCCTTTCGAGTATCCCGCCAGCCGCCGGTCGCGCGCGCCCTCGAGGCCCACCAGGTTCAGCAATTCCGCCGTCCGCTCGCGCAGCTTTGCGCCGCGGATGCCGCATATTTTGCCATAAAAATGGAGCGCCTCCTGGCCGGTGAGAAATTTGTAGAAATAAGGATTCTCCGGCAGAAACCCGACCTCCTCGCGGCTCTCCACCTCCCGGCTGTCCCGGCCAAAGATGTGCGTGCTGCCGGAGGTTGGCGAGACGAGGCCGAGGACGATCTTCATCGTCGTGCTCTTGCCGGAGCCATTGGGCCCCAGCAGCCCGTACACCTGCCCAGGCTCGACCTCCAGCGAGAGCTTTCGCACGGCGACGATGCGCTCCCGGCGGAAGGGGATGGGGAAGACTTTCGTCAGGTTCTTGATGGAGATGGCGCTCATTTCAGAAGGGGGAAAACTACGAATAATACGGATTCGCACGGTCGTTCAGCGTCCGTGCCCGCCCGCAGGATCCCTGATTCAAAATCTATCGGTGATCCTGATCTGTGCGAAATCTTTGCGTGGTGCATTCTAAAAAAATGCCGATCAAGCGATGATCTCGAAGCCGCGCAGGCCCGGGGGCGGCGGCTCAGGTTCGACGGTCTCATTGCGGATAAAAGATGCAAGCTCGCTGTCGCGGATCGCCTGGAGGAAAGCCTCCAGTTCCCCGGCCTCGCCCGCGGCCAGCATTTCCACCCGGCCATCCGGCAGGTTCCGCACCCATCCGGCCACCTCAAAGCCCGTGGCGATCCGGCGCGCCGTATAACGGAACCCGACGCCCTGGACGCGGCCTTCATAAAAGAGGTGGCGTGCGGTCATAACGGCTCAAATGGCGATCTTGCGCAGGTAAGCGGCGGCGGTTTCCGGGAAGACCGGGTTCATGTAACAGCCGCTGGCCGTCTCGAAACCGCTCGTGTAATAGAGCGCCGGCATCACCTCGATGTGCCAGCGAAAATCCTGCTGGAGCGTGTTCCAATGGTCCCGCCGCGCGGTGCGGGTGGGCGCGGTGTACAGCATCAGGTGATACGGCGGGCGATTGAGCGCGCCGGAGAGCTTCCGCAGCAGGGTCTTGAGCGCGTCCGCCAGTTGGGCGATCTCCGGGTCCGTGATGCCGTGGAAATCCGCGCACTGGCGTTTTGGATAGACCGCCATCTCGAATGGCGTCCGCGAGGCATACGGGCAGAAGACGGCAAAGCCGTTATTCTCATAGACCAGCCGCGATGCCGCGCGGACCTCCTCCCGCCAGATGTCCTCAAAGATGGAGCGCTTCTTCCGCTCGTAGAAATCGCGGGAAACCTCCAGCTTCCGCACCAGGGTGGGCGGCAGAATGGCCAGCGCGATCAATTGGCTTACGGAATGCGGCACATGCGCGCCGGCCTGTTCCCCCACGTCCTTGACGATGAAAAAGGCGCGCATCCGCCCGTCCCGCATCAGGTCCAGCATGCGGACTTTCCATGCGGTGACCACCTCGCCGATGGCCGCCAGCGAGAGCGCTTCCAGCGGCTCGGAGCCGGGCGTCTCGATAATCACCTCGTGCGCGCCCACCCCCTCGGTCTTGTCGTAAAAGCCCTCCGGGTGCCGCAGCGGATCTCCCTCCACGCGCAGGGCCGGCGCGCGGTTCGGAATCACGCGCACCTGCCATGGCCCGTTGCCGGGCTTGCTGTAGAGGGTGTGCGGCGCCAGCTCCTCCTGCCCGGCCGCAAAGGGGCTGAACTTCTCCGCGGGCCGCGCTCCGCGCTTGCGGGCGAGGAACGGCGGGGCATGCAATCGGGAGCTGGAGAAAATGGTCCAGGTCTCCCGCAACGGGTCGAGGCGCATTTCCGATTTATCCATTGGCGGCTCCGGCAAACTGATTGTGTAACTGTTGCGCCGATTTTTGGTTCGGAGCGAGGATGAAGACAACTTCATTCGCGTTGAGCACCTGGATTCTTATGGTGTGATTCGCGTCATTGCTCGCGACCAGTTCATCCCCGTCCCGGATCACTTGGATGTGAAACCGGCTCATGCACATGGCCGAAAGGGCGCCGAGGGCAGACTGAAGCGCCGCCCGGTCGCGCCAGACGGTGTACCAGACCAGGGACTTCCCCCCATCGTAAACCAGGTAACGGTCTCCGCGCCAGCCGGCGGCGATTCCCGGCGCGGTGGACTCGTCGCCGTATTGCGAGAAGAGGATGCGGCAGCCCATTTCTCCCAATACATTGTCTTCCAGCGGCTTCTGGCCCTGTACCGCCGTCTCCGCAATCGGGATGGATATCGGCTCCTCGTGATTGGAATATTCGTCCGGATGCAGGATTTGCGCGGTGGAAGAGGGCGGATCCCGGTAAACGGCGGAAAGGGCAGGGAAGCCTCCTTCCCGGAAAATGGTGGAGCAGAATTGCTGGCCCTGGATGTAGGGAAAAACCAGCATCTCGCGCAGGAACCGCGGCGCCCTGCGCATCTCCACCATGCTCTGCGTTGCGGAAAAGACGGCCGTATCGGCCAGCGTGCGCCAGCTCATATCGCTCACCATGTATTGGGACATCACCAGCGTGGCGTCCCCCTCGATGAGCGCACTGGCCGCGGCGGCGCGGTCGTCGTTATTCTTGATCTCGAGCGCCATGTTCAGCAGCCCGAAGTTCTGGTCCTGCAGGGCGTGCGTCAGCTCGTGCGCGAGGATCACGCGGTTCTGCGCGTTTTCCAGCGTCGAGTCCCGGAACATGAAGAGCTTGTGGACGTGCTGGTCGTAAAAGGCGCCAATCTGCTCGCCCAGCAGGTTCACATATTCCTGCTTCAGGTCATAATTCGGCGGCAGCAGGCCAAACGCGGCGTACCCGGTGGACATGTCGCGGATTTCCTGGTCCGTGTAGATTTCCGACAGCTTTCCGGCCACGATGCCCCGGATGCCCGCCCGGTCCAGAGTCTCGTAAACCACCGGGTGCTTGAAGGGCAGCTCCCGGATTGCCGAAACCGTGCGCTCGATTTGCGCCCGGCGCGCCGCGTTCTGCGCATCGTCCGCCTTGCGCTCGGCGGTGGCCAGCGCGGCGTGCAGGCTGTCGTTGTCGGACTCCAGAAGCTCCGCCTTCTGGACAATGATCGCCTGGCCATCGAGCTGCCGGTGCTCGTGCCAGGCATAGAGCGACAGCGCGACCGTGGTGGCGGCAAGGATGGAAGCGAGAAACCCGGCGGACCTGGACATCAGACCAAAATTCGAGCGTCAGACCTCGAATTTCTCATTGGTGGACGTAGGGGAGGGATCTGTGCCGGTCCGGGCGCCCCTGGTCCCCATTGACTGGCTGAAGCTCGTTTCCCTGGCCGTCGAAGGCGCGGATCCGGGAGACTTTTCCATTGGGGCCAAACTCGTAAACGTACCGGCGGATCAACTGGTTATCCATGCTGTAGTCATCCTCCTCGCTGATGCGATTGGAATCGTCCCGCTTGTACGCGCTCTTGTAAAGGGCCTGTCCCTTCGCGTTGTACACAATGCCGCTGGTGGCTTGGTTCTGGTCATCCAGGGTATAGACAACCTTCTGCATCAATCTGTTCCCGGAATCGTACGTTTCAGCCTCGGAAGTGTGTTTCTCGGGATCGGTCACCGTTTCGGTGCGGGTGCCGTCTTCGTGCAGGACCGTGCTGGCGTGGATGGCATTGGCGTCGCTGCCGTCGTCATCCTGCGCCAGCAGGGCGGCAGGCAATGCGAGGGCAAGAAGCAGGGGGAGAAGGCGCATGGGAATGATTTAAGCCAGCCCGCCCACCGCCGCCATGGGAATATCCTCCACCGCGCTTTTGTGCTTGTTGAACTGGAGATCGTAGAAATGCCGGTAGAGCGTGGATTTCTCGAGCAATTCCTCGTGCGGCCCGATGTCCTGAATCTGCCCCTTTTCCATGACAACGATCTGGTCGGACTTGAGAATCGTGGAAAGCCGGTGCGCGATGGCGATGACGGTGCGGCCCTTGGATAGCCGCTCGATGGCGGCCTGGATTTCGCTCTCGGATTCGGAATCGAGCGCGCTCATCGCCTCGTCCAGCAGCAGGATCGGCGCGTTCTTCAGGAGCGCGCGCGCGATCGAAAGCCGCTGCTGCTGGCCGCCGGAGATGTTGCAGCCTTTATCGCCGATGACGGTCTCGTACCCCTTGGGTTGCGCCTCGATGAAATCATGCGCGTAGGCCTGGCGGGCGGCATCGTAGATTTCCTCGTCGGTCGCATCCAGCCGGCCATAGCGGATGTTCTCCATGATGGTGGTGTTGAAGAGAAAGGTATCCTGGCTGACGATGCTGATGTTCTGCCGCAGCGATTTCTGCGTGAGCGTCCGGATATCGTGCCCGTCCACGCGGATGCAGCCCCGGCGCGGATCGTAAAAACGGAGCAGCAGGGAGAACATGGTGCTCTTGCCCGCGCCGCTGGAGCCCACCAGCGCGTACGATTTTCCCGCCTCGATATGCAGGGAAACGCGCCGCAGCGCCGGCTGGAGCCGCGCATTGTACTCGAAGATGACCTCCTCGTACCGGATATCGCCTTTGCAATTCTTCAAGGTGACGGCCTCCGGCACATCCGTGACCGCGGGATTGACCTCCAGCAACTCGAATATTTTCGTGGTCGCGCCGATCGCCTTTTGCACGCTCACGTGGACTTTGCTCAGCTTCTTTACGGGAATGTACAGCAGCACCACGCTGCCGATCATCGTGACGAAAATGCTCACCGGCATGTGGGAGAAGAACGCGTACACGAATGCCGCGAAGATGCCGATGGCTCCCATGCTCTCGATCAGCGGCGGCACGATGAGCATGGCTGTGCGCACCTTCAGGCCCACGGCGACCATCGAGCTGCTGGACGCCGAGAAACGCTTGATCTCGTAGGGCTCGCGGCAGAGCGATTTCACCAGCCGGATGCCTGCCAGGCCCTCGTGCAGCAGCACCATCAGCTCCGCGTTGGCCGTTTCATCCAGCAGCCCGATCTTTCGCACCCGTTTCCCGAATACCTGGATGGGAATCAGGCACAGCGGAAAGAGGCACATGCAATACATCGTGAATCGCCAATCCATCCGCAGCATGTTCGCCACCAGAAAGATGATCGTCAGCGGCTGGGTGACGATATCGTCCGTGACCGCGGTAATGGAAAGCTGCGCGGAGCGCGTATCATTCGAGACGCGGGAAATCAGGCTGCCGATCTTCGCCTTGTTAAAGAATGCGAAGCTCTGACTGAGGATGTGCTGGAAGATCTTCACCCGCAGATCGTGGAGGACGTGCAGGCTGACCCACGTCATGTAATACCCCTCCAGGTAATCGCAAATGCAGCGGGCCACGATGACTATCGGGAAGAGCGAGCATACCAGGAAGACGTGCCCCAGCGTCGGCCCCGCCTTGGGAGCGCCGTGCAGGGCCATATCCACCACGATGCCCCTGATGGCAAGCACCCCCCCCGCGCCGTCGGGGTTCTTGTCAAAATTCATGTGCGCCACGATGCGCAGCACCTCCGCCTGGCCCACGGTGAAAATCGCCGAGCCGCCGCCGGCGATGATGCTGGCAATGAACCGCCACCGGTACTTATCGATGAAGGGCCAGATCTTCTTGTAGCCGGAGATGCTTTCCCGGAAGAGCTCCTTGAGCGTGGGCTTCGGTTTTGGCGGCTTCGGCGTGGCCGGGATGCCATCGGCGGAGGGGACGGGCGCCGCCGGCGCAGGGCTATTAGGTGCTTTATCAGGCATGTACGTGAAGGGCCACGATAGCATCAATGACCGCCTGGGTCGATATTTCCGTCATCGGCCCGCCCGGATGCTGGGGGCGAAATTCCGGGGCCGAAATGGGGCCGTGAGACTGGAGAACGATTGCCCGCTCATGCCGGGGGCGCCAATGGAAGGGATTGGTGGGGCCGAAGAGAGCCACCTGAGGCGTGCCGAACGCGCCCGCCAGGTGCATCGGTGCGGAGTCCACGGTGAGTGCCAGCGCGCACATGCGCGTGAGCGCGGCAAGCGTCAGCAGGTCCAGCCGCCCGCTCAGGTCCTGGGCCGCGATGCCCGGGCAGGCCTTGCGGATCACCGCAATGTGGCGCTGCTCATTCCCCTCCGGGCTGCCCGTAAGGACGCACGGCATCCGCAGATGCTCCCCGCACCATCGGATGACCTCCGCCCACCGCTCCGGCGGCCAATACTTCTCCGGACGCGCCGTACCCGGGTGCACCAGGATGAAGGGGCCGGTTACCCCCGCCTCGTCCAGAAGCTGCCTCGCCTTGCGCGGCGCCCACTCCGGCAGATGCAGGACAATCGGCGCCCCGTTGCGCACCGGCGCGTCCACCGCACGCAGCAGGTGCATGTAATGGTCCACCGTATGATTCTCCCGCACGGAGGAGGCGATGAACTGGTTGTAAAACACGTGGCGAAAACGCGAGCGCTGCACCCACTCGAACGTCACCCGCTTGCCCGCCTTCGAGAGCACCCCAAAGAGCGCGGAGCGATCCGTCCCGGTAAAGTCGAGGCAGGTATCGTAGTACTTCAGCAGCAGATGCTTCCAGATGCACCCATTGTTCCCCTTGCGCTCATAGACCAGCGTCTCGTCCACGAAATCGATGGCCGGCAGCATCTCCCGGCTCCCCGCCTCGACGGCAAGCGTCAGCGTGGCCTTTGGGAAATTCTGCCGCAAAGCCCAAAGCGCCGGCGTCGTCAGGATCAGGTCGCCGATCCGCTTTAATTGCAGGGCAAGAATCCGCACGGGAGGAGAATTATGAAGGATGAAGGCCGCATTATGAAAGGGCAAATCCGGCCCCGGCCGGACCGGGTGGCGGTGGCCCTTTTCACTCATCGCCCGCACGGGTTACTGACGGGCGCCTCGGGAATCGCCCGGGCGTCATCCGGCGCCGGCAGGCATTGCTCCGTTTCTGATAACGCGCTGTGTCTTCGGAGCCGGGGAAACGGCTAAAGGCGGGGAATTCAGTCGTCCGTCTTGAACCCGATCTTGCGCCGAGGCGGGTCCGGGGGCGTCATGAGTTGGCGGAAGGCATCGAAAACAGCCTTGAACTGCGCATCGTACTTCTTTTCCAGAGTGTCCACCTTGCGGGCAAGCTCCTCGACCGAAAGCGCCATCTGGCGGAGGCGGACGAATGCCTTGATGATGGCCACGCTCATTGCCACGGCCTGAGGGCTATTGAGCACATTGGCGGCCATCAGTGCGCCGTGCTCGGTAAAGACATGCGGCAGGTATTTGATGTTTTGACCGCGTTTCAAGGTCGCAAATTGCGACCTTGAAGCCCACAACGCTTCCGCTTCTACCCTTGCGAGTTGAAACATAAACTCTTCGGGAAAACGCTCGGCGTTGCGTTTGACCTGTTCGTTCAGGCGCTTGGTGGGCACCTGATAAAGCGCGGCGAGATCGGCATCGAGGATGACCCGATGGCCGCGGATCGTAATGATATACGTCGCGGGATCAGGTAGCGCGAGAGGGGCGGCTTTGGGCATTGAAAAAATCTCAGTTCTTGAGCGCGGAAGACGATTCGGATTCAGCCTTTCAAACCGGGATTATAAGTTGCCTGAGGCGCGCAATGTCAATCCACCCCATGGCGCTGCGCAAAGGAGTGTGGAATCGAAGAACTTTTCCTGAGATGTTGCGTCCTGGCCGCTTTGAAATTGCCTCCCTGGAAAGCAAGGAATACAGATTGCGGATACATTTAATCCCTTTTGAAAGCCTGAGCGCTCTGTATAAGACGCTTACTCCTGGCAACATCAGTTGGCATTGCCCGAAAATCTTCGGACCTGATTCATACTTCATCCTTTCATGAAATTCGGCCTGGTCCGGCGCGGATATTCCGGGAGCGGAGGAGCTGAGCGTTACCTGCTCCGTTTTGCGGAGGCGCTCCGCGAGGCGGGGCATGAGGCCGTGCTGTTTGTCTCGCCGGAGTGGCCGGCGGATGCATGGAAGGGGGACATGGTGCGGATTGAAGGAAGCGGGCCGCGGGTCTTCGCCGACAGCCTCGCGCGGATCAAGCCCAAGGAGCGCTGCGACCGCCTCTTCTCCCTGGAGCGTGTGTGGGAATGCGATGCCTTCCGCGCCGGCGATGGCGTCCATGCCGCGTGGCTGGAGCGCCGCCGCGCCTTCGAGCCAAAGTGGAAAGGCTGGTTCCGCGCAAGCCAGGCCAAGCACCGGGAAATCCTGGAGCTGGAGCGCGCAGTCTTCGCGCCCTCCGGCGCACGGCTCATCATCGCGAACTCAAACCTGGTGGCCGGCGAAATCTCCCGCCATTTCCAGGTGTCGGAGGACCGGTTGCGGGTGATTCCCAACGGCCTCCCTCTTTCCTGTTTCGGCGATCCCTCCTTTCCCGCTTCCCCCGCCGTCCTCTTCGCCGGCAGCGGTTGGGAGCGCAAGGGGCTCCGGTTTGCGATCCAGGCGATCAACCGCACCGCGCCGCCCGCGCCGCTGCTCATCGCCGGTACGGGAAAACGGCGCGGCCTCCCCGCCTCGGGCCGCGCGCAATTCCTCGGGGAGATCGCCGGCCTGCGCGATTTGATGCAAGCCTGCGAGGTGTTCGTCCTGCCGACAATCTACGACCCGTTCTCGAATGCCTGCCTGGAGGCGATGGCCGCCGGCTTACCCGTGATCACCACGCGGGCCAATGGTTTCTCGGAGATCATGCGCGCGGGCCTGGATGGCGAAATCCTCGGGCGGCCAGACGACATCGCCGGAATGGCCGCCGCAATCGAAAAATGGCGCGCCCGCGAGACTGCCGGGAGCCGCGCCGCCCGCGTCGAATACGCGCGGCAATTCACCATCGCGCGAAATGTCCGGGAGACCGTCGAGGCGCTGTTGAAATAACCCCGCAGAGGAACCGGCGCGGCTCAGGTCGCGCTCAGCGCCGTATCGCGGTCCGGATAAACCCGAAATATTTGGTCCAGCCGCGCGATTTCCAACACGGTCCGCACGGCCGGGCGGATGCCGATAAGGCCGAATTTGCCCCCGTAATTGGCAATGCGCTGCATCGCATCGATGAGCACGGCCAGGCCGGAGCTGTCGATATAGGTCACCTCGGTCATGTCTACGTAGATTCGCGGCGCTTTCGCATCGATCAGCGGGCGCAGGTGCTCGCGGACGTTGGGCGATTCGTGCAGGTCGATTTCCCCTTCAAGCGGGATGATATTGGGTTCCGGCAGGCTCACTGAAGGCATTGGTAGCAGATTGTTGGATTCACCTCTACTCCGTAAAACGTCCTTCGCTTGGATGTAAGCCGTTTTAATGGCTCACCGGGCCGGTGTAGGCAACCACATGCCCATCCGCATAGAGGGCGTTCACATGGCCAAAGTGGATGCCGAAATTGTCATCGAACACCTGGCGCACTTTCGAGAGTTGCGGAGCAATGGTCGAGTACCCGCCGGCGGAGCCGGTGACCTGCGCGCCAAAGAACATGCGGTGCGAGTAAATCAGCGGCTGGTTCTCTGTCTCGTCGTCCAGCGTGGGCTTCCAGTCGTAGCTGGAGGCGTAGGCGGTGCCGGAGGAGGCCGCGATGGCGTTGTAGGAGCAATCCGGGCTCTTCATGTCCGACGGGCATTGCAGGATTTTCGTCGTCACCCCGTAATTGCCGAACGCCTGGATCATGCTCTGCGGATTCCCGTAGCCGGCGGGGTAAATGGCCATGCTGGCGGGGTCGGTTTCGATTTCCGGGTAATAGAAATCGTGGTCCTGCAGGTAGCCCTGCACGGCCACGCCGATGTTTTTCAGATTGTTCGCGCAGGTGATGCTGTCCGCCTTTTGGCGGATGGTGCCGAGCGAAGGCATCATGAGGCTGGCGAGGATCGCGATGATGGCGATCACGCAGAGCAACTCGATGAGGGTAAACGCGGCGCGCCGTTTCATAGCTTGCCCATGGCGGTCAGCTTGCGGCTGACGTAATTCTGGTAATGCTGGAGCCGCTGCTGGTGGCTCATCATCGATTCGCGCTGATCGACCCGGTTCGAGATTTGATTGAGCACGTTGGGATCCATGAAATGCTTTTGCAGCGCCGCCTCGCGGTCGGCCTCGCTCAGCCCCTGGAGGCTTTTCCAGAACGCCTGGCCGGTATCGAACACCGATTGCGCCTGCGCCCGCTCCGCCGGCGGCAGCCGGTTGATCTCGTTCTGCGTCCGCTCGGTAAGCAGGGCCATGTCGGGTTCATTCGCTTCATCGCCGTTATCGTCCCCATTGCGCGGCGGACGGCGGTTGGTCTTGCTCAGGAAAAAGATTTCGTCTTCGCGGCCCCCCGCCTTGCGGATGAGCTCCGGCGCCGCGCTGGCCACGATGCCCGCTTTCGGCGCGGAACTGACCGTCGGATTCCAGATAGCCGGGAAGGCAAAGCTGGCGTTGGTTACCTGCGCCGCTTCTTTAAAAAATGTCTGCACCGGCGCCGGGGCGGCGGTCCGCGGCGTCCAGAGATCGCCGCGGGGATCGAGCGGCGCAGTATCGTCATCGCCCAGGGAGACGGTGCTCCCGCCCATGGGGAAGCTCATCATCTGCCAGCCGTCCGGCCTTTGCCCGCCAAACCAGGCAACCTCCGCGGCGCGGATGGCGCTCTTGTCCGGAGCGGCAAAGAAGAGCAGGCGCCAGCGGGAATCCGTCACCGCGGTGACGCGCTCCAGCGCCTCCGGCAGCGGCAGTTTGTCAAAGTACACCGTCACCGGCGTATCGCCCGCCAGATCGGTCTCGATGCGGGCATGGCCCTGGCGCGCCATGGAGCCGATCACCCGGGAGAGCGGCATGCCCTTGGCATGAATGGTGACGAGGCCCCAATTAGCCCACACATGGTGCGCCACCGCCGCCACGAGGAGGAGCACCGTGGCGGCTACGAGCTTTTGCGAGCGATTCACAACAATTCCTTTAGACAGCCGGGCGGAGCCGGAAGTTACGGAGAATAAGCGCAAATTCGCTCGGGAGCCACCACGGATATCCGCCCGCCGGTTCACACCGGCCCCGGGCTAATCCCGGAAATTCTTATATCCCAGCGAGACGCCAAAATCCCGGGAGCGGACAAATTGAATCACCGCCTGCAAGTCATCCCTTTTCTTTCCGGTCACGCGGATTTGCCGGTCCTGGAGGGCGCACTGCACCTTGAAGGCCTCTTCCTTGATCGCCTTGATGACCTCCTTCGCCTTCTCACCCTCCAGCCCCTGCTTGATGTGCAACTCCTGCGTCGCCCGTCCCATGGAGGAGATCGCCGGGTCCTTGCGATCCACGTTGCGCATGTCGATGTTCCGCTTGGCCAGCTTGCCGACCACGATCTCCAGCAGTCCCGCCAGCTTGCTCGCGTCTGCCGCCGCCAGTTTTACCAGCGTGGGCGATGCCTCCTCGATTTCCGCCGGGCTGTTCTTGAAGTCGAACCGCGTGGCCAGTTCCTTCCGGGCCTGGTTGAGCGCATTCACCAGCTCCCCATGGTCCACTTCCGATACGATGTCGAAGGTGGGCACGGGCTAGAAATCCAGACGCGCGGTAAGGCGGATGTACGGCGCGGGATGCGTCTCAAAGCTGAGGCCGGCGCGGTTGTAATCGAACTCGCTGTAAACCGTGTAGCCGGCGCCAAAGTCGATCGTGAGCGGCCTGGCTTTCCAGGTAAAGCCGCCGCCGGTGCGCACCTCGTCATAGGTCACCGTGGCCCCGGAAAGCTTCACCGGGCTCACGTCGCGATTGTCGGTCTTGTAAGCGCCGCCCACCAGCTCGCCTCCGGCCCAGAGCTCGAAGTGATCGGACACTTCATAGACGAGGCGCGGATCGGGCACATAGGCGCGCAGGTCCCACTGGTCATTGATGTGCCAGAGGATGCCGCCAATCGGCAGCACCGGGTACTCCGAGAGGATCGAGACGGTGACGCCGGCGATCACGTAAAACTTGTCCCCGCCAAAGACAGGATAAGCGAGCGCGATATTGGTGGGCGCGTCAAACGTGCCGCTGTTGACCTTCTGCTCAAAGTAAACGCCGGGCCGCGTCTCGATCATGAACGCGGTTTCATCGTTGACCATGTAATCCAGCGCGATGATGCCCGAGGCGCTTTGCAGCGTATCCGGCAGCCGCGTCTCGTTGTGGATGGTGTAGTCGAACCGCTCATAATCCGCGCCCAGGCGGAGAAACCACTCGCCGCATTGCACGCCCGGCCAGGAGAGCGAGAGCGGGATGCGGCGGTCAAATTCGTAATTCTCGTGCGCCACCTCCAGGTTGCCGCTGCCCCGCTTGAGATCCTGGTGGAATCCGTAGTCGCCCGTGGCGATGAAGGTATCCAGCGGCACCGGCGTGCACTCCGGCTGGATGGTTTTCTTATCCGTGCTTGCGGAGACGGTGGCCGTGGCCGTGCCTGCCAGCGCGGCGGCGGGCAGGATTGCGGCTGCGAGGGCGGTGGCGAGGAGGGGGAACATGGTTCGCATGGTGTGGCGAGTGTTGGGATTATGGGTCAGGTTGGCAATAGGGGGAATGGATGATTAGCGCTTCGAACAGCGTCCCATATATACGGCTCGCGCCAGCACGTGGCCGTAGATCGCCGTATCAAAATTCTTCCGCGATTCGCCCGGCCCGAGCGGCGGCGCAATATCCAGGGCCGCGAGCCGGAAGAAGTAGCGATGCGTACCCGCGGGCGGACACGGCCCGCCGTAGCCGCCATTGCCAAAGTCATTCACCCCCTGCACCGCGCCGCCCGGCGTCGTCCCGCTCGCGATTTTCGTGGTTCCCGGCGGGATATTCCACACAATCCAATGCGTAAACGTCCCCGATGGCGCATCCGGGTCTTCAAGCACCAGCGCCAGCGACTTCGCCCCCGCCGGCACTCCGGAAATCTCCAACTCCGGCGAGACATCGCTCCCCTGGCAGGTGAATTGCGCGGGGATCATCCCTCCATTCGCAAAATCCGGGCTGCGGATCCGCATGGTCCCCGCCCGTACAAAATCCGGCGCCGCGAGAAGCAGCACCGCCAGCAGCATTTTTCCGGGGGATCGCATAGATCGCGCGTGGGCTGAGTTCCCTTCTATGCCCAAAGCCAATTAGTTCAAGCCATTCGTCCATGCGCCGCTTCCGGTAGGCGAATCCTTCGGCCTTGAGCGCACCCCCGGGGATGCGGCTACTCGTACCGCAACGCCTTTACCGGATCGAGCCGCGCGGCAAACCACGCCGGGAAAAAGGCCGCCAGGGAGCAGACCAGAAAGCCGCTGATGCAGATGATCGCGACGTCGTGCGGGACGATTTGCGCGGGGATGGCGGTAAAATCGTAGATGTCCGCGGGGAAGATTTTCATGCGGGAGATGCTGCGGAGCCAGTTCAGGAACTGGTTGCGGTAACAGACGGCGCCGATTCCCAGCAGCAGGCCGGTCAGGTTCCCAAAAAAGCCGACCACCATCCCCTGCATCATGAATACCCAGATGATTTGCGGCGTGGTCGCTCCGAGCGCTTTCATGACTCCGATATCCCGCGTCTTTTGGACGGTCACGGTGATCAGCGTGTTCATGATGCCGAATGCGGCGACAATGACGATGAAGAGCAGGATAAAGAACATCACGGTGCGCTCGATGCGGATCGCGTCGAAGCGGTCCTCGTTGCGGTCCATCCATGTCTGGGCAAACGCCGGCGCGTGCAGCGCGCTGTCCAGCCGGTCGCGGACGGCGTCGGCGGCCTGGTAGGGATTGGTGGTCTTTACGGCGATACTGTGGACGGAATCCTCCAGCGAGTACAGCTCCTGCCCCAGGGAAAGGGAGACAAAGAGAATGTTCGCATCGTACTCATAGCGGCCGGACTCGAAGATGCCGGTCACTTTCACGTCCGCGGGCATCACGACCTCGTCCTTCAGGTCCGCGAGGGTTTTTTTCGTGTTGGGATCGCTCCCTTCCTTGCGGATTTCATCCAGGATTTCCCGCAGATTGCCGGGGCCCGTGATGGTGATCTTGTCTCCCACGTGCACCCCCAGGGAATCGGCCAGCGTCCGGCCCAGGATCACCGAGTCGCCGCTCAAGTCGTATTGCCCCTCCTTGATCAGGCTCTTGATATCGACGACTTTTTCCTCCTCGTCGGGATCGATGCCGGCAAGCATCGGCGTGCAGACGGTGTGCTCGTGCTCCGCGATCACGGGGCCTTCCACCTGCGGCGCGGCGGCGATCACCTCCGGGTATTTCGATTTATCGTCGAGCGCGGCGATAATCTGCCGCCAATCGTCGATCGGTCCCTCGGACTGGATGGTGACGTCCGGCTCAAAACCGAGCACCGTCTTCTGCAATTCCGTATCGAACCCCTGCATCACGGAGATGACGATGATCATCACCGCGATGCCGAGCGTGACGCCAAGGATCGAGATGACCGTGATCACCGAGACGAACGAGCGCTTCGGCTTCAAATACCGGAGCGCGAGGAAAAAGCTGAACGGTGCTGTGGTCACGCTAAGTCAGGAAACCATGGATGGGATTTTTCCATTTCATCCGTGGTTCGGCGGGCGATTGCAAGGTCAGACCGCCAGCTTCGCTTCCGCAAGGCGCTCCTCCATATCGCGGGCCTGAAGGGCTTGGATCATCTGGTCGATGTCTCCCGCAATGAATCGGTCCAGATTATACAGCGTCATTTCGATGCGGTGATCGGTCACGCGGTTCTGGGGAAAATTGTAGGTGCGGATTTTTTCGCCCCGGCTCCCGGTGCCGATCTGGCTTTTGCGATGGGCCGCGTATTTCTCCGCCTCCTCCCGCTGCTTCTGCTCCAGCAGGCGGGAACGGAGGATGTTGAGGGCCTTCTCCTTGTTCTTCTGCTGGCTGCGGCCATCCTGGCAGCGGACGATCATCCCGGTGGGGATGTGCAAAACTTGCACCGCGGAGTCGGTGGTGTTGACTCCCTGGCCGCCCGGTCCCCCCGCGCGGCAGACTTCGATTCGGATTTCATCGGCCTTCAGCTCCAGGTCCACCTCTTCCGCCTCCGGCAGCACGGCCACCGTGGCTGTGGACGTGTGGATGCGCCCCTGCGCTTCGGTGGCCGGCACGCGCTGCACGCGGTGGACGCCGCTCTCGTACCGCATTTGGCGGAAGACCGCCTGGCCGGAGAGCTTGAAGATGACTTCCCGCAGCCCGCCCAGCTCCGAGGAGCTGCTTTCCATTTGCTCGACTTTCAGGTGATGCGCCTCCGCGTACCGGGTGTACATCCGGTAGAGATCCGCCGCAAAGAGCGCCGCCTCGTCGCCGCCGGTGCCGGCGCGGATTTCCAGGATGGCGTCGCGGTCTTCGTTCTCGTCCGGTGGCAGGAGGGATATCTGGATCTGCCGCTCCGCCTCCGCAATGCGCGCTTCCAGTTGCGGCACCTCGGCGGCAGCCATCTCCGCCAGCTCGGCGTCCGGGTTTTTGGCCAGGTCCTGGCTTTCCTTCAGCTCCACCTGCGCCTTGCGATAGGTTTCCCACTGGCCCAGCAGCTCCTTCGTGCGGGTGTGCTCGCGCATCATCTCGCTCGCCTTTTTTGGGCTGGAAAAAAAATCCGGCGAGGAAATGGCGGCCTCCAGCTCGCGAAAGCGCTCGGCTTTTTTTTCAACGAGCGGGGCAAAGTCCATGGGCGGCGGAAGAGTGCGGGTTAAAGCGAACCAATAATTAGCGAACCAATAATTTCAAGGGCTGCCACGGCGCGCGGGCAAAAGAAAACGGTGACCGGCCGGGGGGCACGATCACCGTCAGGGAAAATTCGGGATTGAAGCTAGGCTGCGGCCTTCTTGGTGGCGCGGACGGCCTTGGTGCTGCCGAACCGGCGGGCAAACTTCTCGACGCGCCCCGCCGTATCGACAAACTTCTGCTCGCCCGTGAAGAAGGGATGGCACGCGGCGCAGATGCCGATCTTCAGGTCGCGCCGGGTCGATCCCACGTGATAAACAGCCCCGCAGGCGCAGGAAATGGCGGTCTCGGTGTACTTTGGATGAATCTCTGCTTTCATGGCTGGAAAAGGGAGATAAAAGCTACTCGAATCGATGCGCAACGCAATGAAAAAGAACGCGATTTTATTCCGCTGGGCCGGCACGCTGGAAAAGCGCGGTCCCGAGCCGGCCATCCTGGCCCCGGACGGCGCGGTCTTGCGGACGTTCCGGGATATCGATTGCGAAGCGCGCGCCTGGGCGGAAAAAATGGGCCGCCTCGCGCCCGGCACGGTGGTGGGCATTCAGGCGGGCAATTCCCCCCTATGGCCCGCGCTGGTGCTGGCGGCAATGCAACGGGGGCTCATCCCGCTGCCGCTGGGCCGCCATATGGCGGAGGAAGAGCGGGAAGCCGCCCTGGCCACCTGCGGAGCCGGGGCTCTGATCGCCGCGGATATCGAGGACCGGCCCGGAAACGCCCAGCCCGCCCTGGCGGAATGCGATTTCCTGAAACTGACCTCCGGCACCACCTCGCTGCCGCGGGCCATCCGCTTCACGGCGGCCCAGCTCGTCGCCGATTGCGATCAAATCTGCGATACCATGGGCTTCGGCGGCGCGGATTTGAACTTCGGCGTCATTCCCTTTTCCCACTCCTACGGCTTTAGCAATCTCATCACGCCGCTCCTCTGCCGCGGGGTGTCACTGGTGGCGGGGGAGGATCGGCTGCCCAGGGCCATTCTTACCGGCCTTGCCCGTAGCGGCGCAACGGTCTTCCCGGGGATGCCGGTTTTTTTCGAGAAACTCGCCGGCATGGAGGAAGGCCCGGCGCTGCCGCGGTTGCGGCTCTGCATTTCCGCCGGCGCGCCGCTGCCCGCCCGCGTGGGGGAGGCGTTCAGCGCCCGGTATGGGCTCAAGATTCACACATTTTACGGCTCCAGCGAGTGCGGCGGCATCGGCTACGACGGGTGCGCCGGGATGCGGTACGAGGAAGGCTATGCCGGCCGGCCAATGCGCAACGTGGAGATCGCGCCAATCGGCGATACCGGCCAGATCGCCGTCCGCGGCCCCGCCGTCGGCCTCGGTTACTATCCGGAGCCGGAGCCGGCCACGCTGGGCGGCGGCCAATTCATCCCCGCGGACCTCGTGCGGATCGATGCGGGCGGCCTGCGCATCACGGGCCGCGCGGGCGATGTGATCAATATCGCCGGGCGCAAGCTGAACCCGGGCGAAGTCGAAGCGCGCCTGGCGGAATGTCCCGGCGTGCGGCAGGTGGTGGTTTTCGGCGTCGCCTCCGCATTGCGGAATGAGGAGGCAATCGCCTGCGTCAGCGGCAATGCCGATGCCGGGTCCGTTCTGCGCTACGCACGCTCCGTCCTCAGCGGCTGGCAGGTCCCCAAGGATATCTGGCTGGTGGACGAGGTTCCGGTCAATGAGCGTGGAAAAATCTCGCGTCGCGACCTTGCGCGCGATTATGTCGAGAGGCGGAAATGAACGGCATTCACCATGTCACGGCCATCGCGGGCAGCCCGCAGGAAAATATCGATTTTTACGCGGGCGTGCTCGGTCTGCGGCTGGTGAAGCGGACGGTAAATTTTGACGATCCCCTCACGTATCACCTCTATTACGGCACGGAAATCGGAGCGCCCGGGACCATCCTCACCTTTTTCGCGTGGCCCAATTCCTTTCCCGGACGTCCCGGCAACGGCCAGGTCAATGCGACCGCGCTCGCAGTCCCCGTGGGCTCGCTCGGCTGGTGGCAGGAGCGCTTCAACGGCAACCTCGTTTCGCACGACAGGCCACTGCGGCGTTTTGGCGAGGAAGTGCTCCCCTTTCGCGACAAGGACGGCTTGCCGCTGGAATTGATCGCCGTGGATGACGACCGGCCCGCGTGGAAGGGCGGCGGCATCCCGGAGCAATACGCGATCCGCGGCGTGCACTGCGTGACGGCGAACGAGGAGGGATACGAGCGGACGGCGGTTTTGCTCACGGAAACGATGCGCTTCCTGGCCGTGGGGCAGGAGGGCAACCGGTTCCGCTATCGCGCGGCGGAGGGGCGGGGGATGATCGATATCCTCTGCACCCCGGACGGACCGCGGGCCGGCGGCGGCGCGGGCTCGGTGCACCACATCGCATGGCGCGTTCCGGATGATGCGGACCAGCTCGCCTGGCGCAAGACGCTGGTTCACGCCGGCATGAATGTGAGCCCCGTGCTGGACCGGCAATATTTTCACTCGATCTATTACCGCGAGCCCGGCGGCGTCCTCTTCGAGGCGGCCACCGACCAGCCCGGGTTTGCCGTGGATGAGGCCCCCGAGAGCCTGGGTCGCGCGCTCAAGCTGCCGCCCTGGCTCGAGCAGGCGCGCGAGCAGATTGCCGGCGGCCTCGAGCCGATCAAGCTGCCGTGAGCGCCCCGTTCATTTACCGGTATGTGGCGGGCCGCAG
>DATAXI010000018.1:0-4706 GCA_036266845.1 Chthoniobacteraceae bacterium | reverse complement strand
TATCCCTTGGGAGGAATGCTGCCGGATGGTGGGCGCCGGTGTCGCCGAGCAGGTGCGCGCGTTGAGCATCCGGATTTACGAGGAGGGATGCGCCTATGCCGCGGAGCGCGGGATCATTGTCGCGGATACGAAGTTCGAGTTTGGCCTGCTGGATGGGCGGCTGATCCTGATCGACGAGGCGTTGACCCCGGATTCCTCACGCTTCTGGCCGGCGGACCGGTACCAGGTGGGATCGAATCCGCCGAGTTTCGACAAACAATTCCTGCGCGATTACCTGGAGATGCTGGACTGGAACAAGACGCCGCCCGGTCCCAACCTGCCGGTGGAAGTGATCCGCCAGACCGCGCGCAAATATGGCGAAGCTTACGAGCGCCTGACCGGCGAGCCGCTGGCGGAGTAACCATGAGCCAAAGCCGCGCGAATCTCCCCGCGATACGCGCATCCCCCGCTCCAGCCCGGGCTGGCCTCTCGCCCTGCGCGGCGCTCCTGCTCAACTCTCGCTGAGGCTTATGGAAGAGAAGATCGAGCAATTCATCCTCTACCTGGCAACGGAACGCGGCCTATCGGATAACTACCAGCTCTCCACGCGGCGCTCCCTGGATGAGTTTGCGGAATGGCTCTCGCGGGCGAAACAGATCGCCGCCGCGGAAGATGTGACGATCGAGGTCATCACGGAATTCCTGGCGCATTGCAAACGGCGCGGGCTCTCCACGAGTTCCATCAAGCTGGTGGTGGTGGCGATCAAGATTTTCTTCCGCTTCCTGCTGGCGCGCGATTTCCTGAAGACGGACCCGGCGGAATACATCCCGCTGCCGCGCGCGGAGCGCTACCTGCCGGAGACGCTCAATGAATTGCAGGTGGAGCAATTGCTGGAGAGCATCCCCACCCAGGTGCCGCTGGGACTGCGCGACCGCGCGATGGTGGAGTTGCTTTACGCCTCCGGGTTGCGAATCTCGGAGCTGGCCGGCGCGCGGCTGGAGAATCTGCTGCTGGAGGAACAGATCATCCGCGTCACCGGCAAGGGCAACAAAACGCGCATCGTACCCGTGGGCCGCAAAGCGTGCGAGGCGATCTCCCAATACCTCGGGAAGGAGCGGCCCGGCCTGGTGGGCAAGCGGACGGGCAGCGAGATTTTTCTCTCCGTGCGCGGCACGAAGCTGACCACGGTGCGCATCTGGCAAATCCTGAAGCGCATCGCGGCGCACGCCGGCATGGAGACGAATGTTTACCCGCATCTGCTGCGCCACTCCTTTGCCACGCACCTGCTGGGCAATGGCGCGGACCTGCGCATCATCCAGGAGTTGCTGGGGCACGCGGATGTTTCCACAACGCAGATTTACACGCACGTGGATCAGCAGCGGCTCAAGACGGTGCATCACCGCTTCCACCCGCGCGCGCGGCTGCCAGCAGGGCAGGGTCCCGCAGCATCGCCTCCGAAAAAGAAGGGTAAACCGGCGTCCAACCCAGCGAGCGGAGTTTAGCGTTGCTGACGCGCTTGTCAGTGACGCCGCGTTTGCGATTGGCGTCCGCCTCGCCGCGCGGCGGCAGCGGCATGCGAAGATGGGATGCGAGCCATTGGTAACACGCCAACTGCGTGAGCGGCGAGTCGTCCGCGACATTGTAGATGCCCGGTCCCGCCCCGCGCGCGATGAGATGAAACAACGCCGTGGCCGCATCGCCGGCGTGGATTTGATTGATGTGGCGCGAGCCCTCGCCCTCGATGATGGCCGAGCGGTCGAGAAATTTCCGCAACAGCACGGAGCGCCCCGGCCCGTAAATACCGGCGAGCCGGGCAACCGTTCCGCCCGCCGCCAGCGCCGCTTCCTCCGCCTCGCGCAGGATGCGGCTGGTGGCGGCGCGAGGCTCGGCCGGGCTGGACTCGGTAACCCACGCGCCATCATTCTGCGCATAAACGGAGGTGCTGCTGACGAAGAGGAGACGCCCGGGATGAAGGCATGCGAGCGCATTTTGAACGCCTCGCAGATAAACGGCGCGATACGCTTCCTCCCCGCCGCGCCCGGAGCTGGCGGCGCAGATCACGGCATCGGCATTGTGCAACTCGCCCGCCGCCGCCAATTGCGCGGGGTCGGAAATATCGCATGCCAGGGAGCGAAACTTCTCTCCGCCCAGCGCCGAAGTGCGCGTCACGCCAATCGTTTCCCAACCCTCCGCGACAAAAAGCCGCGCCACGCGCATCCCCACGAAACCGCACCCGAGAATCACGGCTTTCTTCATGGCAGAGGTCCAAAGCGGCGGATCTCCATGGATTGCATTGCCTCGCCGTCGAAGACAAAGAATCCCGCGAACCGCTCCCGCGCGAGCAGCAGCGGCAGCCAGTGGCGGTCATCCTCCCACATCTGGCCGTAAGGTGCCTCATGGACGCCGCACCAGAATGGGAGCGCCTCGTCGGTTTCGAAGGGCGTTCCCACGCAGCCGCTTGCGATGAAGACAGTGCAATGGAGGCTGTAACCATCGAGGAATTGGAATGAGACCTCGCCCACCTGCTCCAGCCCGATGGGGCGGACGCCGGTTTCCTCGATGGTCTCGCGGATCGCGCCGTCGATGGGCGCTTCTCCCGGTTCCAGCCGTCCGCCGGGGCCGTTGACCTTGCCGCCGCCGAGGCCGCGCTTTTTGTGGATGAGCATGATACGCCCATCCGCCACGATGAAGCAGAGGGTGGCGCGTTCGCGGGGCTTCCAATCAGTCCAAATCATGCTCTTCTATCGTATTAAAGATGAAGTCCCACACTGCCACCATGGATCCCATTTTAGCGATTCGCATTTCAGCCATTGTCGGTTTCCTGGCCGTCGCCCTCGGCGCATTCGGCGCACACCTGCTCAAGGCGCGGCTGGCTGCGCTGCAAATGACCGAGGTCTGGCACACGGCGGTTTTCTATCACCTTGTCCACGCGGTGGTGATGCTTTTTCTCGCCGGGCGTCCGGTGTTCGCGCGCAATGCGTGGCTGCTTTTCCTGGTGGGAATCATTCTCTTTAGCGGCAGCCTCTACCTGATGGCCGCCACCGGCGCGAAGTGGCTGGGTCCGATCACCCCCATCGGCGGCATCTGCCTCCTGGCCGGCTGGTTGAGCCTCGCGATCTGGGCGTTTGCCGCCTGAGCCGCGCCAGAGCCCTTTTGCTTTAATTCGAAGCATCGTTAAGGGCCAAAGGCCCGTTGTAGGCCAGAGCCCTTTTGCTCTAATTTGAAGCATCGGTAAGGGCCAAAGGCCCGTTGTAGGCCAGCCTGGGGTGAAGCGAGGAACGAGCGCAGCCCCAGGTACTTACGCAAAATGCGCCAAGCGCCAACGGCGCGGGAGAATCTTGCGACAGATTAAAGAGAAAATCCTCTAATTACTCTTCTCGAGTGCGGCGCGCGCTTCCTTCTGGTCGTTGGCGCCCTCGTTATCCTCGGGCTTGAGGGTCAATTCCGTCTGCCATTCCTTCCGGGCGTCGTCCATCCTGCCCTCCGCCACGTAAACGCGGGCGAGTTCGTGATGGTGGATGACGCGCTGCGGAGCGATCTCGATGGCTTTCTTGAAATCGTGCTCGGCCTCTTCCAGCGATGCCTCGGGCATCCCGCCGTAAACGAACCTGGCGATCAGCTTGAGCACGGGATTGAGCGTGGCCACGCTGTAATTCCACCGGCCCAGGACGTGATAGGCAAAGTCCTCCCTGGGATCGAGCTCCAGCGTCTTGTCCGCCTCGCTCTTCACGTACCGGGAATACTCGACCTTGGTCCGGTCATCCACGAAGTCGGTAAGGCGCCCATAAGCGACGGCTACGGCAAGGTGAGCCTTGGGATTATCGGGAGCCAGCGCCTCGGCCTGTTTCGCTTCTTCCAGGGACCGGTGGGCATCGTCCAGCGCTTCGGCCGGAGTTTTCGCCGCCGCGATCATGTTGCTGTATTGCTGGGAGATGCGCAGGAGGATTTGCGCGTCGTTGGGATCGGCCTTTGCCGCCTCCTCAAAAAGGGCGAGAGCCGCGGAAGCGTTCAAGGCGCGGACTTGTGCGTCGCCCTGCTCGATAAGCGCCTGCGCCTGGGGATTCATCCCCCTGCCCGGCAGCGCAAAGGCCAGGGCGAAGAGCGCCCCGGCCATCATCAGAATATGCCCCTTTGGACTCATCGGGGCGGCAGGCTAGAAAAAAATCGTGGTCTTCGGAAACCCGAAAATTCGATTTTTCAGCCGGTCAGGCCGCCGCGCCCGCGGCGGCGGCCTCGGCAAGCGCGGCAACGGGGCATTGATCCATCACCGGGCGGACCTCCACCTTTGCGCCGTAAGACAAGCCAGGGCATTCGCGAGCGAGGTTCGCGGCCTGCTCGAGACTGCCGGCCTCGATCAGGAAGTAGCCGCCGATTGCCTCCTTGGCCTCGGAAAACGGGCCATCGGTGACAATCTGGCCGCCGGCGCCGGAGACGACCTTGCCGTTGGGCTCGAGCGGATTGCCGCCAAGGACAAACCCCTCGTCCTTGAGGCGGTTGAACCAGGCCGTCCACCGCATGGCCACCTGCTGCATCTCCTCCGCGGAGAGGCCGGTGTGCCAGTCGATGTTGTGGAATATGAGCATGTATTTGTTTTTCATGGTGTGTGCTATCCGGGTTGGTGTGTTGCCTTAGTTTGGGCGATTATATACTTGCCTCACCTTGCGCCCGAGAGGATTTCCTGATATTAGCATTATGAATGCACGACTTGAAATTCGCACAGGCCGCAA
>DATAXI010000279.1:0-8218 GCA_036266845.1 Chthoniobacteraceae bacterium | reverse complement strand
CCGCCGTGACGAGCCCGCCGAAGGATGGGTAATGCGTGCCGGCCCGGTCCGCATAGGCCGCCAGAGCCGCCCATATCTGCGCGCTGGCCTGGAGATGATGCTCCAGCACATAAGCGTCCGGCGCCACGGACTGCCAGTAGGCTTTCACCTGCGGGGTCCAGCGGTCGTCCGCCAGAAGGCGCTTCACGGCGGCGTCCGTCCCATCGTTTTGCGCGGCCAGCAGCACACCGGTAATGGCATCGCGCAGCCCGGCGCCCGCGGCGGCCTCCCGCGCGTAATCGACATACATGCGCATGCTCCAGTACTCCCACAATCGCGCCCGCATCTCATCAAACGAGGTGGGCGGACCGTCGCTCCACCCCTGTTTTGCAATCGCATTCAAATCGCTGAAGTTGCCGGCATCGCTCATCTTGAAGAAGCGGTTCGGGTTCAACATGGGCAGCGTGCCAATGCCGGTCTCCAGCGTGACGTTATCGTTCTGAGCCACAAGCATCTCGTACAACCAAGCCGGCAGCGCGTGATGCGTCGTTACCCGCAAGGCGCTGTCCAGTACGTTCCATGCGTCCGACCAGGCGGCGTTGGGATCGTCGCTCCCGGCGATGGGGCAGATGTGCGGGTCGGCTTTCGCCAGCTTGCCGAATTGCCGGTCGGCGTTCCAGGCGGCGGGGACTTCGATGGGATGATCGACCGTGATGGTAAAACCGGGGTGGTCGGCCTCGAACTGCGCCCATATTTCCTCGATGCGAAAGATCTCGCCTCGCGCCTCAGCCTGCGCCGCGGCGTTCTTCCCGGCGTCGGTTTCCGCAGCGCGGTACAGGACGATGGGGAAGCGGCTCGAATGGTATGCGGGCCATGCGCGGTACGCGGGGGGCTGTGCGCTGGCGGCGGGGGATGCAGCCGCATCCTGTGCGCGGCAAGTGCAGGCCAGCAGGCACGGGGAGAAGAGAAGCCAGAGAAGAGATTTCGTCATTTTTTCGAGATCGAATGAAAGGGGGCAGCGAAGAGCGAAATATATCGATATTATATTCGGCGTCAATTTCCGGCATTTAGTTACAATAACACGGCAACCCATTGGCAAAAATCGTCTCTCCCGGGAGCCACTATACGCCTTCGACATTTGGAAGATCATCCGTCAGGCTTAGTCCAAGTATTCCAGTCTATTGCCACCTGCCCACCGCAAGAAGGAA
Source organism: Chthoniobacteraceae bacterium (assembly GCA_036266845.1). Classification (GTDB taxonomy): domain Bacteria; phylum Verrucomicrobiota; class Verrucomicrobiia; order Chthoniobacterales; family Chthoniobacteraceae; genus DATAXI01. Next base: position 7,031 of record DATAXI010000279.1, on the reverse strand, counting down.
GTGTACAGTTTTAAGCGCATATTAACTTCCTCGTCGGCTCGCAAATCGAATGGCGGATTTCTTCCCGCTTGCGTCCGATTCGCACAGAGCCGTGACCGGCGGTCGCGAGGTGTCAGGCGAGGGTTGCTTTTCAATAAAGCGTGCAAGATATGCCGCGCCGGTAGCGCCCACGCGGGGGCGGCACCCTAAAAAAAATCGAAATCAATCGAAGATGTCGGTTAGCCGACCCTAACCTTGCCGGCACGGAGCTTGCGGCGCATCACCGCGGCGATGCCCAGGAATCCGAGCATCTGGAAACCAAAAGAGGGCTCCGGCACTGCGCTCATGGGTTCCACCTCGTATTCGCCATTGCCGAGCCCCACTTCCTGGGCGGCTCCGCTATCGGGAGCGCCCGTGAAGACGATATCCGCCAATTGGCCGACCGTGAGCTGGCCATTGAAGATCAACCGGTCATCCGTGCCGTCAATGCCGGCCAGGCCCGTGGCCGTGGTGCGGCTGTAATCGGCAATCGTCAGGGTGAAATTGCCGCTATCGCTAAAGCCATCCAGGTTCAAGGTGCCGACTCCCGTCGTGCCAAAATCAAGCGTGGCACCGGCCGCCAGAGTCAGGACCCCCATCCCGACTGAGGAACCGGTGCCTTCGCTCACACCTGAGCCGCCGCGCAAAAGGAAGGCGGTCCCCAGCCCACCATTGCCCAGCGTAACAGGGGTAAATGTGCCCAGCGGTGTCCCGGCGCCGGCTACCGGCGTCCCGAAGACATTGCTGGCGGTCAGGGCCAGCGTCGCACCGCTATACACCTGGACGGAAGAAGTGGTCGAAAGGGAATTGGCCCCGGCGCCGGTCAGTTCGCCCGCGGCGATCACCGTGGAGCCGGTATAGGCATTGGCAGCGCCAAAGCTGTCGCTGCCGCCGGTCACCATGACAGAGAGCGCCGATCCCGGACCAGAACCGTTTGTGATGCCGCCATTGCTGATATTGATGGCGCCGGTGCTCGCAGCGGCCAGGGTGAGAGTCTCCGGGCTGGAAGTCGCGCTTGCGCCGGTAATGGTGCCGCTGAAGGTTAGCGTTCCTCCGGCGGCCTGCGTGACAGTCAGCGGGGTATTGAGGGTAACGAGGCCGGAAAACGCCGCGTTGCCGGAGGTGGCGCTGTTGCCCAAGGCTAAGGCGCCCGTATCAGCCGCCACGGTCGAAATCGCATTCGCAGCCGTGACTCCGCTGGTTTTCACAATCAATGCCGCATTGGACGCTCCCGCGGACCCGAGCACCGTGGCGCCGGCGCCAAGGGCTCCATTCGCGCCAAAGCCCAATGTCCCGGACTGGACCACAACGCCGCCGGAAATAACATCCGTGCCCGCTGAGATCGTCATTCCCAAATCCAACTCCCCGGAACCCGCTTTCACCAATTGAGTCACTGTATTGACGCCGGTGCTGCTCAGGCTCAGCACGTTGTAGAAACCGAGTGGGGCTGTGCCATTTGCGGTGATGGTCTCCGTCGTTCCGGAAGCGCCATATAGATAGGCTGCATCATGAATCTGGAGCGCGCTCGTGCCGCCGAATGTGAAGCTTGAATTTATATAGGTTTCCAAAGGCGACACGGACACCAATGAGCCGCTGGTGTTATCCAGGACGATGGCGCCATTAATGGTCAGGCTGGTGGCGAATGCGTTATTGGCGTCTATATTGAGTTCGCCGCCGTTGACTACGAGTTTATTGGACACCAGGGAAGCGGCATTCAGGTTAAGCACGGAGCCAGCTCCGGACTCCGTGGCCCCGCTGCCGACATTGCCACCGGACAGCGTCGCCGTGCCGGCAGTGATAGTGAGCGTGGAGAGCGTCGCGGCGGTATTCACCAGCGTACCTGCATTGAGAGTATATCCAGAGGAGACACTGGATGGCGCAGTCAAGGACACCGTTCCGGTATCGTTTTGTATTATGGTACAACCGGATTGAGTAAAGCTGTCTCCACTTTGACTGAGGCCGCCGCCAATGCTGATATTGCCGGAGCCATTAAGCGTTAGCGCGTCGCCGTAACCGGTGCCGCGGATACCGCCAATCGTAATAGTTCCTCCGTAATTGTTGATCGTAGCGCCTGCGTTCTTAGCGCTGGCAGTAAAATAAAGCAGGTTGATATTAATCGTCCCACCGTAGCCGTTATCGATTGTCAGGACACTGGCGTTGCTGCTGGAAGTATTATTGAGTTCGGTCGTGCCACCAATTACCAGAGTTCCCTGATTATCAATGGTCGTCCCGGCAGACGGCGCCATTACGCCGCCGACAGTCTGGCCGGAAAAAAGCGAAAGGCTGGCGCCCTGAGCTACGAAGATACCATCCTGACTGCTGCCAGTGGTCAGCGGCGCGACGGAGTTCGATGTCGTACTATTGGCGAGGGTAATCACATCGGCGCCAGACACGGACAGCGCCTGCGTGGCATCCAGATCGTTCAGCGAATCCACCGTTATATTCCCGCCGTTCAGCGTAAATGCGGTCGGGCTATAGGTCGTCGCTCCATCAAAAGTAACATCGCTCGCGCTGGTGGGGGTGCCGCCGGAATAGGCGTTATCCCCGCTTAATTCCGTGGCGCCGTTCAGCACGTAGTTTGCCGTCGCGGCGTGGAGCCGGCCGGCGAGCGCGAGGGAGAACGCCATGGCCATAACGGTTGCCACCTGGCATTTACGGGAGAGGCATCCACCCAAGAGCGGCAAACTGCGGGAAAGCGGGCTAACGGGGGACTGAAACGGCGATGTGGAGGTGGGAAGATTCATGGGGGAAATACGAACGTTTCCAATTTGCGGGGGGTCATTTGGGAACGCAAATAAAATAAAAACTTTACTAATGTTACGATCACAGTGCGCATCAGCGCTTTGTTATCGTAACCTTACGAACCTTTAGCCATTTGCCCCATTTCAGCGTTACGTTTCCGGCACTTCGCGGTATGTTTCCCCAGTATTTTCCGCCTCCCCTCACCGTGCCTTCACGTTCTACATCAATATTTTCAATGCCGCCCGCGGCCCATCAACGACGTTTCAAAATGCCGCGCCCCGCGCTTTCCGTGAGAGCGGGGTTCACCCTGCTGGAGCTGCTGGTCGTCGTGGGCATCATCGGGGTGATGACCGGCCTGGTCATTCCGGCCTTTTCATCGATTGGCCAGTCCGGCGCCCTTAATTCCGCCGGCAATGAGATGGCTGATTTGATGGGGCTGGCCCGGCAAAACTCGCTTTCTAAAAACGGCATGAGCGCGATCGTCCTGGTTACCAATACCAGCACGAGGGAGCAGGTTGTTTCCGTTATGCAATTGCTTCCCCGCCAGGACGACCAACCGCTCCAATCCAGCGATTGGACCGCGATTACCGGCTGGATTCCCCTGCCCGCGGGGGTATTTGCCGATGTCAGCCCTTCAGACCCGGGGACATGCACCACCTTTCAGAATGCCAGCAATGGCGCGCCTGTTTCATCGGGGCCTCCTCTGCCGTACGTCTCCATCGGCGGCATGCAGCCGGCCACGTATAAGTACGCGCTTTTTTGCTCGGGAGGTTCCCTGCTATCGGCCTCCAATGCCATGCTCTTTCTCTCCAACGGCCATGTGGACCCCCCGACAGGCAATGCGGTGTTTACCCCCCCTATTCTCTCCGGCAGCAGTTATCCTGGGAACTACTATCGACTGACGGTTGTCGCGGCCACCGGGCGCGTCGAAATCGACCGGCCGTAAGTCCATGAAGCGCCTTCAGCAAGCGTGCGGTTTCTCCCTGGTGGAAATCGCTCTCGCTCTCGGCATCGCCGCTTTCGCGCTGGTCGCGATCACCGGGTTGGTTTCCATCTGCCTGAACACCGAGGCGAAATCGCAGGACGACACCGTAATTGCGGCGATGATCACCCAAGTCATGGCAGACCTGCGAAGACAGCGTTTTTATGGCGACGTTTTCATGTCTGGAACCGCCGCCATGCAGGTGGGAGCAAGCGGAAAGCTCCAAATATTTCCGGACTCGGAGGGCCCCGCTCCCATTCCGCCGAACACTCCCCTGAACCCTTATTACTTTGACCACTCAGGAATTCTTCTCACCGGCTCTGCCGGGGCCGCATTGACGCAGGGCCAGGCGGTGGCCGCCAAAGCGGTGTACGAATGCATTCCCACCATTACCTCCGGCACGGTCGATGCCCTTACCACCGGCACCGCGGTTGATTTACTCAATGTCTGCCTCTCGTTCTACTGGCCTGCATCCGCGATTTCAGCAACTTCCGGTTCCACTGTGAATGCACCTAATACCCGTACGATTTACACGAGCATTGCCAGGTATTGAGCGGCGCTTGAGGGCAAGCCGGGCAGGTTTTACCCTGGTCGAGTTGCTGGTCAGCATCGCCGTCCTCACGCTCATGGTCCTCTTCCTGGGCGCGATACTCAATCATACCAGCAAGCTCTGGAGTATCGGGGAAAACGATGTTCAAAGAATGGAAAACCTGCGGGCAATCACGGATTCCGTGGGAAATGACATGCGCGGCGCATTGCTGCCGCTGGACCGCACCAACTTGAACAGCCTCCAGTTCGTCGTCAATCCAGCCACCATTACCGCATCGAGCTACAATGGCGACACGGTCTTCTGGCAGGCTCCCATCGCGACGACGGGCACTGCCGGCGATGTTGCGGAAGCCGGGTATTTCGTCAAATGGGACTTATCCAAACCATCGAATCCGAGGAGTCTCCTTTGCCGCTTTTTTGTAAATCCCGACGGAAGTTTTCCGCATTCCGAGACTCCAGGGTCCAATTATCTGATTTACAATCCCCACGTCACGATTCCGAACAATGCTTCGCCGGAACCATGGCTCCTCCAGGCCGGCTGGCTCAGTGACAGTGTGATCAATGCCGTTGCGCCCGGCATTAACTCCGTTGGCTCAGCCCAGGCTTACCAGGGATTATTCGCTGAAAATGTCATTGGCCTGTGGATCCGCTGCCGCGATTTTTTTGGACAGCCCATCAACAGCGATTTCCAGGGGACCTCTCTCGCTGTCTCCGGCGGCGGGCAGTACCAATATGGTTACGATTCCCGCATGGGTTACAGTTACAGGGATCCGAACTCCGGCAATGTGCTGCAGACGCCGGGTTACACCAATATAAACCTGACCGCCTCGAATAACCCGCAACCGCTGGCCGCTCTTCCGCCGGAAGTCGATGTGGGCGTAGTGATCATCGATTCCCAGGGGGCGGCCCGCATTACCCCCGCGATGATGAATAACATCGACTCCGTCATCGCCACCAGCTCGAACGCGGCGTCTTTTATAACCAATGCCGGCGCCAACGGGGGCCTCCGCTCCATCTACGCCAACCTGCGCTCTTATCAAACAGAGGTGTATCTTGAAAACTGCAAATAACAGGAGCGCTCCCCCGCTCCAAGGCGAGGAGAGCCGTCGCGGCATTGCCCTGGTCATCACACTCGCGTTCATCGTCATTATCACCATCCTCGTGGTCGGGCTCAGTTCTCTACTAAGAGTGGAGCGGCCGGCGGCCAATACGAATTTCGAGAAACGACGGGCGGCGCTTCTTGCCGCAAAGGGAACCGACGAAGTAGTGGGTGCGCTCGACCAATTTGCCGGCGATCCCAACCGATACTGGATCAGCCAGCCCGGCCAGTTGATCGTAAGCAATACCAATGGCAGCCATGCGCTTCTCGCCATCGTGCCGCTCAACTCCGGATCCGTGCAGATATCCTCCTCCAGTTCGCCCTTTACGGGAGCCAGCGCCGTGTACCGCCCGCCAGATCTCAACATCATCGATCTATCGGGGACCAGCCATCTTATCTCCAATGATGTTACGTCCGGTTCACCGGTAACCATGCCCGTAGCCTGGATCTATATCCACCAGGACGGCGTTGAATCCACCAGCGATCCCGTCACCGGGCAGCCGGCCACCAATGATCCCTCCAGTCCTCTCGTCGGACGGTACGCCTATTGGGCTGATGATGAGAGCAGCAAAATCAATTACAACATGGCTTGGGGCCGTGCCGGCGATCCAACGTTCCCGGTGCCAAACCAGGCTTGGGCCGGCGACCAGACGAACATCAATCTCTGCGCGTTGCAGGATTCGACCTTCAGCGTCACGCCTTCCATCGCGAATGCGATCCATACTTTCATTGTACCCGATGCCGTGAGTGGCGATCCATTGTGGAAGCAGGTCGGCACGTTTTTTAACACTCCGCGTGAGGCGCAGGGCACCGGCGGCGCCCCAAGCGCCGCACTGGATCACTTCAAGTCCGATGTTACCAACTACAATCACGATCCCGATACCACATTCTTCAACCAGCCACGCATCGTTCTGACGACGAGGCCGGACCGTGCCGGCTGGACCTGGAACGGAACCGCCTGGGTCGGCAAAAATGGGCAATCCGGCCCACCCGACGCGAACGGGAATATCACGCCCACAACGGGAACTCCCCCTTACCTGGAGATTCTGAATTATGAGGGGAATCAAAACGGCCAGCAGGCAGTGCCCACGCTCTCGGGCAGTTGCGATCCGGGCATTATCGCGGACCTGAGCCTCACGAAGATGAATGCGACGGTCAACCTGTTGATGAATTACCTGAAGCGTACGGACTGGCCGATGATGGGCGCGACCGGAACCAACAGCTTCCAAGCCAAATATTACACCGTGGGCGGGGCCGGCGCTCTCTACAGCAGTTCCAACCAAGTCGTCCGGCTGGCTCAAATGGCTATTAATATCATCGATTACGTCCGCTGCGCGGAATCACCCGATCCGCTGGTAGTTCCTTTGCGCGCCTGGAATGTAACGGCGAGCGGCACGACGATTGACCTAACCTCGATCACGGGACCGCCAAGTGGAAACGAACAAGACTCCTATCTCGGAGCAGCGAGGGGGCCTTACTTCACCCAGGTCGCTGTTTGGTGTCCGCCGTCCGGAAAATATCCCTACGTCCGGATCGAAATCTACAACCCGGCTGAGTACAATATCCCCGCAATTAGCCCTTCCCAGCTCGGTCTAAGTGTAGAGCCTGCCACTGACGGAGGCGGCCGTTTTGTCGGAAACA
>DATAXI010000274.1:0-4791 GCA_036266845.1 Chthoniobacteraceae bacterium | reverse complement strand
CATTCCGGGCGGCGCGCTCATCGCCACGGCTGCGGGATGTTTCCGCGGGATTCCGCCGTTCATTCGCGGCCTGGGCATCTACGGCTGCGGGGCGCTGGCGGCCTACAGCATCGTCAATTACAAGACGCCGTGGTGCATCGTCTCGTTGACGTGGCCGTTCCTGTTGCTCTTTGGGTACGGCGTGGTGTGGGTGATGCAGCGGCTTAAGAATCCCCTGGGGCCGCCGATGGTCCTTTCCATCACCCTGGGCCTGCTCGCGGCGAGCACTTACCGGATGACTTATCTCAACTTTTTCCACTACACGGACGCCGAGGAGCCCTACGTGTACGTGCAGACGTTCAACGATGTGTACCGGCTCATGGACCCGCTCGATAAGATGGTGAAGCTGAACCCGCTGAACTACCAGATGCATGGCTACATCATGCTCGATAGCTATCACCCGCTCCCGTGGCTGCTCGGCGATTTTCCGAACGTCGGCTATTACGATGACGACACGAACCCGACGACCATGGACGCCGATTTCCTGCTGGTGGAGGATCGCCGCATCGACGAAGTGGAAGCCGGGCTGAAGGACCAGTACTTTACCGCTCCGCTGCGGCTGCGCGATGCGCAGGATGAATCGAAACTCTACCTCCGGGTCAGTAAATTCCGCGCGGTTTTTCCGGGGCGCAAACCGGATTTCATCCCCGGCAAGCACGGCGGGGATAACCCGGACGGCAAGGCGCAATGAAGCAGGCGACGGCGCTGTTGCTTGCGGTCTGCCTGGCAACGATCTGCGCGACCCTGTTGCCGGTGGCGATGGGCAAGGGCCTGACGCCCGCCCTGGTGTGGTTCTCCTTTGCCGCGGGCATCGGGGGCGCGGCGGCTTACTGGTTTACCAGCGGCCCGGCGGGCGGGAAGCTGAAGATGGGCTGGGGCGAGTGGCTGGCGTCGGGATTGTTCGCACTCTTCGCCCTGCGCGCCTTTTGCTGGCTCATCTTCAATGTGGATAACAGCGTGATGGTCCTTTCGCCCAATAACCTGGGCGATATGTCGCTCCATCTCACGTTTATCCGGTATCTGGCAAAGGGAGCCAGGTTCTGGCCGGAAAATCCGATCTTCAGCGGCATCCCGCTCCATTACCCGGCCGGCATCGATATCTTCAACGCGATGCTGAAGATCGCCGGCTGCAACGATGATCGCGCGCTCATCTGGGTGGGGCTGATCGGCTGCGCGCTCACGTGCTATGGGCTGCTGCGCTGGGGACGCTGGTTCGCGGTGATGGGATTTCTCTGCAACGGCGGTTTTGCCGGATGGCGTTTTTTCCACCATTTCTCGCTGCATTTTCAGGATTACCAGGATACGGAGGCGTGGAAGAGCATCCCGCTCTCGATGCTGGTGACGCAGCGCGGCCTGCTCTACGCATTCCCCGCCGGCCTTCTGCTGCTGGCCACGTGGCGCGCGCAATGGTTCCGCGCGGAGGAAGAGGCCGAGCCGGCGATCCGCATGCCGCAATGGGTGCAGGCGGCCCTTTACAGCACCATGCCGCTGTTTCACCTGCACACGTTCATGTTTCTCTCCGCGATGCTCGCCTGGTGGCTGGCCACGGGCCGGGAGGGTACGCGGCTGCGGTACGAGGTGATGGACCTGCTGCTCTGGGCCGTGCTGCCGGCCACGGTTTGCGTATCGCTGGTGACCGGCCTCTTCCAGCATGGCCAAAGCGCCATTCACGTGATCCACATCCACCCCGGCTGGATGCAGGATGATCACGGGTTTTTCAAATTCTGGCTGCTCAATCTGGGCATCCTGCCATTCCTCGCCATTGCGCTGCTGGGGTGGACGGTGTGGCGGAAGCGATGGGATGATTTTTCCTTTGTATTCCCGAGTATTTTTGTCTTTTGCCTCTGTTGCATCGTGATGTTCGCGCCGTGGGAGTGGGATAACATGAAACTGCTCGTCTGGGGTTATCTCGGCATTCTCCCGTTCCTGTACGGGATGTTGCAGGATATCCCGGCGCCGCCGGGGCTCGCCGTGCGCCCGGCGGTTTATATTCTCCTGTTCCTTTCAGGTTTCGTCTCGCTCATCGGCGGCATTGACCGGACGCATACCGGCTATGAAATCGCGAAGCGCTCCGAGCTGGAAGGGGTGGAGTTTGCCACGCGATACCTGCCGCCCGATGCCACCTTTGCCGGCTGGCCCACTTACAACCACCCGCTGCTGCTCAACGGCTGCAAGATGGTGGAAGGGTATGACGGGCACCTCATGAGCTATGGCATCGATTACAAGGAGCGGAACAGGGAGCTGACCGCGATGATGGACGGGGCGGACAATTGGCGGGACATCGCGCGGGATCTGAACGTGCGCTACCTTTTCTGGGGACCCATGGAAATCCAGGGCTATCCCGATTCCACCCAGCCGTGGAAAAGCTTCCCGGTGGTCGCGGCGGGGGACTGGGGCACCATCTACGATTTGGGCCAGACGACCGCGAAGCCGCTTGAACTGACCCACCGCCTTTAACTGACGCGATCCGGCGGCGGGGACGTTCTCCGCATTTTAAGGCAGGACAACCCGCAGGCCATGCCTTATTTAATCTGTGGTTCCTTTTACGGTTTTTGTTAGGATTACGCCGCATGACTGCCCCCGGCACCTCGGAAGCCCGAATCGAACCGCATGAAGAGGAAGTGGTCCTGCGCCTGGGCGACATCCTGCCCAGGGTGCCTGCCCACCTCCTGAAACCCGGTCCCCACGACCGGATGAAACAGCTCCGCTTCTCCGTGGATGAGCTGGCGGAAAAGATTTCCCGGGGCCGCGCCAGCGTGCCGGTCGAGCGGCTGGCGGCGGCGTGTCCCGAGATTTTCATCACCATGGAAGGGCTCGGCACGGAACCGGAGATACCGTTGCCGCTCCAGAAATTGCTGGAGCAGGTGGGGCTGATTGCTCCGAAACCCCCGGCCCCCAATGGCGTGCCGCAAGAGCAGGTAAAGCAGGCGCGAGTGGAGGCCACACGCATCATTGACGCGGAAGCGGTAAGGCCGGAACCGGAAGCGGCGAAACCGGCGGCGGAGCCGGAAAAGACGCCGGAACGGGAGAAAACGGCGAAACTGGTTTCACCGGCAAGACGGCTCTTAGGGTTATTCACAAAAGCAATTGTGAATAAGTCTCAATTATCTGGGGATAAAGATGTAGCAAATCATTCAACGGAGATTACGGGAAATAAATCGGAGGCGGTTTTAACCAGCCGGCCGGTGAATAAGTCCCCGGACCCGGTCTCCGCTCCTGCCATCCCGCCAGGCTGCATTTCTCTGCGGGTCCTCCCCATTCTTCGCCTGCTCCCCGCGGAAGCCGTCCGCTTCGAAAGCCTTCCGCCAGAGGATACCCGGGTCGCCCTTCCCCTCTCCGTCATCGATCCCCAGCTCGCCGCCGGCCATGTGGAAATCCCGTTGGAGGATTTCATTAAGGCGCTGCCGGAAAACGCAAAGACGGCGGTGGTGCCGAAGGAGGGAATCAACGCATGGATCCCGCTCGATGAGATTTTCCAGAGTCTCCCACCGGATCACCTCTTTTATATGCCGCCATACGAGCCGGTGAAGGAACCCGCCGCGCCAGAGTCCAATTCGCCCCCGGAAGACGCCGCATCGCGGGATAATATCCATGGCGCGAAGGATCCGACCAGCCCCCCCGCCTCTGCCGGTGAAAAAGCCGCTTCTGCCAGCACGGAAAAAGTGGCGCCCGAAACCGTGGAGCCTTCCCAGGGTGAAGCAGCTCCCCAAGGCAAGACTGAACCCCTGCCAGTTGAAGCCACGACGGCACACGCTCCCAAAGACAAACCCGCCGAACCTGCTCCCGAACCTGAGACGGCAGATAGCGCCACGGCGCAAAATCAGCCCAAAGCTCCCGCTCCGCCCCAGGAGCCGGCGCCCGCCTCCGAGCCCGTCGCCTCCGAGCCCGTCGCCTCCGAACCCGTCGCTTCCGAGCCCGTCGCTTCCGAATCCCCCGCCGCCGCAGCCCCCGCCCCGGAACCCCCCTCCAAAACTCCCGCACCGGCCCCGCAACCGTCACCCGCCGAACCCGCCGAGACTCAGACCTCCCGCGCTCCGTGGATGCGGGGTTTTCAGGTGCCGCCGCCCCGGCTCTTCCACCCGGATGCCGCCGCCGAGGCATCACCCGCCGCGCCCGAATTCAATTCCACCGCCAACTCAGCGCCCGTCGAGCCCCTCCCCGCCGCCGCTCCCACGCCGGAAGCGCGCCGCACCGCCGATTTCCTTGCCAGCCAGCCAGGCATCTTCGCCGCCGCCGCGTTTGTGGAAGGGGCGGTTTTCGCGAGCGCGGATTTCCCCCGCAAGCCGGACCTGGACGCCCTGCGCGACTTCGTGGGGAACATCGTCGGCCTGGCCCGGGAGAGTGGACGCCAACTCGGCTGGAGCCATCAGCTCACGATCGCCTGCGACCAATTCCACGCGACTGCCGCGGTGCGCGATACCCACTTCATTGTGGCCCTTCACCATGACCGGACCCTGCCGCCCCTGGCGCACGAAGCCCTGGTGGGCGCGGCGGACGATTTAAGCAATGGAACCGCGCCACCCGATGCCGCGCCGCCCGTGGAATAGGCTTTGGCCCTATACGCGATACGGCGTATCCCCCACCGGCCTTGACCCTTGCATCGCCCGCCCGGTTGCCTTATAAACTCCCCCGATGTTGGACTATATGCAAAAAGGCGGGCCGCTCATGTGGCTCATTCTCCTCTGTAGCGTAATCGCGGCAGCGGTGTTCGCCGAACGTGTCACTTATTTCTACCGGGCGAGCATCCGGGTG
>DATAXI010000250.1:0-19382 GCA_036266845.1 Chthoniobacteraceae bacterium | reverse complement strand
CTTCTCTCCCGGATGGAAAAGATATGCCATGATGAAATCTCGCTGCTCTTTGCCCTGACGGTGTGCCTTGTCACCGCGGCCATTACGGAAGCCATCGGCCTTTCGCTCGCGCTCGGCGCATTTCTCGGCGGCATGATGCTGGGCGACTCCCACTACGCCCACACGCTCGCGGAAAAAACACTCCCCATCCGGGATGCCTTCGTCGCTCTCTTCTTCGTCTCAATCGGGATGCTGATCGATCCGCATGACGTACTCTCCCATTTACCGCTTCTCCTGGTCATCGCAGGGCTCGTGCTCGTGGGGAAATTCCTCGTCTGGTCCACGGTGGTTCGCATTTTCGGGTATCCTTTTCGCACGGCGTTGAGAGTTGGCGCCGGCCTCACGCAAATCGGAGAATTCTCATTCGTGCTCGCCCAATTGGCGCTGGAGTCAAAACTCATTTCCCACGATGTCTATAACGCCGCCCTTGCCGCCTCGCTTGTCACCATCCTTGTCAATGCTTCCGTTGTCAAAGCCTTGCCCCGGCCCGCGGCCTCGCAACAAAACGGCGCCGCCGTCTTGGATTTGTAACATGCCACCCACGGGAAGCTCTGCTATGGCTAGGCCAAGATGGATGCGCCCGCAATAAACAGAGGATCGGACGAAGCCCCTGCTCCTCCGGCGCCGTGTGGCCCCCCGGGCGATATCGAGAAGACGGACCTGCGGATATTGGTGGCGCATGCGACCTCCGTGAACGCACAGGCTCCCCTGGAACAGGTGTACGATCTCTTTTCATCCCACACGGTGGAATTCATGGCGGTTGTGGATGAAACCTCCGGCAGGCTGCTGGGAATGTGCGCGCGCCGGGAGATCGGCATGCTGCTGGGCTCGCGTTACGGTTTCTCGCTCTTCGGGCGGAAGCCGATCTCCAGGCATCTCTGCCGGGAACCGATGAAAATCGTTGCCGGAATGCCGTTGTCCAAGGTGTTGAAGATCGTCTTCGCCCGCGGCGACGCGACGTTTTACGACGACGTCCTTCTGGTGGATGCGGAGGAGAGATTTCTCGGGCTCATTTCCACGCAAGCGCTGGTGCGGCTTGAGAACCGCTTCCTCGTGGAGAATATCCAGAGCCTGGAAGAGCAGCGCCGCCTGTTGAACGTAAAGAATGAGCAGATGGAGGCGGACCTGCGGATGGCGCGGGAGCTCCAACAGGCATTGCTGCCGGATGAGTGTCCCACCTTTCCCCCGGGTTGTCCCGCGGATGCCAGCTCCATCCAATTCGTGCACCGCTACCAGCCCTCAGGCAATGTTGGCGGCGATTTTTTTCACGTAATCCGGCTATCCGACGATGCGGCGGGCGTCTTCATCTGCGACGTGATGGGGCACGGTGTCCGCTCCGCTTTGGTCACCGCGATGCTGCGGGCGCTGGTGGAAGAGATCGCGCCGCAAACGCCCGATCCCGCCGACGTAATGACCCTGTTGAACCGCGAATTGACGAAAATTCTGCGGCAGACCGGCGTGGCCTTATTCGCGACCGCGCTCTACGCCGTCGTCGATGCCGCGGCGAGGAGTATGCGTTACGTGATAGCCGGCCATCCCTTTCCGGTGCACGTGCAGCGCCATGCGGACGCTGCGGTATTCCTGCACGCAGGCATCCGCCCTGGCCCGGCGCTCGGTTTGTTTCCGGAGGCGGTCTATAAAGCGAGAGAGTGCGCCATCACGCCGGGCGATTTGATCGTGCTCTTCACGGACGGACTCTTTGAGGTGGACAATGAGCAGAACGAGGAGTTCGGAGAGAAGCGCCTGCTGGAAACCGTGAAGAGATCGATCCGCCGGCCTTTGGAGGAAATGGTGAACGACCTTTTCTCGGAGATCGACCGCTTTTCCGCCGGTCGCGGATTCACGGACGATGTCTGCCTGGTGGGCGTGGAGTTGTTAAATGGAAAGTCGCCGCATTGAACCGGCCCGGATTGGCGGAAGATGCTACGCCTTAGGACGCATTGGCGCGTCAAATGCGGGGTCCATCCCGCCACCCGTATCACAGACATTATATGTCGTTTGCCGATGTTTCAGTCATGGTCAGGCCTGACCTACTGCCTCGCTCGCGGAATCGAATGGGACTATATGAAAATATCCACATTTAGTTGTATTCTCGCAGTGTTCGCGTTTGCCGGCGTAGGCGCCTATGGCGATGCGACGGGGGATGTGGCTCAAGCGGCCACCACGCTGAGGGATTTCACCAGCGGATCGCACCGGGAGATTTCCCCCTCGGTAGTCAAAGCTGCGAAGGGTTTCGCCATTTTCCACGTCGTGGATGTAGCCCTGTTCGCCAGCGGAAAAGGAGGCCCGGGGGTAGTCATCGCGCGGACGGACAAAGGCTGGTCCGGGCCTGAGTTTGTGAGGCTCGGCGGCGCCGGTTTTGGAGCCCAGGCAGGAGCAACGATCCGGAACGTGGTCCTCGTGTTGAAGAGCCAAAAGGCCATCGATGCGGTATCTCACGGAAACGTAAAGTTTGGCGTGGATCTCAGCGTCGTGGCCGGCCCCGCTAATATCAACGCCCAGGCCCAATCGACATTCACGAGCGCCGATATCTTGAGTTATGTCGAGTCCAAGGGCGTTTTCTTGGGAGCCGATATCCAGGGCGGTATTCTGGCATCGAGCAAGGAGCTGGATGACGAATATTACGGAAAGAGCGTGACTCCGTCGGAGATATTGAACTGCAAAGTCACTCCGCCGCAAAGCGCTGCCAAGCTGACGCAGGTATTGAAAAAGGCGTCACAGGGCACCTAGGAAAAAATCGCTCACCCGCCCGGGTCTGGCAGTAAGTTCCGCTTTTGCCAGGCCCGGCGCAGGGGCTGAGGCCCATGGCCGGCAATGGATTGGCCAAGTTACATCTTCTCTTTGATACCGGCCCGGAGCAGCCACCAATTAACCGGGTAACAAGTGAGAAAACCCGCCAGCATCGCAATCTGCATCATGAACCAAAACACCGGATCGGTCTTTGCGATTTCATGGCCAAAGATGCCGAACGTCACAATCGCCATCCACCCATACATGCCAAGCTGCCATGCGGTGAGGGAAAGAAAATCCGCCTTGGCCGCCGCGATGAGTCCTTTTCCGGGCGAGAGATTCCGCATCGGCACGATGCTGAAGTATTGGAAGAAAATGCCGAAAAGCAGCGCCAGCACGTAATCAACGGCCCACGTCCCAAAGATTTTCATGCCGAATAGCGTAACTGGAAAGACGAACAGCGCCCATTCGCCCACGATATCCGCCAACGTGCACCCGCTGCCGCAGTGGCTGGCGCCGACCGCCACCATCTGCCAGAAAGGCTTCCTCTCCCCGGGCGCTTCCTCGCCCCGCTCCTTCGCCTCCCGCATGGCGCGATGGCTCGAAAGCCGGCCCGCCCGATAGTACGCCCACAGGCCCAGCGGTCCGGCGTAGAGGCAGGTGATGGGCCACACAATATTCATGATCCACATGTGCTGCTTATTGCCGGCGAGCAGATCAATAACCGTCCAGGCGGCACAAACCGCCGCGACTGAAAGCGAGACAATGGCAAGAATGTGAAGCCAGGCGGGCATCATAAGGCGGACTTTAGAAAGGCATCGTTTCGCGGCGCCCGCCCGGTTCCATGCCCGGATGAACTTGCCGCGCGTCCGGATGAGAGAGGTTGGATCCGAGTATGGAATCATCTCGGCGGCCAGATCGAACCCTGGCCGCGCCGGCCCATGCCCCGGATTATTCCCGGCAAAGCCTTCCGTCAAAAATTGCCGCTCCGCCAATTTCCCCGGCGCCGATTTGACCAAACCTCCGGCAGGCCGGCTTTTGGATTAACAAGCTTACCAGAGCGCAGGCTTCATCACTCCCAGCCACGCCAGGACGCCAATGACCACCAGCGCTATCGTGATCCCCCCGGCAATCGGAATACGAAGCCGCCGCAGGATCACAGGCAAAACACCGAGGAAGGCCCATAGCACCAACTTCGCCTGAGCAAAGTGCGGGAAACCCAGATGAAGCGTTCCAAGAAGGCCAAACCCCGATACCAGCATCACGAGCAGCGCCACGCCCTGAAGAATCGAGAACAGCTTTCGTTCACTGCCTCCGGCCAACATCCCCCCGATACCGATTGAAAGAGCTGCAACGCCGAGGAGATGAATGATGAGGAAGGTGGTATGGTCCATCGCTTTGCCGCCATCGTGCGGAATTGCGATTTTCCAGCCAAGCATTATTCTTCGGTAAAATATCACGACGCGTTATCCCGACCGCGGCTCACATCAACACAGCACAACATCCAGCGCTTCCAAGCGCGCCTCGCACGGCTCCCATAATTGACCGGAATGATGACCATGCAGGCGGCGGGCGAAGATTCTATGCGTCGGCAAGCTATTTAGGTGTAAAACAAACCCGTTCCCGAGATTTCATACAGCATGAATCATATCATTCGTTAAAAGGCTCAAATGCCCGCTTCAAGCAGGGCGACGATGATTTGACTAACCGGCGTGGGGATCCCATGCTTGCTCCCCAGACGGACTATGACGCCATTGCGCATATCAATTTCCATCGGCCTTCCGGCAAGCCGATCTGCGTGTAAGGAATTGACTGCATCGGCCGGCCCATTTCGATAGCGATCAATAATAGATTGGACCAGCGAACCGTCAAGAGACGCGCGCTCGGCCCGACCGACCGCAACGCATTCGCGAATTAGACTCCGCATGATGTCTGCAATGGGAGGACGCTGCACGATCACAGCGGGTTTCAAAACCAGTGTTGAAACGGCTCCGGCGCAGTTGATCGCAAGTTTGCGCCAGACCGCGGTTTGAAAATCGGACGCAAGAACATCTTCGATACCCGTTTTATGAAACAGACCCGCAAATTCTTCGCCGTCCGCGTTCGCAGGGACTGTGAAAAGCCCGGCGCGACGTTGGCGAAAATATCCAGGCGCTTCGCGTTCGACCGGCATGTCCATGGCCTGCCCCCGGACTTTGATCCACCTACTGCTGGACCGTGGAGCCTATGCCGGATGCGGGCGATCAGTTGGCGCGGTTGGAGGCGCTCGCCTTAGCCGATGCAGACCATGACGACTGATCATTTTGCTGGCACCGCATCGTGCCAGGCCACGATCTTCCCGGTTCGATTCATATAACCCCAGCTATTAGTCACCCATACTTTCTCCCCATAGGCCTTGTACCCTTCGGCAAGCGCCACAGGAGCGAGCTCATCATAAAAAACGGGGCTTGTGCTGTCAGTGTAGCCCGCTCCCTTCGTCCAATTCGGGAGCGACTTGGGAGCGACTTGGGATGCTTTGGTCAGGCCATTGGATTCGATCTCGATATCCAGCCGGTCGCCTTACACGAACCCAGAGGGTTCGAAAATCGATAGCCGGGGGTCGAGGCGAAGCCGATACCCCCGGAAACCAACCACCCATGTCCGCATCCCGGAGGGATGCCATAGCATTCCCGGGCTATGCGATCCCTGCCGGGATCGGTGCGGTTTCGTTCGTATTCCGGGGGTGTTGGCTTTCGCTTCGCTTCAGCCGCGACCCCCGGCTACCGATATTTCATGCCTCCGGCATGAGCCGCCGGAAGCGCCAACCGGCCCAGCGCGCCAACCGGCCCAGCGCGTCAACCGGCCCAGCGCGTCAACCGGCCGGGCGCGCTTTCTGCCCGACTCGTTTCCGGCGCGGGCATGCGATGCATGCCATGCGCGTTATTTCAGGCAATCATCCAGCCAGCCGAGGAGCGCGTCGATTGTCTCATCCGTCTCATCGCCCATGTTGGATATCCGAAACGTCTTGCCCTTCAGCTTGCCGTAGCCGCCGTCGATCACGCAATGGTGGCGCTCCTTCAGCTTCGCGATCAACGCCGGCACATCGATCTCCTTGTTATTCTTCACACAAGTGAGCGACTTCGACCGGTATCCCCCGGGCGCGAAGAACTCGAGCCCGTTCTTTTCCACCCACGCGGCGACCTTCGCGTTCAGCCGCGCATGGCGCGCATAGCGAGCCTCAACTCCCTCGGCAAAAATATCCTCCAACTTCGATTGCAGCGCGTAGATATGCCCGATACTCGGCGTGCTGGGCGTCATGTCGTCCGCCTGGTTCTTCTTGAACTCCAGGAAATCGAAGTAATAGCCGCGCCCCTTCATCGACGAGGCGCGCTCGAATGCCCGCGGGCTTGCCGAGAAGAGCGCCAGGCCCGGCGGCATCGCCAGCGCCTTCTGGCTGCCGGTCAGCAATACGTCGATGCCCAGTTCATCCATCGGAGTCGGCACTACGGAGAAAGAGGAAACCGTATCCACCACCAGCAGCACATCCGGATGCCGCTTGATGACATCGCACAATTCCTTCAGCGGGCTCATCACCCCGGTGGAGGTTTCATTATGGATGAGCGTCACGGTATCGTAGCCGCCCTCGGACAGCTTCCTGTCCAGCGCCTCCGGCAGGATCGGCTGCCCCCATTCCACTTGCAGCGAGTCGGCCTCCTTGCCGCAGCGCTTGGAGACATCCAGCCACTTGTCGGAGAAAGCGCCGCACATGCAGTTGAGCACCTTTGTCCCCACCAGATTGCGAATCGCCCCTTCCATGACGCCCCACGCGGAGGATGTGGAGAGGAAAACCGGCTGCGCGGTGCCGAAGAGGGTCTGTAATTGGGGGTGAATGGAGGCGTACAGCTTTTTGAAATCGCCGCTGCGGTGGCCGATCATCGGCTTGCAGAATGCCTGGAAAGTTTTCTGTGAAACCTCGACGGGTCCGGGAATGAAGAGCTTGGTATGCATGACAGGGGTGGAAAACCTATGCCGGATTTTGGAATTCGAAAACCGAAATTCGAAAGATTTCCAGGAAAAGGAACGTATTATCCTGATATGAAAGCACTCCTGTTCTCCCTGATGGCGCTCGTCTGCACGTCCCTTGCCGATCCCCCGGCAAATTCCGGTGTCTCACAACCCGCCGCCCTCTCAGTGCCCAATGGTCCCGTTGCCGGCCCGTGGAGCGTCGCAGGTTGGTGGAACGCCGGGGATCGCGATTGGCACGATCAAATCTACATTTCCGCCGATGGCGCCTTTCACCGGGGCAACGGCGATGGCGGACATTGGACCCTGACGGGCTTTAAAGACCATATCATGCTGGTGCTCGCGTGGGACCGGTGGCAGACGGAAACGGTCCTTATGGATGGGCCGAATCATTTCAAGGGGAAAACATTAACCCTCCGCCGTCCAAATCCTGGAAAGGAAACCGGGATTGCTTCCATCGAAACCCGGACGTGGCATCAGGGCGAGCCTCCCGTAAAGATCATGCCCCAGGACGATGGCTTCTGCGCCCTTTCTCAGGTTACCGGCCACTTTCAGGGCGGCGGCGAGGAGGTAAAGGTTTACGTCGGCGATGACGGCTACTGGTATCTCGGCGGCCATTCGATGCAGCAAGACGTCGCCGCCCAATGCATCGTCGTCCGCTATCGCAAGACGCAGGGGTGAACCAATGAGCGCGGACCTTGCCGCCTTTCTGCGGCAAGCCCGGCATTCATTGGACCGGCCCCCCGGGATTGTCCGCAAGTCAGAACGCGCGGAAAGACCAATATACATACTGATCTCTCATCGCTGTTCGGAGGCATTCGAAGGAAAAGCTGCTGCCCGCTGGCCAAGTCCACCGTCGTTTTTTTCTCTCTTGTTTGATCCTTCTTAACGGCCGGGCGTGATCTCCCCGAGCCAGGGATGCGGTTACTCCCATGCGAATACTGCCGTTTCCGATCGCGGAAATGATGTCGTATGCCGGAAGCGCGCTTGTCCGAGGCGCTCACCGCCTCACTCCTTTCAATCCTCGCTTGATCCCGGGCACTGGATTCTGGCAATAGGACGCATGACCCAGACGGATGCCTTTGAGGCTTCGAAAATCCTCATCCTCGACTTTGGCTCGCAATACACGCAGGTAATCGCCCGGCGGATCCGCGAGTGCCAGGTTTACTCCCAGATCATCCCTTTCAGCACGCCCGCCAAGAAGATCCGCGAATCGGGCGCGCGCGGCCTCATCCTCTCCGGTGGCCCCGCCAGCGTGTATGGCAAAGGGGCGCCGCACCCGGACCCGGCGATCTTTGACCTGGGCATCCCCATCCTCGGGATTTGCTACGGCATGCAATTGATGGGGCATCATCTGGGGGGCAAAGTGGAGAACTCCCAGCGCCGAGAGTTTGGCGCCAGCCTGCTCAAGGTAAGCCCGGCGGCGCGCAAGGGCGGCGAATCCGCCGATCTTTTCCACGGCCTGCCGGACGTTCTGGATATCTGGAACAGCCACGGCGACAAACTGACCAAACTCCCAAAAGGCTTCATCGCCGCCGCGGAGACGGATAACTCCCCCTACGCCGCCATCGCGGACCGGAAACGCCATTTTTACGGCCTCCAGTTCCATCCGGAAGTCGCGCACACGCCGCGCGGCAAGGAGTTGCTGCAAAACTTCGTGTACCAGATTTGCGGCTGCAAGATGGACTGGACCATGGGTTCCTTCATCGAGCAGGTATGCGCACGGGTGCGCGAGCAGGTGGGCGGCGATCAGGTGGTGCTGGGGCTGAGCGGCGGCGTCGATTCCAGCGTGGCCGCCGCGCTGCTGCACAAGGCGATTGGCAATCAACTCACCTGCATCTTTGTAAACAACGGCCTGCTGCGCTCCAAGGAGGCTGAAGTGGTGCAGCGGGTTTTTGGCGAAAATTTCCACGTAAAGCTCAAGTACGTGAACGCGACCGACCGTTTCCTGAAAGGGCTCAAGGGCGTCACTAATCCGGAACGAAAACGAAAGATCATCGGGCGCGATTTCATTGGCGTCTTCGATACCGCGGTCGAGGAGCTGACAAAAAAATCGAAGGCAAAAATCCGTTTCCTGGCCCAGGGCACCCTCTACCCGGATGTCATCGAGAGCATTTCCATCTCCGGCAATCCGGCGGCGCTCATCAAAAGCCATCACAATGTGGGCGGCCTGCCCAAGCGGATGAAACTGAAGCTGGTCGAGCCGCTGCGGGAGTTATTCAAGGACGAAGTCCGGCAGGTGGGCCTGCAACTTGGGCTGCCGCATGAGATCGTTTACCGGCAGCCCTTCCCCGGCCCCGGCCTCGCGGTCCGCATCCTGGGCGAGGTGACGCGAGAGCGGCTGCGCATCCTGCGCGAGGCGGATGCCATCGTCGTCAGCGAGATGAAGGCGAGCGATTGGTATTACCGGGTCTGGCAATCCTTTGCCGTGCTCCTGCCGGTGCGCAGCGTCGGCGTCATGGGCGATGAACGCACCTATGAGAACACCATCGCCGTGCGCGCCGTGGAGAGCCAGGACGGCATGACCGCCGATTGGGTCCGCCTGCCGTACGATCTGCTGGCAAAAATTTCCACCCGCATCATCAACGAGGTCAAAGGCGTCAACCGCGTCTGCCTGGATATCTCCAGCAAGCCTCCGGCGACCATCGAGTGGGAGTGAGCCCTCTGAGAAAATCGTCCATAGGCTCGCCCGCGTCGCGCGGGATGCGGCTCGTTCGCAAGTCGCGGCGGTTGACAGCGGAGCCATGGTTGCTACCCTCGCCCGCTCATTTATGTCGCGAAAAATCATTGCCACGGTCGAAGCCCCCAAGGCGGTAGGCCCTTATTCCCAAGCCGTTGCCATCGGGAATTTTCTCTTTTGCTCCGGCCAGATTCCCCTCATGCCCTCCACTGGCGAGCTGGTCCAGGGCGATGCCTCGGAGCAGACCACCCAGGTGCTTGAAAACCTGGGCGCAGTCCTCCGCGCCAATGGAATGACCTACGCGAATGTCGTCAAAACCACCGTCTTCCTCATCGACCTTGGAGAATTTGCCGCGATGAACGACGTCTATGCCGTTTACTTCCCGGCTAATCAGCCGGCCCGCTCCACCATTCAGGTTGCGGCGCTGCCCAAGGGGGCTCGCGTGGAGATCGAGGCAATCGCCGTGGCCGATGCCCCGCTTTGATGGAAGTGCGGATTGCACGCAGCCCAAGGTTGGGTCAAGTTAACGATCCCCGCGCCTCTGGCGCTTCCCTATGATCAACTGGATTTTAAAGAAAATCGTCGGCTCCAAGAATCAGCGCGACCTCGACCGCCTGCGCCCGATCGTCGAGCGCATCAACAAACTGGAAGAGGAATACCGCTCCCTTTCCGACGACGAATTGCGCGCCAAAACCGCCGCCTGGAAGGAAGAGCTTTCCAAGCTCGACAACGCCGAAACGCTCCGCCACCGCCTGGACGAGATTTTGCCCGAGGCCTTTGCCGTCGTAAAAAGCGGCGCGCGCCGCATGGTCGGCCACACCATCAACGTCGTCGATCATCCCATCGAGTGGAACATGGTCCACTTCGACGTGCAATTGATCGGCGGCATGGTGTTGCATCAGGGCCGCATCGCGGAAATGGCCACCGGCGAAGGCAAGACCCTGGTCGCGACGCTGCCGCTTTACCTCAACGCCCTGACCGGACGCGGCGCCCATCTGGTTACGGTGAATGATTACCTGGCGCGCCGCGACTCGGAGTGGATGGGGGCGCTCTTCAAGTTCCTCGGCCTCACCATCGGCTGTATCCAGCACGACCAGCCGCCGGACCTCCGCCGCGCCCAATACGCGTACGATATCACCTACGGCACGAATTCGGAATTCGGTTTCGATTACCTGCGCGACAACGGCATGGCCAGCAGCAGGGCGCAGCAGGTGCAGCGCGGCTACCATTACGCCATCGTGGATGAAGTGGACTCCATCCTCATTGACGAGGCGCGCACCCCGCTCATTATTTCCGGCCCGGCCACGGTTTCCACCCATCAGTATGACCAGTTCAAGCCGCTGGTGGAGCAACTGGTGCGCAAGCAGACGCTGTTGTGCAACCGCCTGATGGCGGAGTCGGAGGAGCTTTTCTCCCAGGATAATCCGGAGGAAGCCGGCCGCCTCATGTTCAAGGTCAAGCTGGGCCAACCCCGCAACAAGGGCCTCACCCGCATGATGGAGGAGCCCGCCAAGCGCCGCGCATTGGATAAGGCGGAGCTTTCCTTTTACTCCGACGCGCAAAAGGAAGCGCTCTTCGCGCTGAAGGAGGAGCTTTTCTTCACCATGGACGAGCGCGCCCATGAGGCCGATCTCTCCGAGCAAGGCCGCGAATTCCTGAACCCGGACGAGCCCGATGCCTTTGTGCTGCCGGATCTGATGACGGCATTTGCCGATATCGACAACCGCAGGGACCTCGAAGACGCGCAAAAGAGCGAGGAAAAAGCAAAACTCCAGGCTCAGTGCGACCGCCAGAGCGAGCGCATTCACAATATCTCCCAGCTACTCCGCGCCTATTGCCTCTTTGAGAAAGACGTGCAGTACGTGGTGGAGGAAAACAAGGTCATCATCGTCGATGAGTTCACCGGCCGTAAAATGTCCGGTCGCCGCTGGAGCGATGGCCTGCACCAGGCAGTCGAGGCGAAGGAAGGGGTGCAGATCGACCGCGAGACGCAGACGATGGCGACCATCACCATCCAGAATTACTTCCGCCTGTATCACAAACTTTCGGGCATGACCGGCACCGCGGAGACGGAGGCCAACGAGTTCCACGACATCTACAAGCTGGACGTCAATGTCATCCCCACCAACCGCGTGGTGAAGCGGATCGATCATAACGACCGCATCTACAAGACGCGCCGCGAGAAATTCAACGCCGTCATCCAGGAAGTGAAGACCGCGCACGGGCGCGGCCAGCCCGTGCTCGTAGGCACCGTGAGTGTCGAGGCCTCGGAGATGCTTTCCCGCCTGCTGCGCCGCGAGGGCATCCCGCACAGCGTGCTCAACGCCCGCTACCACATGCAGGAGGCGGACATCGTCGCCCGCGCCGGCCAGCGGGGCACAGTCACCATCGCCACCAACATGGCGGGCCGCGGCACCGACATCAAGCTGGGCGCGGAGGTTTCCGAAGTGGGCGGCCTCTACGTGATCGGCACGGAACGCCATGAATCGCGCCGTATCGACCGCCAGTTGCGCGGACGCTGCGCGCGCCAGGGCGATCCCGGCGTCACGCGTTTTTATGTGAGCTTTGAGGATGACCTGATGCGGAACTTCGGCGCCGCGGACCGCATGACGCGGATCATGGAGCGCTTTGGCATGCAGGAGGGCGAGGAGCTGGAGCATCGCTGGCTCAATCACAGCGTGGAAACCGCGCAAAAGCGCGTGGAAGAGCGCAATTACCTCGCCCGGAAGCGGACGCTGGAATTTGACGACGTGATGAACAAGCAGCGCGAGGTCGTGTACGGCCTGCGCAACGATGCCATCGACTCCGACAGCCCGCGCAAACTGGTTTACGAAATCATCGAGGAAGCCGTGCCGCTGAAGGTCAACGATTACATCGAAGGCGATGAGAAAAACTACGCCGGCCTGCTGAACTGGGTGAATGTCACCTTCCCGCTTGGCCTCACCGCGGAGCGCGCCGGCTTTGAGCAAAAGACGCCCGAGGAGGCGTCCGAGTTCCTGCTTCAGCAGATCAAGGCTTCCTATGAGTTGAAGTGCGCGCACGAGGAGCCGCTGGCCGTGCTGAGCCTGGAACGGTACATCCTGCTCAACGCGATTGACCGCCTCTGGCAGGAGCATCTCTACGCCATGGATGCGCTGCGCGAAGCCGTTTACCTGCGCGCCTACGGCCAAAAGGACCCCCTGATCGAGTACAAGAACGAGGCGTTCGAGATGTTCGTGGAATTGATGGGCAACATCAAAAACGAGGTGCTCAACAACCTCTTCCGCAGCTTCACGAACCTCTCCGCATTCGAGAAGTTCCTCGGTATGCTGCCGGGCTACCTGCAAGGCCAGTCTGCCACCGGGCTGCCCAATGCTCCCCGGCCTCCGCAAGCCAGACCGCCGCAGGATAAGCCGGAGGGCGATAAACAGAACATCGAGATCAGCCTGCCCGCAAAAGCTCCGCCTCCCAAAGCCGGCCGCAACGATCCCTGCCCCTGCGGCAGCGGAAAGAAATACAAGAACTGCTGCGGCAGGACGGCTTAGGGATTTGGGGAGGGCGGCGGCGTGCCGGGCGTGTAAGTCACAGTCACCCAGCCCTCCGCGGCGGGCTGCCTGAGGTGGACTGCCAGCCGGTGAAAGGTCGGCGCGTCCTCGGTGATATCGTCGGTCTTGAGGTCCCAATCGCCCGACGCGGTGATCTTTGCAATCAATGTCTGGCCGTTGACGGTAAAGGTGATCGTATCCGGCGCGGTCCGTTTCCAATCGTCATGGCTGATGATGGCCGTCTCGAACGAGCCGGCGTGATCCATCTGGAATCGATCCGTCACGGACATCGAGCCAAGCCCGTCCCGGCTGAATACAAAGGTCCGCAGCATGCTTTGCAATCCCGGCACGGCATACGCCTTGCGCATCTCCATGGAAAAAGTGTCGCGGTTGTCCGTGAAATCATGCGTCACGTTCTCCGCCGCCGCATCCGCGCCAAGGCTCTCCTGCACCCCGGCGATGAGCGGCGCCGGATGTCCATAGGAGACGAATGTCTTGAAGGCCGTATATCGCTGCGGCCCAAACGTCCTCGCGTTGTAACGGAACGGCCCGCCCGGATCGCCCGCCATCTCTTCCCTGCCCGCCACCACCACATAAGAGCCAACGTCATTGTGATTGTGCGGCTTGTCGTTATTGCCTCCCTTCATCGATGCGCCCAGCGCTCCGCCGGGGCCGGGCCGGCAGACCAGCACCTGCGCCTTGTCAAAGAAGGACCGCAACCCCTCGGCCGGCGATGCCACCCCGGGCTTCGCCTCGGTGGCGCTGTTGGGCAGCGAGGTAAAGCATTCCCTCACCAGATCGTAACTGGGCGCCGCCTGGTCCATGGAATCGTAAGGTTGCAAGCCAAGCCCAAGGTTGCGGCTGCAATACCGCATGATCACCGGATCGATATGCGTCCCGAAACGGCAATCCTCATACGGAGGCACCCAGCCACCGGTGATCGTAATCCGCGGCCCGAACATCGCGACCTGACGAACTTTTGGATCCGCAAAAAGGTCCAGCTTCCCATGGGTCGCCTTCCACAGGGCCTCGCGCAAGGTGATGTAAGCCCCAAAACCGTAGTCGTAATATCCCGGCCCCTCGGGATCGTACCCATCCGGCGAATAGCCGGACAACCCATAGGCCGAATAATGGGCTCCCGCCGCCGCGAATACCGCACGCTCCTGCCGGCCCGGCAGGATGGTGAGCGCGGCTCCCGTCACCCCCGCCAGACAGACGGAATTCCAATTCATGCGCGCGCGCAGCCACCAAAGGCCCTGGCCCGTTTCCATCGCCTCCAGCACCGGGTTAAAAACCCGCTCCCTCAACGCCGCCACCGCATCCGTCCGCACGGAGGGGTTCACCTTGTCGTCCAGAAGGTAAAGCGCCTGCGCCAGATCCCGGGCAAAGCTCGCCGCCTCCAGGCCGACGCCAAATTTTTGGCCCCGGTCCTTCACCGGCACGGGGTTATTGTACGGGGGCTGCCAGGTGGGCTGCCTGCAATAGGACTCGATGATCGAGTTGATCAACGGGACGAAACGCCCTTTGTTCTCGATACACTCCGCGGTCACCAGCGGACTGAGCCAATCGGTACGTTGATTGAAAAGCTTCGCCGTAACCGTGCGGCTGCCCGTTTTGGCATAATCATCGTAAGCCGCCTGATTCCAGGGAGGAAACTGCTTCTTTAGCAACGCTTCGGCCGCCGGGATCGCATGGGCAAATTTGGCCTTCTTTCCCAGCGCCACCCAAGTGGCCCGGTCATGGTAATCGCTTCCCAGTCCGGCGGGTTTATCATCCAGCATGGCAACCACTTGCGCGATTCGCGCGGAACCCACCTCCCGGATATCCGCGGCGTGGGAATGGGGGGAAGCGAGCCCTAAAGCAAAAGCGGTAAAACCGGCGCAGAGGAAAGTCCTGTCCATGTGTCTCAAGAAACTCCCACGAGAACAGCAAGGTTTCACGGTTTTTCCCAAAATCCGGGGCTGAACGTCTGTTCCGCAGGTTCTGCTTGCTGTGGAACAATTTCCGTAGTATCGATAACAAGTTGGGCGAGTTGACGGTATGTCGCCTTGGTCCTTCGGCTTCTCCTCAAATGAAGAGCTTTTCCGCATTCCCTGGCAATCATTGCGGAAATCTCTCTGAGCCATCCATTCCCGTGTTGTCGGGATTGCGGCCAGCGAAGGATTACCGAGACCGGCCCGTCCATGCGTCCAATCATATCCGGCGAAGTTTTCCGGGGTCCCAGGCTTTCACGTATTATCGTCCGTGGAACATACAACGCGGGGCCGTCCGGACCGTGCAAAACTCATTGCGCTTCGCCGGTCACTAACAAACCCCGAGGCGCCCACAGGGCAGCCTCTTGAGACCAACAATACCATGCATGACAATCAGCGCTCGGACCGCCGATCCCGTTCCGGTTCGAGACATCGTCGCACTAATCGCGGCGGCGGCAAACGCGACTCCTATGAAAGCAGCGCACCCGCCCGTTCGCAACAGCCCGTAAAGCTCAGTTTCTGGCAGAAACTGGCCAGCATCTTCACGGGCAAACCAAAAACCGCCGGCGCCTCCTCCTCCCGTCCGGCCGCTCCGCAGCAGAACCGGGAAGCCGGCCAGCAGAACGGCCATCGGCGTTTTGAGACGTCCGCCCCTGCCCGTCAGGCGCGCAAGCCGGAGGTCGTCGAGGTCAGCTCTCCCAAGATCTACGTTGGGAACCTCTCCTTCGACGCGACCGAAAGCGATCTCTCCGAGCTCTTCAACGGAGTCGGCAAGGTGCAGAACGCCGAGGTCGTGAGCAACAAGTACACGCACAAGTCCAAGGGCTTTGCGTTTGTGACCATGACATCGGTGGATGAAGCCCGCCGCGCCGTCACCGAGTTGCACGACAAGGAGTTCATGGGCCGCAAGCTCGTCGTGAGCGGCGCCAAGACCAGCGATGTCCGCGAGGGCGGTTATCGCCCGCAGCAGCAACAGGAGGAGGAGCAGCAGCAGCAGGAGGAAACCAACGCTCCCACTGCCTCCTAAGCGGCAAATAGATCCCAAAAGGCCCGCCGGGAAACTGGCGGGCCTTTTTTTGTTTCGCGCCTTTCATTATCTTCCCGCCGCCGAATCATCCCGCCGCCAAGTGCCGCCCCATCTCCCATTTTACAACCCGAACGTCCGGCGCCCGCCGTTCTCCAAACCCGGGAGGCTCGCGCCGGCGCCCGCGCGTAAATCTCTGCGAGCCCGGGTATGATGTACTTCATCACCGGACCTACCTCCTGCGGGAAAAGCGGCATCGCCGCGGAAATCGCCCAGCGCTTCAACGCGGAGATCATCGGCGCGGATGCGTTCCAGGTGTACGCCGGACTGGAATGTCTCACGGCCTGGCCCGAGGCGGAATTGCGCGCCAGAGCCCCGCATCACCTGATCGGCACGATTCCGCCCGCGGAGAAATTCGATGTCGCGCAATACCGGGAATTGGCGCTCGCGAAAGCGAAGGAGATCGAGAGCCGCGGAAAGCGCGTTTTGGTAGCCGGCGGGACCGGCCTTTACATCCGGGCCCTCACCAATGGGCTCTCCGACCTGCCACCGGAGGACGCGGATATCCGGCGCAGCCTCGACTCGCTCACCCTTGGGCAGTTGCAGGAGCGCTATGCCCTGCTCGACCCTCGCGGCATGGAAAAAATTGACGTTCAAAATCGCCGCCGGCTCGTCCGCGCCATCGAGGTATCACTGCTTGCGGGCGTCCCCTTTTCCACGCTGCGCGCCGATTGGAGCGGCATCACTCCCCCGGCCTCGCCCCCGCTCCGCGGCGTGGCGCTGGAGCGGGATCGCGAAGACCTCTATGCCCGGATCGACGCCCGGGTGCGCCAAATGTTTGCCCAGGGTGTGGTGGAGGAAGTGCGCGCCGCGGCGGCAGGGCCTACCGCCTCGCAGGCCATCGGTTATGCGGATATCCAGGCCCTCCTCCGGGGCGAAATAACGCTGGAAACCTGCATCGCAACCATCCAGCAGCGCACGCGCCGGTACGCAAAACGTCAGTTGACGTGGCTGCGCAGGGAGAATAGATTCCCGAAGCTTAACTTGACCAATCAACCCCATAGAGGTGCGGTGAATCTCATTGCGAGGCTACTCGAGGCTGACGGTCCGGAGGTGGGTGTATCCAGGGATGTTTGACACGGAAGTACAACAGGGCCGGGAAAAGGCGATTTTGGTGGGTTTGGAGCGTGACGGCGTGGATAAATGGGAGTTGAAGGAATCGCTGGAGGAACTGGCGGAATTGGCCTTCTCCGCAGGCGCCGAGGTCGTAGGCACCGTGACGCAAAAGCTGGAGCAGCCGACCGCCCCGTTTTACATCGGCAAAGGCAAGGCCGAGCACGTGGCCGAGCAATGCGCCCGCGAGAAAATCACCTCCGTCATTTTCGATGACGAACTTTCCCCCGCCCAGGGGCGCAACCTGGAGAAGCTGACCTCCCGCAAGGTACTGGACCGCACCCAGCTTATCCTCGATATCTTTGCCCAGCGCGCCCGTTCGCGCGAGGGCCGGCTCCAGATCGAGCTGGCCCAGTTGCAATACCTCCTGCCCCGCCTCACCGGCATGTGGACCCACCTTTCCCGCCAGAGCGGCGGCATCGGCACCCGCGGCCCCGGGGAAACGCAGTTGGAAGTGGACCGCCGCCGCGTGCAGGAGCGCATTGCGAAACTGGAGCGCGACCTCGGCGACGTTCGCAAGCACCGCTCCATCCAGCGCGAGGGGCGGCGCCGGCATCACTGGCCCGTCGCGGCCCTGGTGGGCTACACCAATGCCGGCAAATCGACGCTGCTCAACCTCCTCACCGGGGCGGACGTACTCGCGGCGGACAAGCTCTTCGCGACACTGGACCCGACGACGCGGCAATTCATGCTGCCCAATCACCAGAAGGTCCTCCTTACGGATACCGTCGGCTTCATCCGGAAGCTGCCGCACACGGTCATCGAGTCCTTCAAGGCCACGCTCGAGGAAGTGCACGAGGCGGACCTGCTGATCCACGTCGTGGACCTGAGCCACCCGAACTTTCAGGAGCAAATCCAGGCCGTGCTGACCGTCATCCGCGAGCTGGATGCCGACGGCAAGCAGATGCTCACCGTTTTTAACAAAATTGACGCCCTGCCCAGCCCGGAGGCGGTCGAAGCCCAGGTGCGGCGCACCCCCAATTCCGTCGCCATCTCCGCCCAGACCGGGGAGGGGCTGCCGCAATTGCTGGCGGAGCTGGAGACACAGCTTTCCGCATGGCGGCTGCGGGCCGCCTATCGCATCCCGGCCCGGGAATCGGCGCTCATTGCGGAGATCCATCGCGTGGGCCATGTGCTGGAGCTGCGGTATGACGGGGAGGATGTCTTCATCCGCGCCCACGTTCCGCCCCACTTGCAGAACAAGCTCGCCCTTTTCGAAACCGCTCCCGTCCTGGAACCTCACCCCGCCCTCTGAGCGCGAAAAACCGGCCCGGCCCAAAAGAAGGCGTGATTTCCCCCGGTCCTCATGTAGTTTTCATAAACCACTGCTCCCCCATGAAAACCAAATATCGCGGTTTCACCCTTATCGAGCTTCTTGTCGTCATTTCCATTATTGCGGTGTTGGCGGCGATTGCCATGCCCGCCTACCGGTCTGTCGAGGAAAAGGCCCATTCCACGACTGACCTGAACAACCTTCGGCAGCTCGGCATCGGACTGGTCGCATACCTTGGCGATCATGACGATACCATCATGACGACGACTTCCATTGCCGCCACCTCCGGCACCTCATGGGCCGCGCTGATCGGACCCTCCAGCGCCGCCGATTACGTGAGCGATTGGCACTCGTTCCAATCCCCGTTTGATTATCGCACTTACACAAGCAACTGGCCGGAGAACCTGAGCTACGACATGAACTCGAACATTCTCGCTCTGGTTTCCGGCAGCAATACCACCACCAGTTTCCGTTATCCCTCTTCACTGATGGTGCTGGCCGATAACGCGACCGCCAACGGCTCCACGATTAATTTCAAAGGCGCCACAGTCGCAACAAATGATCCCGGGATGGTGCCCGGCACTGCGAATGTGGGAGTTTTCGGCAATCCGGGAACCAAACTGTCAAATCGGGGCCAGCTCAACGTCCTCTTTATGGATGGCCACACGGCGACCATGAACGCGCTCGATTTTAACAACAGTAACTACAATCTGGACACCAATGGCGGCGCTTCCGGGCAGTCGTTGTTCTGGAATCCATCCGCGCCATAGCGGTATGGTGCAGGTAGCGCTCGGGACGCGCAGTTACTCGGTAAAGATCGGACCTGGCCTGCTGGACAGCCTGGGGGTGGAAGCAAGGGATCTGGCTCTCGGCAAAAGCTGCGCCGTCATCTCGGATTCCAATGTCGCCCCGCTCTATGCCGGGCGGGCGCTCGAAAGCCTTCGCGCGGCCGGTTTCCATCCGG
>DATAXI010000247.1:0-14245 GCA_036266845.1 Chthoniobacteraceae bacterium | reverse complement strand
AAAACTCAAGCATTGCCCGCTTGCCGTCGCGCTCTCTATAAAACACGCCAGAAATGACCTCCGCCCGCGCCAAATCCCCCGCCTCCCGTTTTCACGATATCACCGGCCGGAAACTGCTCGTCGCAAATCGCAGCGAGATCGCCATCCGCATCATGCGCGCCGCCAATGAGCTGGGCCTGCGCACGGTCGCCATCTACGCGCAGGAGGATCGCTTCTGCATCCACCGTTTCAAGGCGGACGAGTCCTACCAGGTGGGCGCGGATAAGGGCCCTGTCGGCGCATATCTGGATATCGAGGGCATCATCGCGCTGGCGCTGGAGAAAGGCGTGGACATGATCCACCCCGGCTACGGCTTCCTCTCGGAGAATGCCGGATTCGCCCGCGCATGCGAGGCCGCCGGCATTACGTTTGTCGGGCCGCGTTCGGATTTGCTCGATCTTATGGGCGATAAAGTCGCCGCGCGCGCCCTGGCCAAGAAGCTGAATGTCCCCACGCTCCCCGGCACGGAAGACCCCGTCGAGGATCGCGACGAAGCCCTCGGGATCGCTCAATCCATCGGTTACCCGCTCATCATCAAGGCCGCTTTCGGGGGCGGCGGACGCGGCATGCGCGTGGTGGAGAAAGCGGCGGACCTGGGCCCGCTGCTGGATGAGGCCCGGGGCGAGGCCGGCCGGGCATTCGGGAATCCCGCGGTGTTCCTGGAGCGCTACATCCCGCGCGCAAAACACATCGAGGTGCAGGTGCTTGGCGATCACCACGGCGCCGTCATCCATTTGCATGAGCGCGACTGCTCCATCCAGCGCCGCCATCAAAAGGTCATCGAGATCGCCCCGTCGGTGGAGCTAAAGCCCGGCATCGTCCAAGAGCTCTGCGAGGCGGCCGCCCGCATGGCGCGCGAGATTTCCTATAATAATGCGGGCACCGTAGAGTTCCTCTACGACATGGACCGGCAGGAGTGGTTCTTCATCGAGATGAACCCCCGCATCCAGGTGGAGCACACGGTCACGGAGGTCATCACGAACATTGACCTTGTCCGCTCGCAAATCCTCATCGCCAACGGAGCCGCGCTCCACGGCCCGGAGCTGTCGCTGCCGCCGCAGGAGGCCATCCCGCGCAACGGCTACGCCGTCCAGGCCCGCATCACCACAGAGGATCCGGATAACAAGTTCATGCCGAGCTACGGGAAAATTCTCACCTATCGCTCCGCCGCGGGCTTTGGCATCCGGCTGGATGGCGGCATGGGCGATACCGGCGCGGTCATCACGCCGTTCTATGATTCGCTGCTGGTCAAGGTCACCGCCTCCGGCCCCACGTTCCCCATCGCGCTCCAGCGCATGGATCGCGCCTTGCGCGAGTTCCGCATCCGCGGCGTGAAGACCAATATCCCCTTCCTGGAAAACGTCGTCCGCAACGAGTCCTTCCGCAGCGGCCAGGCCACCACGCGCCTCATCGATACCACCCCGCAGCTCTTCGAGTTCAAGGGACGCCGCGACCGCGCCACCAAGCTCCTCGCTTTCCTTGCCGATGTCGTCGTCAATGGCAACCCGCAGGCCAAGGGCTTCATGCCCTCCGTTGCGCTTTCGCCGGCGCCCATCCCGCCATCGGATCCCAAGCAGGTGCCGCCAAAAGGCTCGCGCCAGTTGCTGCTGGAGATGGGGCCGGAGAAATTCGCGCAATGGGTCCATGGCCAGAAGCAACTCCTCATCACGGACACCACCTTCCGCGATGCCCACCAGTCGCTCTTTGCGACGCGCGTCCGCTCCTACGATATGCTGGCGATCGCCGATGCCGTTGCCCGCCGCACGCCGAAACTCTTTTCGCTCGAGATGTGGGGCGGCGCGACGTTCGACACCGCGATGCGCTTTCTCCATGAGGACCCCTGGGGCCGCCTGCGCGCCTTGCGCGAGCGCATCCCGAATATTTGCTTCCAGATGCTCTTCCGCGGCAGCAACGCCGTCGGTTACTCGAATTATCCCTCCAATGTCGTCGCCGGATTCGTGAAACACGCCGCGGAGGGCGGCATCGATATCTTCCGCATCTTCGATTCCCTCAACTACACGCCAAACCTCAAGGTGGCGATGCAGGCCGTGCGCGATACGCACGCGATTTGCGAAGCCGCCATCTGTTACACCGGCGATATCCTGGATCCCGCACGGACGAAATACTCGCTCGATTACTACGTGAAGATGGCGAAGGAACTGGAAAAAATGGGCGCGCACATCCTTGCCATCAAGGATATGGCGGGCCTCTGCCGCCCTTACGCCGCGCATGCGCTGGTAAAGGCGTTGCGGCAGGAGATCGGCATCCCGATTCATTTCCATACGCACGATACCAGCGGCATCAACGCGGCCTCGGTGCTCCAGGCCAGCGATGCCGGCGTCGATATCGTCGATCTCGCGCTCGCCTCCATGAGCGGCTCGACCTCGCAGCCAAATCTCAACTCCATCGTGGCCGCGCTCCAGCACACCAGGCGCGATACCGGCCTCAACCTTGATGCGCTCAATGAGTTCAGCGATTACTGGGAGCACGTCCGCGCCTTTTACCAGCCGTTCGATACCGCGCCGCGCAGCGGCACCGCGGAGGTGTACCTGCACGAGATGCCGGGCGGCCAGTTCACGAATCTCAAGGAGCAGGCCAATTCCATGGGCCTCGGCCATCGCTGGCCGGAGATCGCCCGCTGCTATGCGGAGGTCAACCAGCTCCTCGGCGATATCGTGAAGGTGACGCCCTCCAGCAAGGTGGTCGGCGATATGGCGCTCTTTCTCTTTACCCGCGGCATCAAGCCGGCGGATGTGGTCAATCTCCCGCCCGGGACCTCCTTCCCGGCTTCAGTCATCGATATGCTCTCCGGCGGCCTCGGCAAGCCGCTCGGCGGATGGCCCCGGAAGGTCGTCAACGCAGTCCTTGGCGGAGGCCATGCCGTGGAGGCGAAACCGCCCCGGATCGAGCTCGCACAGACCCGGCGCGATATCGCCGCAAAATTCAAGCGCGAGCCCGGCGACGACGATCTCTACAGCCATCTCATGTACCCGGAGGTCTTCGCGGAGTTTGCCCGGTTCGAGCGCGAATTCTCAGACGTCAGCGTCCTGCCCACGCCGGCTTTCTTTTACGGCCTCAAGCCGGGCGAGGAAATCTCCGTCAATATCGAGGCGGGCAAGACTCTCTTCATCAAGCTGGTGAACATCGGCATGCCGGACAAGGACGGCAAACGCATCGTTTCCTATGAGCTGAACGGTGTCCCGCGCGAGAGCACCATCCTGGATAAATCGCTCCAGACCAAGGTCAAGGCCCGCGCCAAGGCGGACCCGGACGATACAAAACAGGTCGGCGCTCCCATCCCGGGCGTCATCACCGGCCTGCACACGACGGTGGGCGGCAAGGTGGCCAAGGGCGATAAACTCCTGACCCTGGAGGCCATGAAGATGCAGACCACGATTTACGCGCCGGATGCCGGTATCGTTGGCGAGATTCTGGTCAAGGTCGGGGACTCGGTGGAAAGCACGGACTTGCTGCTGAAATTGCGGTCCTGATTTGCTTGCTACTGATTCGGTGCGATATTTCGCGACCCCCCATCCAGTGCTCCACGGTCTGTTTCTTTTCCCATGCGCCTGACTCTCAATTGCTTAGCCCTGTCCTTCGCCCTGCTTCTGAACGCCGCCCTGAGTGTGTGCATGGGCGCCCAGCCGCAGGTCACCGGCACCGCCAATCCTCCCCTCTTCCATGTGGGCCAGAGCGGAACGGATAACTACTTCCAATACTCCAACACCACGCTGACGGAGGTGCCGGTCGGCAAGACGCTGGTGCTTCCCATCGCGGTGAGCGGCTCCGGCCCGATGACGTTTACCGCCACCAGCAGCAATCCCGGCCTCGTCCCCATGGTAAAGACGGGGTACCCGGTCATGACGATCAATGTTACCTTCTCCGGCACCGCCGCGGGGGAATCGGGCAACCCCCAGCCGTTTACGACCGTCTATCCTTTTTCCGGCGGCGCCGATGGCGGGAACCCGCAGGCGGGCGTGATCACCGGCACCGATGGCGATCTTTACGGCTCCACGGAGTCCGGCGGCATCGGCGGCTACGGCACGCTCTATAAATTGACCACCAGCGGGTCGCTCACCACGCTTTACACCTTTTCCGGCGGCGCCGATGGAGCAAATCCCTATGGACAATTGCTCTCCGGCACCAGCGGCCAATTCTTCGGCACCGCGGAAGCCGGCGGCAGCGGTTACGGCACGGTGTTCGAGATCGGCGCCAGCGGCTCCTTTCAGACGCTCTATACCTTTACCGGCGGCGCCGATGGCGGGAATCCCTACTCCGGCCTCGTCACCGGCAGCGATGGCGCACTCTATGGCGCCACGACGACCAGCGGCTCCGGCTACGGCACCATCTACCGCATCGGCGCCAGCGGCTCGGAGAGCACGGTTTACACTTTCGGCAACGGTTCCGATGGCGGTACGCCGCGATCCCAGCTTTTCCTGGGAAATGATGGCGGGCTTGTGGGCACCACGCTCACTGGCGGCACCGCCGGCGCAGGCACGGTTTTCGAGGTGGTCACGACCACCGGCTCGCTCGGCACCACAGGGTCGCTCACCACGCTTTACTCCTTTACCGGCGGCAATGATGGCGGCGAGCCCTACGGCGGTGTGATCCAGGCCGCGAATGGCAATTTCTATGGCACCACGGAAACCGATGGCACCTACGGCTACGGCACGGTTTACGAGCTTACCTCCTCCGGCACTTTATCGACCCTCTATTCCTTTACCGGCGGCGCGGATGGCGGGAATCCCTATGCCGGCCTTGTCCAGGGCCTGGATGGAGCGCTTTACGGCGTCACCCTCACCGGCGGCACGGGCAATGACGGCACGGTCTTCAGTATCAGTTCCTCCGGCTCGTTCACCACGCTCTATACCTTCACCGGCCAGAACGATGGCGCAAGTCCCTACGCGCCATTGGCGAGCGGCAGCACCGGCCTCCTCTTTGGCGCCGCCTCGACCGGCGGCACCAATAGCCAGGGCACGGTTTACCAGGTATCCGTGACCGGCACGGACGCCTTCAGCGGCTCCATGGCGTTTGCCCTGCTGCGGGATATGGCTCCCACCACCACCGGCTACATCGGCGGCTTTGCGGAGGGCGGCTATTACAATCCCACCGGCGATAGCTATCTCGATTTCTTCCGCGTCACCAATCTCGCCACCTCCGGCAGCGGTTACATCGCGCAGGCAGGCAGCCCCGGCAATACCACTTCGGGCACCGCGGGGTTCACCTTTGACAATGAGTTCAATCCCTCGCTCATCTTCACGGGCCAGGGCCAGCTCGCCATGGCCAATGCCGGCATTGATCAGACCACCTTCCGCGGCACCAATGGCTCGCAGTTCTTCATCACTCAAAACAATAACATCCGTTCGCTCGACTTCGGCTACTCGATCTTCGGGCAATTGATCACCGGCTTTGGCGTGATGCAGCGGGTCATGGGCGTGCCGCTCCAGTCGGATAGCGAGACGCCCATCGTTCCCGTGCAGATCAATTCCGTGACGGTCTCGGAGGACAATACGGACGCCATCCTGCTGGTCAGCGCACCGGGCTATGTGCCGGGCGGCGCGACGATTTCCATCAACGGAAAAGATAGCTTTGGCACCAAGGCGGTGGTCGAAACGGGCACCAATATCGCCGCGGGACCGCTTTCCTTCGGCCTTGCCACGCCGGTTACCGATACGGTCAACGATCCGCCCATCATCACTCCGGTGCCGAATGTGGAGGCGAATCTTCATCAATCCGTCACCGCACCCCTCAAGGCGCAGGACCTGGAGTTTGACTATCTCCTCACCGGCGCCGAAGCGCTGGTCAATTCCGTTTACGCTTCCGTTTCCGCCTCCAGAAGCCTGGTCACCATTACGCCCAATTCCTACCTGCCCCAGGGCAGCGTCACCGCCGGGCTCTATGTTTACCAGCCCTTCACTTCCGTGGAGCGCGAGGATCAATACGACCAGACGGCCTTTACCGCCGGCCTCGGCACCGGAAAACTCACCGCCATGCCGGGCGATTTCCTGGGCAGGCCGAATGGCGCCCTCACCTCCAGCACCTCGCCCTCGCTGGTGACCACGCCTCCGTTCGGTTCCTTCATTTGCTCGAATCCTGCCGCCGTTTCCGGCGATTTTAGCGCGATCATCAATTGGGGGGATGGCGTTGTCTCAAGCACCTCCTCGGTCACCGTCCAGCAGTCGGCCCGGGTGCCGACCCAGTACAATATCGTTTCCAGCGGCGGCCACACTTACTCCGGGGCCGGCATCTACCCCATGCACGTCACGGTCACCGATACCAACGGCGGCGTCCTGGAATTTGTGAATACCGTCAATATCGGCGCCGGGCCGATTTACGCGTTTGGACGGACATTCACCGCCGCAAAGGGGAAGGCGAGCGGCGTGGTCGCCAGCTTTGTGGATTCCTCCGGCACCGTCGGCGTCGGTCCCTCGAATTACAGCGCCACCA
The DNA here is from genome assembly GCA_036266845.1 of Chthoniobacteraceae bacterium. GTDB lineage: Bacteria > Verrucomicrobiota > Verrucomicrobiia > Chthoniobacterales > Chthoniobacteraceae > DATAXI01. The sequence continues at coordinate 7,759 of DATAXI010000247.1, read as the reverse complement.
TCAATTGGGGCGATGGAAACGTGACCGCCGGCTCGATCCGCGGCAGTAACGGCAATTTCAATGTGTACGGCGCCCATAAGTACGCCTTCGGCGTCACGTACCCGGTGGATGTGACGGTGAACTCCAACAGCAGCAACGCCTCCTCTTATGCATGGAGCATTGCCAGCCTTACCGGGATCGCGACCCGTCAGCCGCCGTTCGCGCAATCCCACATCGTGGGAGAAATCGGCAATCCCGGTTATGGCAATGGCTATCTGGATGAGGAAGTGACGCTCTTTAACTCCGGCAACATCGCCTCCGGCCCCATCACGCTGGAGTTTTTCATCTCGCCCACCGCGAGCACGGACCCCATTGACGCGTCCGCGGTGCAGCTCGCCATCGGAAAGGGAAGCACCTACAACGCCGTCTCCATTCCGGCCAATTCCGCCATCACCGGTTCCGTTTCGGAGATCGTCCTCCCAGCCGGCACCACCTCCGCGGGCCAATATATCATCATGAAGGTGATTACGTCCGATCCCATCGGCAATCACATGAATTATTCGCGCGCCTTCGCCGATCCCAACCCGCTCATCGAATAGCATGCTCCACCGCATACTCTCCAACCTGCGCGCCTTCCTCGCCCCGCGTCTCCCGGGCAATCTGCCGCCCGGCGCCACCATCGAGCCGCTCGAGTCCCGCATCGCTCCGGCCACGTTGGTCAGCCCCCACGTGGTGACCTATACGGACGTGGATGGCGATCACGTCACGATCACCTCATCCAAGCCGGTCTTCACCAGTGCGAACATGAGCCAACTGCTCACCTTTGCCAGCGGCACAACGGCCGGCACGCAGCAGCTCGAAGCCATCAATTTTACGGGCGCCGGTCTCAGCTCCGCCGCGTTCGGCGGCGATAACCTCAGCGTGACGGTGCATCAGGCGGGCGGCGGCGATGGCTTCGCGAATGTCGGGATCATCGAGAGCAGCTTCGCCCTGGGCCATGTCACCGTGCAGGGGGATCTGGGAGCGATCACGGCGGGCGTCCAGTTGGCCGGAGTTCACGGATCGGTCGGCCTCGCCAGCCTCAAGGTCCATTCCATGGGCGCTGAGGGCATCTCCACGCAGGCGGCCTCGGGTACTTTGCAGAGCGCCATTTTCGGCTCCGTCGGCTCTATCACCGTGCAGACGGATATGATCGGCACGCAGTTTGCCGTGAGCTCCAATACCCAAACCGCCGCGGGCAATGGGAATATCGGCTCGATCAAGATCGGCGGGGCGCTGGAAGCGGGCAGTTCCACGGCAGACCTCGCCGGTTCCTTCAGCCCTGCCGGCAATATCGGCTCGGTATCCATCGCGGGCGGACTGCTGGGCGGCAGCGGAAACAATTCCGGCTCGCTCCAGATCGACGGGAAGCTTGGCAGCGCGACCATCGGCGGGCTCCTGGGAGCCGCGGGAACCGGCAGCGGTTCCATTATTACCGGCCTTTCCCTCGCGAGCGCCTCCCCAAACATCGGCTCGCTGACGATCACCGGCGACGTGGTCGGCGGGGCCGGCTCCGGCTCCGGCTACATCGGAGTCACCGGCGCGGGAGAAACCGCGGCGACCGGCGGCTCGATTGGCGCATTGAATATCACCGGCGCGCTCACTGGCGGGGCGGGAGACGATTCCGGGCAGGTGAATGCCTATTCCTTTGGCAAAATCACCATCGGGAAGGGGATTACCGGTTCCTCGGGCATCGAGTCCGGCTCGGTCGTCAGCACCAACGGCATCCACAGCCTCCTCATCCAGTCCGGCGGCATTACCGGCGGCACCAACACCCAATCCGGCTCCGTGATCACGGCCAGCGCGCCCACCGGCATCGCCGCCCTCGGCTCCATCGTGGTCTATGGCGATATCACCGGGAATTCTTCCGCCGCCAGCACCATCACAGGGTCCGGGCAGATCAATGCCGGCGCCTCCATCGGCTCCTTCACGCTGCATGGCTCCCTCATTGGTTCCACCGCGGAAACCAGCGGCTCCCTCATCGCCTCCCAGCATATCGGTCACGTCACGATTCTTGCGTACACCCCTTCCGGCGGAAGCACTTCGCCCGGCTCCGTCGAGGGCGGAGCGGGCAGCTCCTCCGGGGAGATCAGCGCGCTTTCCATCGGCGCCATTTCCATTGCCGGGCAGTTGGATGGCGGCGGCGCCGTCCAGGTGAGCGGTCCCAATACCGGCGCCGGCTCCGGCGTCATCGTCTCCAGCGGCTCCGTCAGCAGCATCGCGATCGGCGGCGGCATCGTGGGCGGCGCCGGCGCGGGCAGCGGCCTCCTCACCATCGGCTCCGGCGGCGGCTTCGATGCCGGCCTCGGCACGCTCAAGATCGCCTCCGGCGGCATCACCGGCGGCACGGGCGCGGGTTCCGGCGTGGTATCCATCGGCGGCTCGCTCAAGACCGCCAACCTCAGCAGCGGCGCAATCACCGGCGGCTCCGGCGCCGGCTCCGGCGCGCTGAACGTCACGGATGAATTGGGCTCGGTCAAACTCGGCTCGATGCTCAGCGCCGGCGCGATCTCCGCGGGCGGCAATCTCACCTCGCTCACCTTCGGCAGCGCCAAGGCCGCCACCGCCACCATGAGCGGCGAGGTGGAAGTGGGCGGCTCCGCGGGGACGATCTCGGTTTATGGCAATGTGGTGGGCGCGGGCGATTCCACCGGGCTTTTCCTCATCGGCGGCGGCGCGAAGAACATCACCATCAAGGGCGAACTCGAGGCAGGTTCCGGCTCCGATAGCGGCTCCATCTTCGCCGGCCTTGATGAAACCAGCGTGATCCGTTCCATCACGGTTACCGGCGGTGTCGTCGGCTACTCCGGCAACAATGGCGGCTCCGGCTCCGGCGAGGTCTTTGGCGGCGGCGGCATCGTGAAGGGCAGCTTTGGCGATCTCATCGGCGGCTCCGGGCAGTACAGCGGCTCGGTAGTCAGCGATGGCGCAATCGGGACGATTGTCATCACCGGCACGGGGGTGGGCGTCGGCACAAATCCCGTCCAGCACGGCATCATCGGCGGCGGGGGCGATAATTCCGGCCAGATTTCCTCCGGTTCCACGATCAAATCGATCACCGTTCACGGCGACCTGGCCGGCGGCGATGGCGCCAGCAGCGGCTCGATTGTCAGCAATTCGATCTTCTCCCCCTCCGGCGATATCCAGGGCGATGCCGGGACCATCAATATCCTCGGCAATATCACCGGCGGCTCCAGTATCGCCGGCGGGGTCAATTCCGGCCAGGTATCCATCGCCGGCAATATCAGTAAAATCATCGTCACCGGCAATGTAACCGGCGAATTGCAAAGCGGCACGGGCGCCATCCTGGCCGGTCAGGATTTAACCGGCGTCAACGGCGGCAATATCACCACTCTCAAGATCGGCGGCGCGCTCCAGGGCGCGACGGTGCCGGCGGGCGAGCCTCAGGTCATCGACGGCTCCGGCTTCATCGAGGCTGGCCACATCGGCTCCGCGACGCTTGGCTCCATCTCCGCGGGTTCGGTCGGCGTTGCCACCACCGTTACCAATGACGGCGCGATCCTTGCCGCGAATGATATCGCTTCGCTCACGGTCACCGGCTCGATTGCGGGCGATTACACCAACCCGGTGGTCATCTCCGCCGTCGGTCAGTTGAATCCCGGCAAGACCGGCGATCTCGCGTTCGGGAAGATCAACGTCGGCGGCTCCGTGAGTTACGCAAATTTCCTCGCCGGCTATGACCAGTACGGCTCTCCCGTCAACGGCAACGCAAGCATCGGCTCGGTGGTCGTCGGCGGCACTTGGTCCGGCAGCAACCTCGTCGCCGGCGTCGTAGCCCACGATGGCGAATACGGCTCGCAGTACGATACGCTCATCGGCGCCGGCACGACGAATATCAATGCCACCATCGCCTCCATTGTCATCAAGGGGAACGTGGTGCCCGCGATGAATATTCCCTTCGGGGATTCCGATGCTCCCAACACCTACGGCTTCGTTGCCGCGAAGGTCGATGCCTTGTCCGTGAACGGCGCCGCGCTGAATGTGAGCTACGGCTACATTGCGGACGTCGGCACTTCCGGCGACACGGACATGCAGAACGTGGCTTCCTGAGGATCGCCCCGTCCTTCTTTCACCACCGGCCGTACGGCATGCCGTCCCGGCAGCCATGCGCCTTTCGCGCTTCCGCGCAAATCACTGCTGCGTGGTAATCTCGCGCACGTAGAGATTGATTTGCCCGTCCGCGCCGCGCCGCACGTCGGTAATCAAAAATGGCCGGGCGTCATCCCGTGAGAAGGTCGATCCCTCCACCGGCGGCTGCACGCCCGCCGGGTACTGGACGATCACGCGGGTCGCTCCGGCGCTAGGCTTTAGAAAAGCGGCAATTCCGGTCCCTTGAGGACGCAGCACCGCCCGGTTCTCCTCCGATGCCGTAACAACAAAGTTCCCGCGCAGATACAGGCGTTCCCCTCCCATCCCGCTCTCCGCCAGCGGCGCGGCCTGCGCGGGCTGGATCACCCGCCCGCGCGGCATTTGCCCCGGGGCATAGGTGCGCCAGCTTGCTCCATTGTTCGTTAGAACGGGCTCCGGCGCCGATTGCAGGAAAGGGGTCAGCGGCACGCCATTCGCGCTGCGCGCCGGCGGCGGCGTTTCCACCGGGATCGCCGGTTCCACCCGCGTCTCGGCAGCGGCCTCGGCGGGCGTCTCCATGGCACGGGCCGGCGCATTTTCCATCGCCAGCGTCTCCGGGGCTGGCGTCGCCCGGGCACGCGGCTGCGGCGAGGCGGCGGCGATCGCCACGGAAGGCTTCGCCGAGGCGCGCCCCTTCACCTTGGGACCGTGCATCGGCAGGGAGATTTCTTCGTTAGGCGAGGAATTGACCCGCACCAGCTCCGGCGAGGGCGGTGCGGAGGACGCGGGGGTCGCCATCGGCTGATCCAGCGCGGATGACACCGGCGTATTCGCGCGCTGGTATTGCGCAAAGTCCTGCAACGCCTGCGCCAGCGGCGGACCGCGCAGGATCGGAAGCCCCGCCACCAGGTTCAGCGCCGGGGGCGGTTGCAGAGAAAATGTCCCTTCCCCCTGCTTGACGGCATAGCTCCCGTAGAGCAGCGGCACGGCGGTAAATTGCAGGCTGCCATTTTCCAGCCGCTGGATATGGACCACCGCCGCAAGGTCCAGCGTCCGCGCCAGTTTTACATCCAGGCCCGTCTTCAGCATCGCCTGCAGCGCCGGCACATCCGCCGCCGCCGCGGTATAGACATGCTCCAGCAGCACCTGCGGGTAATCGGCGGATTGCGCCACAGCCACCACGCCCGAGGGAAAAATATCCGCCGGGGTCAGCGGTCGCGCGCTCACAATCGTGAATCGCCCAATGATGTACGGCACCAGCTTCTTGGTGCTCTGATAATTATTGATGTACATCCGCAGCAGCTCGTCATTCTCCGCCTGAAGCTTGAGCGGCGGGTAGGTGTTGTACCGCTCGAAGAGCTTCTGCGCCGTCAGAAATTCCCCGGGCGGCGCCGCCGTCAGCTCAAACCGCTTTGGCGGGTCCAGCTTGTGCAGCTTGAGCAGGATCTTGTAGCTGCGCGCATTCTCCGGATGGCCGAAGATGTAGAAGCTGCCCAGCCAGCAGGCCATGGCAAAGCCCGTCAGCAACAGGATGAATACGGTCCATAGAAAGAGATGATCCTTCCGCGGGGGCGAGGAGAGGGTATCGAATTCGCGCGTGTAATAATCGCTCATCAACCGGTAAATCCGCCGCGGCCTTTCGCGCTACGAGTGCGCATGCGCGCTGCCTTCAGGGGCCTCGAAGGAGGTGCCGCAGCCGCAGCTCCGCACGGCATTGGGATTCTGGATGCGAAAGCCGGCCCCGGTCAGCCCGTCGGTGTAGTCGATAATCGAGCCCGCGAGATACTTCGCGCTCTCGGCATCCACATACACCTGCACCCCCTCCCGGTCGATCACGGCATCGCCATCCTTGCGTTCATCGAGGTTCATGCCGTATTGCAATCCGGCGCACCCCCCATGCTCCACAAAAATCCGCAAGCCTTTCCCCGCCGCCCCGGGCTCGTCCGCGAGGAGGGTTTGAAGCTGTTTGACGGCGCTGTCGGTTACAGTGATCATCTCCCGTTTACGCTATCGGAAGGGATGATCGAAGTCAAACGACCCGCGGAACCGGGGAAAAGCCGATGAGCCGCATCATGCTGCTGCCCGAGGACGTGGCAAGCCAGGTGGCGGCCGGCGAGGTCATTGAGCGCCCCGCCTCGGTGGTCAAGGAGCTGGTCGAGAACTCCCTCGATGCCGGATCCCGCAAGATCGAGGTAATGATCCGCCGCGGCGGCAGTTCCATGATCCGCGTGGTGGATGACGGGATGGGCATGGACCGCGACGACGCCCTGCTCTGCCTGGAGCGCCACGCCACCAGCAAGATCCGCACGGGGCACGATCTCGCGGCCATCTCCACGCTCGGGTTTCGCGGCGAGGCGCTTCCCAGCATCGCCAGCGTCTCCCGTTTCCGCCTGACCACCCGCGAGCACGCCGCCCTGGCCGGGACGGATATCTCCGTCAACGGCGGCAGGATCGAGTACGTCCGCGATGGCGGCGACGCCCCCGGCACGCAAATCGAGGTGCGCTCCCTTTTCTACAATCTTCCCGCGCGCCGCAAATTTCTCCGCACGGAGAACACGGAGGCCAGCCACGTGGAGCACCAGCTTCATCTCCAGGCCATCGGGCATCCGGAGGTCGGCTTCGTGCTGATCAATGACGAGCGCCTGGTGCATCAGCTCCCGCCTGTGGGGAATTTGATCGAGCGCATCCGCGACCTGCGCGGCGCCGGGGCCGCGGCGGAGCTGCTCGAGGTGCCGGACGAGGAGATCGGCGGCGTCCGCCTGCGCGGGTACATTGGCAAGCCGGGCGTAAGCCGCTCCAGCCGCGCACAGCAACTGATTTTCGTCAACGGGCGCGCGGTGGAAAATTCCACCCTCAATTTCGCCCTGCGCGAGGGCTATCACACCGCGCTCATGAAGGGCCAGTACCCGGTGACCTTTCTCTTCCTCGATATGGACCCCGCCGCCGTGGATGTGAATGTCCATCCCGCCAAGCGCGAGGTCCGTTTCCGCGACCCCGGCGAGCTGCGCGACCTCATCGTCGAGCGCATCCGCAACGCCATCGAAGGCGGCCGCCGCCAGTGGAGCGCGACGTTTTCAGAGCCCCGGCATAATCCGTTTCCGCAATCGCACCCCGCCCCGGCGGACGCCCCGCCGCAGGAGAGCGCGCCCCTCATTCCGGTGGAGGAGCAGGTAGCCCTGCGCAGCGATTGGGCGTCGCTCCCCGTCCAGCCGCCGGCTCCCGCTCCAACGGCTGCTCCCGAGCCCTCGCAGCCGCCCCCGGAGCGCAAGCCGGATTCCAACTTCCGCATCCTCGGGGTCCTCGGCAGGCTCTACATCCTCATGGAGAATGAGGAGGGCCTCGTTCTCGTCGATCAGCACGCCGCCCACGAGCGCATTCTCTTCGAGGAGTTGCGCCGCCGCATGGAAACCCAGGGCATGCCCGCGCAGCGTCTGCTCATGCCCATCACCATGCAGCTTGCCCCGCGCGATAGCGATTGGGTCGCGCAAAACATCGAGACGCTCCAGAAAATGGGCGTCGGCATCGAGGCATTCGGCCCCGGCACCTGGAAGATCGACGCCCTCCCGCAATTCCTGAAATCAACGGACCCCGCCCCGCTCTTCCGCGCCATTATCGATGAGCTGCGCCAGACCAGCAACGCCACCTCCCGCAT
>DATAXI010000210.1:0-4069 GCA_036266845.1 Chthoniobacteraceae bacterium | reverse complement strand
GCCTTCCTCGGCATCGAGCATCGAAAAGACTGCCGCCGAGGCATTGATGGTTCCTTGGTATTCATCCAGCCATGCCGCTACTTCCCGCATTTGCTCAACGGGCAGTTGCTCAATGGCTGATTCGATTTCGGCAACGGTGCTCACGTTTTCGAGCCTAGCCAGCCTAGCGGCTTTTGCAACCTCGTACCCTATCGACCCGAGAAGCTCTGTCCGGTAAACAAAGCCATCTTCCGGGGTCCTTTGGCTACCGATTTGCTACCACAAATCTACAAGTGGCTTATTTCCAACATATTACCTGCATCCGGCGGGGGTCGAACCCACAACCTTTGGCTTCGGAGTCGATGTTCCAATGAAACCCCGGCACAAACAGCCACGGATATGCTATACTGGCCGGAGTTCAGCGGTTCTTTGACATTTCAAGCCACCGGAAAGGCGCTATTGCGTCAGGGCCTGGGCGATTATGACCCGTACTTCGACCTGCTTCGTGCGAACACTCCTGCGGCCTCAGTGCTGGCTACACGGCGCAAGCGAGATCAAGGTAAATCAAGCCAAATCAAGGCACGAAACCGGACTTTGATTCGGGAAATCAAGGCGCGAGGCTTGATTCCCGCCCCAGGGAAATCAAGGTTTCTCAAGCTAAATCAAGGCATCCCAAGGGCTTGATCTGAAACAGGCGCCCCAAGAGCTACAAGTTTCCTCTCGCGGAACGTCTTCCGAAACCAAAGGCGGCAGCAGCTATTGCCCCGCGGACTTCAATGGAAAATCGATCCGCATGGGCGGATAGGCGGCGCCACCCAGGGTGACGGTTTCCCCGGAAGGCAGATAGCCCTCGAGGGCGGGCAGATAGCCGGAGGCCCGCGCGGTGATGGTATAGGGGATCATCCTCGATTTCTTCTGCCACCAGGGAGCGGGGAATACGCCGGGATCGCCCAGATAAATGAAGTAGCTCCACTGCGTGATGGCGGGGAGGGTGTACTGGCCCTTTTGGTTGCTGCGGGTCTTGCAATGGAAACCGGCCCGCTCGCCGGCGACGATTGCGCCGGCTATGGGCTTGTTCGTCTCCGCGTCGCGAACGATGCCACTGGTGCGCGGGGCGACCGGGTTTGGCACCGGGATGGGCGCGCATCCGGCGAGGCAGAGCGCCGCGAGCGCGGCGGAGACGGGCGCGGCGGCGAGTGGGAATCTCATGGAATGACGGGCAATCGGGAACCTTACTGCTGCGACTCGACGAGCGACCAGTTTTTCCAGAGGTAGCCCGCGCCGGAGATGAGCGTGAGCGCGATGGTGACGGCAAGCAGGGTATCGCCGCAAAAATGCCAGATGCCGGCGTAGAGCGCGCTGGCGCCAAAGCGGAACAGCTCGCGAATCGAGAGCATCAGGAGAAAGAAAATCGCGGTGATGATCTGCCACGCGGTCTTGTGCTTGCCCAGCTTCTCCGCGGAGAGGACCCGGCCCTTGGATGCGGCGAGGAGGCGGAGGCCGGTGATGAGGAACTCCCGGCTGACAATGACCGTGGCGGCCCAGGCGGGGATGGCGCGGAGCGGCACCAGGCAGATGAAGGCGGAGGCCATCATGATCTTGTCCACCAGCGGGTCCATCAGGCGGCCAAAGTCGCTCTGCATATTGAACCTGCGGGCAACCTCGCCATCCGCGTAATCGGTAATCCCCGCGATCAGAAAGAGCACCAGCGCGGCGGTGAAACGGTAGGGCACATCCATGCTGAGCGCGGCCACGAACGCCAGCGTCAGGAAGAAGCGGGAAACGGTAAGGCGGTTGGCGAGATTCATGGTGCAATGACGGCCTTAAACTTTCAGGAAATCTCGTTTGCCATGGCCATTGGTGGAAAATTACTCTGACCCTCCCGGTAACCGGGGAAAACTCAAAAAACAGAAATTTATGAATCAGTGCGATATTGGCCTCATTGGGCTCGCTGTCATGGGCGAGAACCTGGTGCTTAACATGGAGAGCAAGGGCTTTACCGTAGCGGTCTTTAACCGGACCACGGAGGTCACGGAAAAATTTGCCGCCGGTCGCGCAAAGGGGAAGAACATCGTCCCGGCGCGGACACTCGAGGAGTTTGTAAAATCGCTCTCCCGCCCGCGCAAGGCGATGATCATGGTAAAGGCGGGTGCGCCGGTGGATGCGGTGATCAATCAACTGACGCCGCTGCTGGAGCAGGGCGACGTGATCATCGACGGCGGCAACTCCCTCTTTACCGATACGCAGCGGCGTTGCAAGGAGCTGGAGGCAAAGGGCATTCACTTTGTCGGGTGCGGCGTCTCCGGCGGCGAGGAAGGGGCTCTCAAGGGTCCGTCGATGATGCCGGGCGGCCCGGAGAAATCGTGGCAGATCGTCGCTCCTATTTTTACGAAGATTGCGGCACAGGTGGATGGGGAGGCGTGCTGCCGGTACATGGGGCCGGACGGGGCGGGCCATTACGTCAAGATGGTGCACAACGGAATCGAGTACGGGGATATGCAGCTCATCTGCGAGGGGTACGCGATCCTCAAAGACCTGCTGGGTCTGGAGGCGCCGGAGCTGGCGGAGATTTTTGCGGAGTGGAACCGGGGGCAGCTCGACAGCTACCTGATCGACATCACGGCGCGGATTTTCCGCAAGGTGGACGGCGATTCCGGCAAGGCGATGGTGGACGTGATCCTGGACAAGGCGGGGCAAAAGGGCACCGGCATCTGGACGCTGCAATCGGCCATCAGCCAGGCGGTGGTTATTTCGACCATCAATGCGGCGGTGGAGGCGCGTGTCATATCCTCGCGCAAGGCGGACCGCGTCGAAGCGTCGAAGATTCTGTCGCAACGCGTCGCGAAGCAATTCACGGGCGATAAGCAGCGCCTGATCGACGGGGTGCGCGATGCGCTCTATGCTTCAAAGATCGTCTCCTACGCGCAGGGGATGGAATTGCTGGGCGCGGCCAGCGCCTGTTACGATTGGCATCTGAAGTTTGGCGATATCGCGACCATCTGGCGCGGCGGCTGCATCATCCGCGCGCAGTTCCTCAATCGCATCAAAGAGGCTTACGAGCGCAACCCGGGATTGAAGAATCTGCTGCTGGACCCGTTCTTTTGCGACGTGGTGACGAAGACCGAAGGGAACTGGCGGTTTGCCGTGGGCCAGGCGATCGAGGCCGGGATTCCCGCGCCGGCGTTCAGCGCATCGCTGGCGTATTTCGACAGTTACCGCTCGGCGCGGCTCTCGGCGAATCTGCTGCAGGCGCAGCGCGACTTTTTTGGCGCGCACACCTACGAGCGGGTGGACAAGCCGGGGGTGTTCCACACCGAGTGGCTCCAGTAGAATCACTTTCCGTGCAAAACCCACGGGCCGTGCGGCGAGGGCGAGCCGCCTTTCAACTCCACGGTCACGGTGAATTGGCCGGCGGAGTCGATGGGTTTTGCCGGCTGGAATTCGAAGGCGGGCTTTGAGGTATCGATGATGCCGGCGCTGACGGGCGGGGCATCGCCGGGCTGCGTGATCCAGAGCTGGTAATCGCGATCCGCGGCGGGCGGCGGGAGATTGGCGGTGGTGATCGCGCCGCGATGGCCGCCCATGTCCCAGGCGATGGCGCCGGTGGCCTTGGGCGCGTCGCTGGTTTCTGACGTGAGCAGAACCAGCCGGATCTGCGGCAGCGCGTCCTGGGTGCGCAAATAGGCGAGCCGGCCTTTCAATTCCACGTCGCGCGCTTCGATCCGGTCCATCGCCCTCGCGCGAAATTCGTCGCGGTAGCGGAAATCATCGTAATAGAGCCGCAACCGGAATTGCTGGTAAAGAAGGACCACGCAGTAACCGGCGAGGCACATCAGCAAGAACCACGGCAACCAACTCAGGCGCTTGGAGGACATGGACCGGATGCTGGATGAGTGCGCCGGTTCGTTCAAACCAAAGCTATGGCATGCCCTCCGGCATGCTGCCGCAATAATTGGATATTCCGGGGGTGTCGCCCTTCGCGTTGCTTCGGGCTCGACCCCCGGCTATCGATATTTGAATCCTCCGGATTCACTCCGAGCCATGGGACGGGTTGGACCGCTGGCTTTTCGATGCATCGGAAGTTGGACCT
>DATAXI010000169.1:0-3107 GCA_036266845.1 Chthoniobacteraceae bacterium | reverse complement strand
GCATAACACCTCCCGCCTCTCGGATATCAATCGCGTCCTCGATAGCCTCGAGCGGGCAAAGACGGCCATGCGCTCGATGGGCAAATATGTGCCGCTGGACCTCGTCCGGCGCCTCTACCATCGCGGCGAGGAGCCGCAGCTCGGCGGCGAGGCAACGGAGATTTCGCTCCTTTTTTCCGATATCCAGGGCTTCACCTCGTTTGCCGATGGGACGGACCCGGACATCGTCGCAAACTACCTCGGCAACTATCTCCAGGTAATGGTCTCCACGATCCAGGGCGCCCGCGGGACGATCGATAAGTTCATCGGCGATTCCGTAATGGCTTTCTGGAACGCCCCGGAGCCGGTGCGTGGACACGCGGCGCTCGCCTGCCGCGCCGCCCTCGAGTGCCGCAAGGCGCTCAACGCCCTTTACCTCTCACCGCAATGGGACGGGATGCCCGGCTTCGAAACCCGCTTCGGGCTCCATGCCTGCGTGGCGTCGGTCGGGCATTTCGGCTCCCCGGACCGCTTCAATTACACGGCGATTGGCGACGGGGTAAACCTGGCATCGCGCCTGGAAAGCCTGAACAAGTATTACGGCACGCACATCATCGTCAGCGAAGATATCCGCAACGCCGCCGGCGAGGGCTTTGTCTTTCGCCGGCTGGATCGCGTGGCCGTCAAAGGGAAATCCGCCTGCCTCGATATTTATGAACTCATCGGCGATGACGGCACGCCCCGGTATGTGGCCGCGTATGAACAGGCATTAAAGGCATGGCTCTGCGGCGATTTTGCCCAGGCGCTCGCAATCGCCGGAACCCAACCGGGCGATCCCGCCAGCGTATTCCTCGCCGCGAGATGCCGCGAATATATCGAGGAGCCGCCAGCCGAGTGGGCCGGCGTGTACGCCTTCGAGACGAAGTAGAAGCCCCCGGAGCGGACTCCGGGCAGTCCCAATTAACGCTTCGAGAACTGGAAGCGCTTGCGGGCGCCGGGCTGGCCGGCCTTTTTCCGCTCCTTCATCCGCGGGTCGCGGGTGAGGAAGCCCTCCTCCTTCAGGGAGGCGCGCAGATTCGCGTCGCTGATGATCAGCGCCCGCGCAATGGCCAGGCGGACAGCCCCGGCCTGTCCGTTCGGACCGCCGCCGTGGGCATTCACGACCACGTCAAAGGTATTGGTGCTCTTCGCGATCTGGAGCGGCGCCAGGATCGAGTTCTGAAGATTCGCGGTCGGAAAATATTCCTCGAAGTTCTTGCCGTTGACTTCGATCTTGCCCGTGCCGGGGCTCATGCGGATGCGGGCGACGGCTTCCTTGCGGCGCCCAGTGGCGATGTATTCCTGTGTTGCCATATTAAGAAACGGTGACGGACTGCGGATTCTGGCTTTCGTGCGGGTGGGCTTCGCCCTTGTAAACCTTGAGTTTGGTGTAAACGGAACGCCCGAGCCGGTTGTGCGGGATCATGCCGCGGATCGCCCGCTCGATAATCAGCTCCGGATGACGCTCGCGGCGCGCCTTAAAGCTCTCGCTGTGATGCCCGCCCACGTACCCGGAGAAGCTCGTGTAAATCTTCTGCACGTCTTTCTTGCCGGTCACGCGCACCTTCTCGGCGTTGATGACGACCACGAAATCGCCGGTATCGACATGCGGGGTGTAAATCGCTTTGTGCTTGCCGCGGAGCAGGTTGGCTGCCTTTTCGGCTACACGGCCAAGGACCTGGTCCCTGGCATCGATGACCCACCATTGGCGGTCCACATCACTGGCTTTGGCTGAAAAGGTTTTCATATTCTCCTCGTTTCGAAAAAGGGCGCACAATCTAGTCATCCCTTCCGGGGGTGTCAACGAGTTTTCCACAGGAAAGTTCCAGCCCCGGCAAAAACCGGCCAATCCCACCCCACTGGATGCCATCACCGGTTACGCCAGCCAGGAGGGGTACAATGAAGCGGCCTTCAATCGTTTGCGGTGGGTACTTTTTCGTCATCAAGGCCGGAGGGTCGCCAGGGCAACATGCCTGTCATTTCCTTCGCAACCTTGCGGCAAACTCGGATTCACAAAAGCTTCTGCGGCTTTCAGACGGCGTGTGTTGCCTGGAGCAATACCATGCTCTCTCTGTCGCGCCCTCCCGGCCATCGAGAATCCCGGCTGCACATCGCATCGCCGATTCAACTGGCTAATCCCCAGGCAATTCCGTATCAACACTGGAGACTCCCAAGTACATTTGATAACCGTTTGGGATGCTGCTTTGACATATCCATTCAAAGATTTCGCAAAAATATTTGGAAAAAAGCCGCCTTCGACCTCCCTTCTCTTGTGAAACAACTTCACACAAAATGAGCACTACAATTGAACCATTTGTCCTTGACGCCTACGCCAAGCTATTTCGAGATGCGGGCGCTTTTCAAGAATTCGTGAACCGATTTGAATCCGCCTGCCAGAGTGGTGCGACGCCGTTTTTTAGCGGCGGAAGGATCGTCGGCGTTTCGGTTTCAAAGGAAACCGGAAAAAGGCTCCTTTGCGACCACATAATGACCCAATGGATCAAAGACCCGTCGCACCTAAACAAGCTTGTCGAATCCTTGCAGGAAGAACCGGTATCCATGACCCAAGAGTAGGGATATTGCCGATTCATGTCTTACGATTTCAAGATTTCTCCCACCGCGAAGAGAGCGCTGGAGTCTTGTATCAAGACATATGGCCAAGGCGATGAAATCCACAAATGGCTAAGGACGCTCAAAGAACTCGCCTCAGCGAAGATTGACGCGGGAAGTATCGATGTGTCCGAAATCCTTCAAGACCTCTTGGAGAATGGCGAGAAGATCGCAAAAAAAGAAAATTGGGCCAGATCCTGGGAGTTTCTCAAGTCCGCAGATATTCGGCAGAAAGTCACCGGTCTGTATTTCATGCTCAAGAAGCGAGAGCCCCCCGTGCAGTTGAGAGCGGCTAAGGAAGACTTTTGTTTTCTCGGGGTCATTACGGCGACGATCACTGTCTATTACGAGGTAAATCACGTCACTCAAGAGATGGTCATCCGATATCTCGTTGGACTTCCCGGCCAATAACGTGAACGCAGACGTATTCGCTTCGATACTCGTCGAGAACCTAAAAATCCCGATATCGAAGGACGAAG
>DATAXI010000040.1:0-9786 GCA_036266845.1 Chthoniobacteraceae bacterium | reverse complement strand
CGCTGCTGGCCGCGCTCATCGGCGTGGTGCTGCGCTATTCTCCCAGCGGCCTGGCCTATAACTACGCCACCGCGTACCACATTCCGACTTATCTCTTCCTGAGCCTCACGGTGGCGATGTTCCTCGGCCTCACCAATTCCTGCGACGATATTATCCGCGACCGCATCGTGCTCCAGCGCGAGCGCAACCTGAACGTGCGGCTGCCGTATTACATCTTCGCAAAGACGGGCACGCTGGCGCTTTTTGCCGCGCTGCAATGCGCGCTTTTTGTGCTCATCGGCAACGCGATCCTCGAAATTCGCGGCATGTTCTGGCCGCATTTCTTCTTCAACTTCATCACCGCGCTCGGCGGTATTGCGATGGGGCTGTTTATCTCCTCCATCGTGACGGACGGCAAGACGGCGGCGAACATCGTCCCGCTCATCCTGATCCCGAACATCATCCTCGGCGGCGCGCTCATCAAATACGAGGATATGAACCGCGACCTCGATTTCATCTACCGCGTGCAGCGCTTCTTCCATACCCATCCGCGTGTCGAGCAGGACCCGCAGGATGCGGAGGTGCAGGTGCCGCTCATCTGCGAGTTCATCCCGATGCGCTGGAGCTACGAGGCGCTGGTCGTCGCGCAGGGCAAATTGAACCCGCTGACCAAGCGGCAGGACGAGATCCAGGCGCAAATCGACAAGCTCAAGAACGTGAACGGCGGGAACCTGGATGAAGCGCAGGACAACCGTCTGGAGGACCTCAAGGATACCCTCGCTTATCTCTCCGGCCTGCAATCGAACACCGTTTCCGATATCGAGGACCGGTTGCGAAAGATCGACAAGATCATCGCCGGCGCTCCGTTGACGCCCGCCGCCGTGCGCTCCCGCCACGGTCCTTATACCGCGGAGGGCCTGTACGTGAACCAGAAGATCACCGATCTTGTCTCGAAGGCGGAGACGGACCAATCCGATTACCGGCACACGGACCTGGTAAATGTTTTCTTCGGCCCGGTGAAGAATGTCTATTACCGGCCCGGCCACTCCATCCACGTGAGCGTGTTTTTATTCAACAGCGTGGTGCTGCTCGGCTTCATCGGCGTCTGCCTGGGCCTGGTCCACGGCTCGCTGAAGCGGCAATTGAGCACCAAGGCGTAGCGGCCTCAGAGAGCTGCAAAATAGTCGCGCAGTTGCGTCGCGATTGCCGCGAAGGATAGCGTTCCCATCGCGATCTCGCGCGACTTGGAAACCGCCGCCGCGCCGTCGTCGCGGAGCAACGCCGCCGCGATCTCGCGCAACTGCTCCGGCGTGCGCCCGTGGCCGCACGAATCCGGGAACGCGATCCGCTCGATGGCCCCATCGCCGCCCACACAGGGAATGCCGCACAGGAGCGCATCCCCCGCCACCTGCCCGGGCACCGCGCTGCGGTCCAACTGGAATACCATGCGATGCCGCGCGATGAGCCGGAGGTATTCGGGATACGGCTTTCGCCCTTCGATGATATCCACCACCGCGATGCCCGCGGCCTCGATTCGCTTGCGCCCGGCGCGCCCCTCCCCGTTCACCACCGTCACCGGCACGTTGAGACTTGCCGCCGCCAGTAACGCCGCGGCGTGATTGCGCGACGGCACATCCCACTCGCGTGTCCCGATGAAAATGCCGTTGCGCTCCGGCGCGCTGAAATCCCACCGCCCGTCATCCACCGGGTAAGGCGTCGGGATAAACCGCACATTCCTCCCGCCCGCCGCGCGATAAACGCCCGGCATCTCCGGGGTGCTGGCGACGCAGCCGTCCGCCAGCCCGCAAATCTCGCGAAAAAGCGCCATGTTCCCCGGCTCGCCCAGCAATTGCGCCACCTGGTGCAGCCCGCTTTCCTTCAAGGATACGGCCACGCGTTTCCCTTCCTCCTTCAACGTCCGTAACGCCTTCAGGCAATGCCCCAGGTCGCGCCGCAGCACCAGCAGCACTTCCCGCTGCGCCGGCGGGATCCGGTCCGCATCCCTGTAAAAAGTTCCGTGCGTGCACGCCGCGTAGGCGTGGTAATTGACCGGCGGATGCGGCGTTGCCGCGGCGGGAGCGCCCGCGCCATCGGGAAACGCCTGCTCGCGGTCGTTGCCGCCGGGATTGAGAACGGCCAGGGTCGTCATCGCCCCTCGAAGGTTCCCTCCTTTCCCAGCATCGCGGCAAATCCGCCGTGGTACAGCCAATCCCGAGCGGCGCCGTTTCCGCGCAATGTCGCGTCCCAGAACGCCGTCGAGCCCGCGAGGACGTATTTTTGAAAATGCACGTCCTCCTTGTTGTACCCGGGAAAGAGGTGTCCGGAGAAAGTCATGTGATCGGCGCCGTTGAGGATGAGGAGGCACGTGCCCGGGGTCGTCGCCTGGTCAAACGGGATGCGCCGGTCCGCCGCCTGCGTTTCACCAATTGGGCTGTTGTCCCGAGTGCCGGTCATGTGGAAGACGGGCACCTTGATGGCGGTGAATTGCCCCGCAGCCTTCTGCGCGCCGCCCGGCACCGGCGGGCTCATCGCAATCGCGGCTTTGATGCGCGGATCGGTGAAAACGATTCCCGCCGGGTTTTTCTCTCCCACCACCGCCAGCGTGGTCCATGCGCCGAAGGAGTGTCCCGCCATGCCGATCTCATTTTTATCCACCAATCCATCGAGCGGCGAGGTGGGCTGGTGATCGAGCGCCAGCACGCGATCAATGGCGAACTTTACATCCTCCGCGCGGTTGACCGCGTTCTTGGGGTCCGCCACCGCCCTGGTGAGCGCCGCGAATGCGCCGAATCCCGCGCCGCGCCACAGCGCATCGTCGCTGCCATGGTGCTGCAGGTGAACGGAGATGTAACCGCACCCCGCCCAATGCTCTCCAAGATATGCGTAGCCAAACCGGCTCCCGCCCAGCCCATGCGAGAAAATAATGAGCGGGCACGGACCCTTTGCGCCCTCCGGGTAATAGATCTCGACCGGCACCTCGCGGTCCCGCTTCGCATCCTGCCAGGTCGTGAGGATGGTCCCGACCTTGTACGCCGGCTTCTCCGGCACATACCCCGCCCGGCAAACGCACGCCACGAGGAACGCGGCAAAAAAGAAACCAATCCGCCATCCCATCCCGTCCGTCCGTGTGGTCCGTGGATTATTCATTTTTTGGAATGAACCACGGATGACAGAAATTTCACGGATGGCTTCACCAGATCACCGTTTTGCCTTGGGGTGATACTCCTGGATACACTTCACGCCGAAGCCCTGCTCCTTGAGCGAGCGAATGCCGCGCACGCTGGCTTTTGCGGCGCGCATGGTCGTCATGATCGGGATGCGCTGCGCGACGGCGGCGCTGCGAATGCGGACCTCGTCCTCGCGCGGCGTTTTGCCCGCGGGCGTGTTGATGATGAAACTGATTTCGCCGTTCTTGATCATGTCCAGCACGTGAGGCCGGCCCTCGGCCAGCTTGAAGAGCTTCGTTACCGGTGTGCCCTCGGCTTTGATCGCAGCCGCCGTCCCGGCCGTTGCGAAAATCTTGAAACCGAGCGCGGAGAATTCCTTGGCCAGTTGCGCGACATCCGGTTTTTGCGTGTCCTTGACGGAGATGAAGATATTCCCGGCCAGCGGGAGCGGCGGCTGAGCGGCCATCTGGGCCTTGGCGTAGGCGATGCCGAGGTCGGCATCGATGCCCATGACCTCGCCGGTGCTCTTCATTTCCGGCCCGAGCGCGATATCGACACCCGGGAATTTGATGAAGGGGAATACCGCTTCCTTTACGGAGAAATGAGCCGGCAGGATTTCTTTTGTAAACCCGATCTGCTCCAGCGTCTCGCCGGCCATGATGCGCGCGGCGTATTTGGCCAGCGGCACGCCAATCGCCTTGCTCACAAACGGCACGGTGCGCGAAGCGCGGGGGTTGACCTCCAGCACATAGACCTTCTCGTCCTTCACGGCGAATTGCACGTTCATCAGGCCCCGCACGTTCAGTTCCTTGGCCATCGCCCGGGTTGCGCGGGCGATCTCGGTCTTCACGGTCTCGCTGAGGGAGAAGGCGGGAATCACGCACGCGCTGTCGCCGGAGTGGATGCCTGCCTGCTCGATGTGCTCCATGATCGCGCCAATCACCGCATTCCCGCCGTCCGAGATGCAATCCACATCCACCTCCGCCGCGTCCTCCAGGAAACGGTCCACCAGGATGGGCCGTTCCGGGCTCGCCTCGACCGCGTTGCGGATGTAGCGGCGCAGGTCGTCCTCCTTGTAAACGATTTCCATGGCCCGCCCGCCGAGCACAAAACTGGGCCGCACCAGCACGGGATAGCCGATGCGCTTTGCCACTTCGACCGCCTCGCTCTCGTTGGTAGCGGTGCCGCTCGGCGTCTGGAGCAGCTTGAGCTTGTCCAGCATCCCGGAGAAGAGCTTGCGATCCTCGGCGATCTCGATGCTGCGCGGCGAGGTCCCGATAATCGGCACGCCAGCCTGCTCGAGGCCTTTTGCGAGATTGAGCGGTGTCTGCCCGCCAAATTGGACAATCACGCCCCACGGCTGCTCCTGGTCGCAAATATTCAGCACGTCCTCGAGTGTGAGCGGCTCGAAGTAGAGCTTGTCGCTCGTGTCGTAATCCGTCGAGACGGTCTCGGGATTCGAGTTGACCATGATGGTCTCGAATCCCAGCTCCTTGAGCGCGAAGGCGGCGTGGACGCAGCAGTAGTCGAACTCGATCCCCTGCCCGATCCGGTTCGGGCCGCCGCCCAGGATGATCACTTTCCGCTTCTCGCTGTCCCGCCGCTCATTCTCATCCCCGTAGGTGGAGTAATAATAGGGCGTGTAGGCCTCGAACTCCGCGGCGCAGGTATCGACGAGGCGGTAGGTGGGGACGACTCCGTTTTCCTTGCGCTGCCGGCGAATTTCCTCCTCCGGCAGCTCCGCGGCCAGCGCCAGTTGGCGGTCCGAAAAGCCAAGCTTCTTGAGACGCAGGGTCCGCTCCGGCGTCCGCGCCGGCTCTCCCGCCGCCTCCAGAGCGATCTGGCGGATATTGTGGAGAAACCAGCGGTCGATCTTTGTCAGCTCGAATGCCTCCTCGATGCTCATGCCGCCGGCAAGCGCCTGGGCGAGAAAAAAAATCCGCTCCGAGTTTGGCACGCGCAGTTTCCGGTGCATTTCCTCCTCGGATATTTGCTTTTCCGCGCCGTCCGCGAGCAGCCCGAACCGTTTTACCTCCAGCGACCGCAACGCCTTTTGCAGGCTCTCCTTGAACGTGCGCCCGATGGCCATCGCCTCGCCCACGCTTTTCATCTGCGTGGTCAGCGTGGCATCAGCCTGCGGGAATTTCTCGAACGTGAAGCGCGGCACCTTTGTGACCACGTAATCGATGGTGGGCTCGAAGCTCGCCGGTGTCTCGCGCGTGATGTCGTTGCGCACCTCGTCCAGCGTGTAGCCGACCGCCAGCTTCGCCGCGATCTTCGCAATCGGGAAGCCGGTCGCCTTCGACGCCAGCGCCGAGGAGCGCGACACGCGCGGGTTCATCTCGATGACCGTCATGCGTCCGGTATCGGGATTGACGGCAAACTGGATGTTCGAGCCGCCGGTCTCGACGCCGATCTCCCGGATCACGGCGAACGACGCATCGCGCATCACCTGATACTCGCGGTCGGTCAGCGTTTGCGCAGGGGCCACCGTGATGGAATCGCCCGTGTGAACGCCCATCGGGTCCACGTTCTCGATGGAGCAAATGATGACGCAGTTGTCGTTGCGGTCCCGCATCACCTCCATCTCGAATTCCTTCCACCCCAGCAACGATTCCTCGATCAGCACCTCCGACACCGGGGAAAGGTCGATCCCCCGGGCGACGATGGTCTCGTATTCCTCCCGGTTGTACGCGATCCCGCCGCCCGTCCCGCCCAGGGTAAACGCCGGGCGGATAATGAGCGGAAAGGAGCCGATCTCCAACGCGACCTTCCGCGCATCCTCCTGGGAGTGAGCCACACCGGAGTGGGGCACATCCAGGCCGATCTTGATCATCGCCTCCTTGAAGAGCAGCCGGTCCTCTCCCTTGGCGATTGCCGCCGCGTTTGCGCCGATGAGCCGCACATTGTGCCGCTCCAGCGCCCCGTTTTTCACCAGGTCCATGGCGCAATTGAGCGCCGTCTGGCCGCCCAGGGTGGGCAGCAGCGCGTCCGGCTTCTCCCGGGCGATGATTTTTTCCACCACCTCCGGGGTAATCGGCTCGATGTAGGTGCGGGAGGCGAATTCCGGATCGGTCATGATGGTGGCCGGGTTGGAATTAACCAGGACCACCTCGTACCCTTCCTCGGCCAGCGCCTTGCACGCCTGGACGCCGGAGTAATCGAACTCGCACCCCTGTCCGATGACGATGGGGCCGGAGCCGATGAGGAGAATCTTGTGGAGCGAATTGTCGCGGGGCATGGGCAAAAGTGTTGAGGCTTGTAACAGAAGGGGGTCGCGGGGGGCAACCGTTGCGCGCAAAATTTGTTTGCTAGAAGGTGCGCATGGAGTACTTATCTTGAAGGGCAGTTTCTTACTATGATCGAACTCGAAATCTACGCACCCGGCGTCCGAAACCTGGAGAAAGTTCTCGAGTTGGATCACGAGCTGGAGGCCCTCCCGGGCCTGCGCTACAAGGTCGATCCCAACCACGATATCGTGTACCTCGAGTTCGACGAGCCCACCTTCACGATCCACGAAATCCGGGGCGTCTTCCGGAAGCTGGGCCTGGAGGCTCGCATCGTAGGCTCCATACCGCCGGAGCTGAATCCGAAGAACAAGACCCAGCAGCTAGGCCCGGTGTAAACGGACCGGATTCGCCGTGCTGTAGGATTCGGGACTACATCGATAAATGCCTATCTGCCCATATCCTGGCAAAGCGATCTTTTTTTAAGCGCTAACCCGCCGGAGCGAAAACCGGCCGGGCGCCAAATCGGCGTCCACTCATTCCCGGCGTGATACCGCCGAAATTCCTGTTCAATGGGGCTCGCAGCGGTCGCTTGGACCAAATGCGAGAATCTACCTTTCCAATGTCTCCATCAGCATCTCACTGAAGACCGAAACGGTGGGACGCCAGTTTCCGCGCATGGCTGCTTCGCAGGCCGTGCCGTAGTCGCCGTCCGGACGCGGGCGGAGCCGGACGAAAGGGGGCACGCCGTAGCGCATCGCGATAGCATTGGCCAATAGTCTCGCCGTGCGCCCGTTCCCATTGGCGAAGGGATGAACGCGCACCCATTCGGCGTGAGCCCATGCGCACACGTCGAGCACGGCGGGAAGCAAATCGCTCGTTGGGAGGGCGCCGGCTGTAACCCACTGGTCCAACTGGGCAAGGCTCTGGCGGAGCCTGGAGTCGAATTTTGCGAGTGCGCCGGCGACTTCGGCGGGAGGAACGCCCTCCAGGCCGGCGACCTGTACGCCAATGTCTTCGATGCCGTGTTCGCCCCGGAATTTTCCGGCGAAACTCTTCGGAGCATTGGGAGGAAAATTAAGGCCCTGCATGACGGCCGCATGCCAGCGGCGCACCGACTCCGAATCCAGAGGGAGCCGCTTTCGCGCATCGGCCAGTATCCGCCGGAGGAGCTTTGCCAGGTTCTGACGAAGACGGGGGCTATCTTCGTCCCAATCAGGCATCGAGGAGATTTCTGATTTTTATTCGCGCGGAGCTTTTCGCGGTGCGCAGCAATTTGCCCTCGGCGGGATCGCTGCCGGCGGACTTCGCCTCCGCGTTGACGAATGCCTCGATGGATTGCTCGAAATCGGGATCGCGGAGCCGGTGGGAGCGCAACGCATCGAGGCTGGCTTCGAGCGTCATTTCCAATTCCCGGCTTTTTTGCCGGACGAATGATTTGACGGCCTCGTTGATGAGCCGATTCTTCGGACGGTGGAGGTGCTTGCTCAAACGGTCCAGAGCAAGCTGGACGTCGGGTTCGAGCCGATGCGTGGACGCTGTGACTGGCATGGGGCAATATAGCCGTCTGACGGACTGGTGTCAATTTCTAGAAATGGCATCAGGTTTGAATCTTTGGTGAGCCTGATTCGCGCTTTACGAACTCGCGCTCGAGTAGCGCCGCAGCGCGAAATGCCAGAATGCCCGGCTGAGGACCACCGCGACGAGCGCCGCGCCCGCGAGCCGCGCCAGCAGCGGCAGCGGCGACTCGAACAGCCCGCCCAGCACGCGCGCGGGCACATTCGCCACCACGATCACCGGGATGATCCAACTGAACACGAACCGGAAAATCCCGCGGCCAAAGATCGAATCGGGATACCGGGCGATATTGAAGAGGTTATAGTACCCGTAGATCAGCCCCTGCGCCCGGACGATCCAGAAGGAGATCGTCGCGAGGAAAAACATGATCGAGTAATGCACCGCGACTCCCAATGCCACGGCGGGGATGTACATGGCCACCTGCCATGCCGTGGGCGTCACGTGCATCTTCACAAGCGCGAAGATGACAATGCCCACCCCGACCAGGGCGTTGACCACGTTATCCATTCCGAATTGCCGCGTGGAGACGGCGAACTGGGAATCCACCGGCAGCAGCAGCATGAAATCGAGTTTCCCCGTGCGGACCAGTTCCGGCAGATTCGCCACATTCACGTAGAAGAAAGCCTGGAATATCTGCCCGATGAGCTGATGCGTGCCGATCAGGAGAACCACCTCCCACTTCGTCCACTCGCCGATCCGGTCCACGTACTGGAAGAGCACCTCGATGAAGAGTATCTGCCCGAGGAACCAGAGCAGCTCCACGGCCATCCAGAGGATGAAGTTCGCCTTGAAGCTCATCTCCCGGATCACGGAGTTCCGCAGCATGATGCGGTAAATCTCGAAGTAGCGCCTCATCCGCCCACCGCCTGGTAATGCCGGACGCCGCTGCGGAACATGGTGCGGGCGGCCAGCCCGGTAATGAGCAACCAGCCCGTCTGGATGGCCAGGCCGCTCCAGAGCGCGCCGCCCTGGACTTTGCCGAGGAAAATCGCGATCGGAAAATACATCTCGTACGGGAAAGGCAGCACTCGCAAAGCCCCCTGGATCCAGGCCGGCATGATATCGAGCGGAAAAATGTGGCCGCTCAGGAAATACTCGAACGAGTAGAGGATGAAGACGATCGTCGATATCTCGAGAATCCAGAAGGCAAGCATCGCCAGCGCATAGGCGATGAAAAACTGGATCAGCCCCGCCATGGCCAGCGAGACGACGGAGAGCGGCCACGTGACCGGCGAGGCCGGGAGCGTGATCGCACTGCGGAAGTACCAGACCAGCACCGCCACCGGCACGACGGTCACAATCGTGTAGAGCAGCCGGTAACTGCCATACAGGCTGAGCCGGTAGGCCAGGTAATTCACCGGCTTTACCAGGAAGGCGCTCATCTGGCCCTCGCGGATATCCGCGGCGATCTGCCACTCGTCCTCGGTGGGCGTGATCAGGTTATCCACCAGGACGGTAAGCACGAAGTACCAGACCATCGCCCGGTAATCGTACCCGGCCACGTCCGAGCCGCGCTCGTGGAAAATCGAGCGCCATATGAGCACCGTGCCCGCCAGCGGCACCATGCCAAAGAGGGAGCGCAGCAAAAAATTCCACCGGTACACAAAGGTGTTTTGCAGCCCGATGTCGAAAACCTTGGCGTATTTTCCGAGGTTCATCGCCGTTTTTTCACCAGCTCCGCCGCCAGGTTGATTGCGGCAACCATGCTATCCGGCCGCGCCTTTCCCCTGCCGGCGATATCGAACGCCGTCCCGTGGTCCGGGCTGGTGCGCACGTGCGGCAGGCCCAGCGTCACGTTCACCCCCTGGTCGAAGGCGTGCAGCTTCAGCGGGATC
>DATAXI010000085.1:0-1919 GCA_036266845.1 Chthoniobacteraceae bacterium | reverse complement strand
AAACCGCGGGCGATTGGTCCATCGACCTGACAAGCGCCAGCGGCAACAGCAGCGTCAAGTTTGTGTTCGGCGCGGACAGTTACATTCCCGCTGTGCCGGATTCCGGTTCGACCGCCTGTCTCCTCGGTTTGGGAACTGGCTGCATCGCCCTGGGGATTGTGGCCCGGCGGCGCGGCTTGATCGGTGCTTAAGTTCGATTTCCTGACCCAACCCTCCAAACCGCGGTTCGCCGCGGTTTTTTTGTCCCCCAAATCGGGTTTCATCGAAGTGTCAAAGAGAGCGGAATAATGCCGGAGTTCTTTACACTTTCAGTTGCCATGCCAAATAGGGGTGAAAAACGGAGCTATTTTAACACATTGTGCTTAAGCTTTTTACATATCAACTTTTCCACTTTATTCCACTTGGCACGACCAGTGCTTATTCTCACCCGAAAGCAATCACCCAATTTCTGAAATAACCTAAGGGGCACTTAATCATGAAACTCACCACACTCACCAAACTCTCCTGCGCCCTCGGCGCGGCTCTCGCCATTGCGGCGGTTTCCAATGCGGATCCGTTGATCACGGGCGACATCGGCTTTGACGGTTCCGCCTCGGTCAATACCGGCAATCTCGGGACGGCCACGACGATCAGCTCGATCACCGGCGTGACCGTTGAGGATGGCACCCAAGACGGGAGCTACGGCACCGTTCCCGGCGGCACGGCCACCGCCTTCACAACCCCGATTAGCGGCTTCTCCATGACCTCCGCCCCGGTGAGCGGCGCCCTGACGTCCCACGCGCTGTGGTCTTTCACTGTTGGATCGACGCAATATTCGTTCTGGGCCTCCACGATCCAGATCAGCACGCAAAACGCGAATTTCCTCGATCTGAAGGGGAGCGGCACCGCCGAGATCACCGGTTATGCGAATACGGCCGGCGACTGGACCCTGCAGCTGACGAGCGCCAGCGGCAACAGCGCCGCCCGGTTTAGCTTCGGCGCTGACACTTCGATTCCTTCTGTCCCGGACAGCGGAATGACCGCGCTTCTGATCGGCTTGGGCATGGGCGGCATCGGCCTGGGCATGATCGCCCGCCGTCGCTCCCTGACCCGCTCGTAAGAAGAATTACATAGCAAGGCCCCTTTGAAGCTGCATCGGCTCGCGCCGATGCAGCTTTCTGTTTTATAACCCCGGCACATCAGCCGCGATGGGCTTTCTCCACCAGCTCCCCCTTTTGAGCGCCGTGTGCGCCGCCATCCTGGCGTTGGGCGGCGTATTTCGCCCCCGGCGGCTGGCCTCCAACTGGGCCTTTGTGGGTGGGATGCTGGCCCTGGCTGCGGAATCGGCCTGCACGGCCCTATCCGTGGATCCGGCACTGGCGCCGGCGAACATGATCGCCATGCAAGATTGGCGTCTGGTGAGCGCCGCTTTCGTCCCCGGCTTTTGGCTTCTCTTCAGCCTGACCTACGCTCGCGGCAATGCGGACACCTTCATCCGGGAATGGCGCTGGACGCTGCTGGCGGCGTTCATTTTGCCCGTGGCGGGGGCGGGGCTGTTCTTTCATCGGCTGGTGGTCTCGGGAGGCCATGGGGGGATTGCCGACTACTGGGTGTTCCCGTTCGGGATGCCCGCCATCTTCCTGAGCCTGGTGATGCTCGCCTGTGCGGTCTTGGTGTTGATGAACCTGGAGCGGACCTACCGCGCATCCGTGGGGACGATCCGGTGGCGCGTCAAATTCATGCTCATGGGGATCGGCCTGCTTTTTGGCGTGCGGATCTTCACGCTGAGCCAGTCGATCATATTCAGGTCCGCAGACGTGGCCTTGGAGGATCTCAACAGCGCCGCGCTTCTGGTGGCCGGGCTTCTGGCGGTGCGCTCCTTCCTGCGCTCCGGCCGCATCGAAGTGGACGTGTACCCCTCCCATTCGGTGTTGCAAGGT
>DATAXI010000084.1:0-4751 GCA_036266845.1 Chthoniobacteraceae bacterium | reverse complement strand
TAATACGGAGCCACGGTTTTCAGCCGCATCCCGGGCGCGATGCGTGCGGCAACCTCCTGTGCGCGGAGCGCCGCGGTTTCAAAGCTGGACATGGCAAAATGCGGGAACAACGGCATGACCACCAGCTCCGCAACGCCCTTGCCGCGCAGCGCTTCGATGGCCGATTCGATGCTCGGATTCTGGTACCGCATCGCGAGGCCGACCGCGAAGGCTCCGCCCACGCGGCGCTGCAGCTCCCGCGCCACGTTGCGGCTGGTGACGACCAGCGGCATACCCTCGGGAGTGGCGATCTTTTGGTACGCTTCCGCCGATTCCACGGGCCGCCGCGGTAGAATCGCCAGATTCACAACGCACCAGCGCACCGGCCACGGCGCATCGAGCACGCGCGGGTCCATGAGGAATTCGCCCAGGTACTTGCGCACATCCGGCACGGCCGTGGAATCGGGCGAACCGAGATTGATCAATAAGACGCCTTGTTGGTTCATTGGGGTGGGGAAATTCAGATCGTCTTTGAGTGGGCCCGTTCGCCGGCAGGCGCGAGCGTGTTGTCAAAGCACATGGCGATGTTGCGGATGAAAAGCCGGCCGGTATCGGTGATCTCGATCCCTCCGGGCGTGCGGAGAATGAGGCCGTCGGCCTCGAATGGCGCCAGCGCGGCAAGCTCCCCCGCGTAGCGTTGCGGGAAATCGATGCCATGGCGGGCGCCGAGCGCGGCGAAGTCGAGCGAGAGATTGCACATGATGCTCATGATGGCGTCGCGGCGGATCATGTCTTCCGCGGTCACCAGGCAGGCGCGGAAGAATGGGGACCGCCCCGCATCCACGGCTTGCTGGTACTGGGGCAGCTCCCGCTCGTTTTGCCAATAGGCCTCGGGAATCTGCGAGATGCTCGACATGCCAAACGCGTAAATGTCCGAGCCCGCGCGGGTGCTGTAGCCCTGGAAGTTTCGCTGGAGCTGCTTGTTGCGCTGGGCCACGGCCAGCTCATCCCCCGGCCGCGCGAAGTGATCCATCCCGATATAAACGTATTGATCCCCGGCGGTGAGTTTTTCGATAACCAGCTTCAGCATCTCCAGCTTGGTTTCCGGAGCGGGCAGGACTTTATGCTCGAGGATTTTCTGGGCCGGCTTAATCCACGGCACATGGGCGTAACTGAAAATGGCGAGCCGGTCCGGCTCCATCTCCAGCACGGTATCGAGGGTTTCGCCAAAGGAGTGCGGCGTCTGGTAGGGCAGTCCGTAGATCAGGTCCAGGTTGATGGAGCCAAAGCCAAGCTCGCGCATCCAGTCCATGGCCTGCTGCGTCATCGCGCGCGGCTGGACGCGGTGGATGGCCTCCTGCACCACGGGATTGAAATCCTGGACGCCCATCGAGGCGCGATTGAACCCGATCTCCTTGAGCGCAACCACGTGCTCCCGCGTGAGCCGGCGCGGGTCGATCTCCACGCTCGCCTCGATATCCGTTGAGAAGGTGAAATGCCTGTGGATGATCTCGCCCAGCCTGCGGATTTCATCCGGGCGCAAAAACGTGGGCGAGCCGCCGCCAAAGTGGAGCTGCGCCGCCTTGCGCGCCGGATGGATGCGGGGCGCCATCGCGGCTACCTCGCGGCCGAGGTAATCGATATAGTCGCGTCCCTTGTCATGATTGAGCGTAATGACCGTGGTGCATCCGCAGAACCAGCATAGGGTTTCGCAAAACGGGATGTGGAAATAGATGGAAAGGTCGCGTCCGCCGCGGTTGTTCGCTTCGATGAGCGGCGTCACATCCTCCCACGTCACCTCGGGCGTGAACTTCGTCGCGGGGGGATAGCTCGTGTACCGCGGCCCGGCGACGTTGTATTTGCGGACGAGGTCAAGATCGACGCGGAGGGAGTTCATGGCCGGAAGGTTATCAGAAATCCGCAACGGCTCCTATCGCAACGAATCGAGGATCCGCTGCAAGAGAAGGCCGGGACAAAACCCGAGCGCCAGGACCAGCGCGCCCAGCGTCAGGATTGTCGCGCGGTCCAGCCATCGCAACGGCAGGGGGGCGGCAGGCCCCTCGTCCACCAGCGCGGCCTTGAGCACTTGCAGGTAGTAATAGAGCGATACCAGGCTGCCCGCGAGCGCGAGGATGATGAGCCACAACATACCCGGGGTGCGCCCGTAGTGGAGCACCGCGAGGAAGAGATAAAACTTCCCGAAGAACCCGGGCAGCGGAGGCAGTCCCGCGAGGGAGAGGAAAAAGACGGCCATGCATCCGGCAAGCAACGGGGACCGGGCGCGGAGCCCGGCGAAATCCGCAATGCCATCGCCCAATCCATCGCGCTGCATGGCTCCGATAATGCTGAACGCGCCCACCAGTGTGAAGGCATAGACGGTGGTGTAAAACAGCGTTGCGCCAAAACCCTCCCGCCCGCCGGCCACAAGCCCGAGCAGCGTGTACCCCGCATGCGCGACCGCGGAGTAGCCAAGCAGCCTCCGGACACTGGTCTGCGCAAGCGCCGCCACGTTTCCCACCACGATGGATACGGCGGCCAGCACTGCCAGCAGCGGCGCCCAGCCCGCCGCAAATGCGTGCCACTCCGCGCTGCCCTGCGCCGGCGCGAACCCGATCTCAAGCACGCGCCCGAGAATGACGAAGGAAGCAACCTTCGAACCCGAGGCGATGAACGCCGCGGAGGAAACAGGGGCCGCTTCGTAAGCATCCGGCGCCCACAGGTGGAATGGCGCGGCGGCGATCTTGAAGCTGAGGCCCACGAGCACCAGCACCAGGCCCGCCGCAAGCAGCGGCTGCATGCCGTGCGCGGAGATCGATTGCGCGATCTCCCGCAATCCGGCGGCGCCGGTCATCCCGTAAATGAGGCTGATGCCAAACAGCGTGAACGCGCTTGCGGTGCTGCCGAAGAGAAAATACTTGAGGCCGGCCTCCGCGCCGCGTTCGCTGGTTTTATCGAACGCGCAGAGGACATAAAGCGAGAGGCCGATCAATTCGAGGCCGATGAAGATCATCATCAGATTCTCCGTGCCGGCAAGGATCAGCAGGCCGACAGTCGCAAAGAGAATCAGCGCCAGGTACTCGCCGGGGTTTGCGCGGTCCGCGCGTCCGGATGCGGAGAGGATTGTGAAGAGCGCCAGCGCAAGGCAGATCACCTTGAAGAGGCAGCTCAAAGGATCGATCACCAGCAACCCGTGGGGAAGCGACGCGCGCAGCGGCAATGCGAAAAGGGCCGCACCGGCGGCGGCCAGGCCCGCAATCGCGATCGCGGGGCAGAGCCGGCGCACGCTGGATTTTGCGAGGCCAAAGGCGAGCGTCACCAAAGCCGCGAAGACGAGGAGGGCCTCCGGCGCGGCGAGCTTGAGAAGGGAGAGGTAGCTCATCGCTTGAGGAATCGCATCGTTTCAACACAGGGCAGAATGCGGTCGAGCATGATCTTGGGAAACAGGCCCACGGCAAGCGTCGAAGCCATGAGCAAACTGGCGCCGCATTTTTCGGCAAGGGTGATCGGAGGGCACTCGAACGGAGGCGCCGGCGTGCGGTCGCCAAAGAAAGTCTCGCGCAAGGCACGCAGGGTAAACGCAGCCGTCATCACCATGCCGATGGCCGCCACGGCCACCAGCCAGGGATAGGCGTGCCAGAGGCCGATGAGGATGGTGATTTCCGCCGCAAAACCGCTGAAACCCGGGATGCCCATCGACGCCGCGCAGGCGACGACAAAGGTGAATGCGGCAAACGGGATTGCGCCGCCGAGCCCCATGCCGCGAAGGATGCCGAGGTCGCGTGTGTGGGTGCGCTCGTAGATCATGCGCCCCGCGACGGCAAAGAGGAGGCCGGCAATGACGCCGTGCGAGAACATTTGCAACACTGCGCCACCCACGCCCAGGCGTTGAGCGGTGGCCAGGCCCAGCAGGACAAAGCCCATGTGGCTGACGCTCGAGTACCCGATCACGAATTTCAAATCCCGCTGCCGCAACGCCACCCCGGCCGCGTAACAGATGCCGACAATCGCCAACACCGCAATGACGTTGCGCCATTCCGCGAAGCCGTCCGGGAAGAGGCTCATCGCCACGCGCAGCGCGCCGTATGCGCCCAGCTTCATCACCACGCCCGCCAGCAGCATGGAGCCAGCGGTCGGCGCCGCCACATGGCCCGTGGGCGCCCATGTGTGGAACGGCCAGATGGCCGCGAGCACGGCGAAGCCCAGGAACATTACCGGAAACGCCCATGCCTGAAAGCCGGGCGCAAAGGTGTGCGCCGTGAGTTGCTGGAGATCGAACGAGCCCGCATTGAGACACGCCGGAATCAGCGCAACCAGCACCAGCGCGCCGCCGAAAAACGAGTAAAGCGTCAGCTTCATCGCGCCATAGCTTTTGTTCGTGGAGCCCCACGTCGCGATGAGGAAATATTTCGGGATGATCACCACTTCGTAAAAGACGAAAAACAGGAAAAGATCGGCGCTCAAAAAAACGCCGTAGGAGCCGGCCACCACCAGCAGCAGCCAAAAGAAAAACTCATTCGCGCGCCGCGTGATATTCCACGAGAAAAGCACCGCGCCGACGGCGGTAAGCCCGGTTACCACCGCCAGCGTCAGGCTGATGCCGTCCACAGCCAGGTGATAGGAAATGCCGAGCGGCGCGATCCAGGGTACGTTCACGATCGTGCTGAAGACGCCCGGATTTTGCGTGGTAAAAAATGCGCCGCACGCGATCGCGAGGCCGGCGGCCGCGGTCAGG
Source organism: Chthoniobacteraceae bacterium (assembly GCA_036266845.1). Classification (GTDB taxonomy): domain Bacteria; phylum Verrucomicrobiota; class Verrucomicrobiia; order Chthoniobacterales; family Chthoniobacteraceae; genus DATAXI01. The sequence goes on along the minus strand of DATAXI010000084.1, from coordinate 40 downwards.
AGCGCGAGCCATCGCGAGAGTACCTGTGGCAGCGCGAGCA
>DATAXI010000077.1:0-15321 GCA_036266845.1 Chthoniobacteraceae bacterium | reverse complement strand
AAACCTCTCCTTTATTTGAGCAAAGAGTTTCATAGAAATCGTATTCAGCGGGTTCTAGCCAAACGGGAATTTCCGTTGCGATTGTTAAAGGGTCATTTTCTAAGAGATAAACTTCCAGGTTTTCGTGAGCCATTTTATATTTTTCATTAGTAAAGCTCGCACGAGCAAGCCTTGTAATTGGGGCTAGCTCTTCCGAATCCAGCGCAATAGATAGTTTTGAATCTAAATCAGAACAGAAAGGTGGATTATTGAAATAATCATTGGGGACACAGTCCGTTTTGATAAGCTCTAGGTAGTCGATTAACTCTTGAGGGGCTTTCGCTTCTTTAGACCTCGAAACCCGATAGCGATAGAAATGCCCGTGGGCAAAACTTAAACAGAAAATGTCCCCGTTCGTCTTATGCTCTTTAGCGGGGATAAACAAACCATGCCTGCGAAGCTTAAAGGCGTCTGGCTTTGGTTTTGCCTCCTGCCCCTCTATGTTTGGAGAAGCGGGAAGGTCGAGCATTTTAGCAGGTTTGTATAGAGCCGCCTTTAGCGCATCCCTGATTTTTTCAGATGCCCCGCTATCCATACAAAATCCTATGAAGGAAAGCGTCGCGGTAAAGTCTTGCCAATCAGAAAGCCCCGCTTCTTCTGGGGTTAATATCAAACTGGAAAAATTAAAGGGGCGCAGGCAATCCCGAATCGTTACCATTTTAGCCCTAGAGACCGGATTTGTTTCATCGAAAGCAAGTATGAAGAGATTCGGTTTCGCAATACATTCTGTCATTCGTTTAAGGAAAATCCCTTGTATTGTTTCAAGGATTGCCTCCTTCGTTTCCTTCTTAGCTTTCGCTCTGTTTACCTCTAATACCAACTTCGGACATTGCGGGGCGTCCGTATTTTGGTCAAATAACGAAAAGTTTCCGGTTCTAAGGAACGTGTAGAGCCGTCCTTGGGTTGTCGTTATCGGTTGTTTTCGCTTCCCGTCCTTATAGTTGACCAAATCAAATTCTACTTTCGTTCCCCAATTTCTTTCGAAAACGCCGCTGTCTTCGTGTTTGAGGGCGGCGGATTGCGCTCGCGGGGGAGATGTAATGTCTATTCCATATTCCAGTACGGCCAGAGCGTCCCGCCATTCCCCGGCGTAAGCGCTACGGGTGTTGTAGAGAGCGTCCCCTTGCTCGAATCTACAAGCCCCAAGGGGGTCACGGAAGGCGGTTGTAACTGCCCATTTGAAACCGGGGAAAAAGTCCATGTTGGGAGGTTGTACAAAATTCCGCTCACGCTCAATGATTTTGAGGGGTGCCAGAGGGGGAGCCGTTTCCAGGTTCAAAATCCACTGGCAAAATCCCCTCCCCTGCCATACATTCTCCGCCTCGATTTTCCGCAGGATTAGCTCAGTGGTAGAGCGGCAGATTTACATTCTGTTGGTCGGGGGTTCAAATCCCTCATCCTGCATTTCCCTCCACCGTCTGTGCTCCCGCATAGTATGAGGTAGAAGATGCCGTTTTTGGAGATTTTCGGGAGGCAGGAAGCGCTGAATGAACCGCGCTTATGGGCTCAATGGGTTCATCCGGGCCTCGGGCAGGGTTCAACCAAAAACGCAACATGCGGGCCGCTGGGTGGTTTAAGCATCGTTACGGAAGACCTGACGCTGCGGCTCCGGGGCGCGAAGAAATGCCGCCCTAAAAGCTTGGTCGCGCGCAAGACTTTCCGCGTGTAATTTTGTTCGCCTTGTCCAGATTTCCCTCCCCCATCGTCGCGTTTCCACCGCTTTGCGCGGGTCTCTTCTGCATTTTTCTGGCGCTGGCCGGCCGGGCCGGAGCCCAGGAGACCTGGAGCGATCCCGGCGCCCAGATACGCCTGAAGGTGGAGGTGATGAACCCGCCCGACAGCCCGGATGCGGGGTTGATCGCGACGATCCCCAATGGCGGCGCGCTGCCTGGGCCGTACCCGGAGGCGACGGTTTTTGATGCGGCGGGAAAGGCGGTGCAGAGCGCGTGCCTCTGGAATAATCCACAGGAGGGCATGGCGATCGCCATCGCCTCGGGGCCGGGGCCGTTCTGGGTTTACATCTCTGGCGGGGCGACTCCCGCGAACGCCTGGAGCCCCGATTCCCCGCTGCGCCCCAGCCTGCTGCTCTATACGCGGACGGGGCACGCGACCCTCCCGGATGCGCGCAACCTGGCGGCGGAGGACCCGCCGGGAGCGGGCTCGCGCATGGGGCAGGTGCCGATGATTGCGGACGCGCAAAACCGGTTTGGGGAGAGCGATGACTTTGTCTCATATTATACGGGCTGGATCATTGCGCCGGAGGCGGGCGAATATTTCATCGGCACCATCTCGCAAGATGGATCGACGGTGCTCATCGACGGGCGGACGGTGGCGGATTGGCCGGGAATGCACTCCGTGCAGGATGGATTGAGCGGAAAGAAAGGCGGCAAGGTGACGCTGACCAAGGGGCCGCATCGCATCCAGTATTTCCAATTCACGTCCGAGGGATCGCCGCGGGCGCAATTGATTTGGCGAACGCCCTCCATGGGCGCCAACGCCTTGCCGGCGACGCCCGGCGACTCGGATTTTCTGCGCTCGGGCTCCGTCCACATCACATCGGCGGAAGGACGGGCGGGGCTGCCGGTGGCCCTGTTTGAGCGCCAGGCCACATCGTACATGGATTTTGCGGATCAATTCGTCGATCTCTTCGAGTTCTACGTGCCGCTCGCCGGGTCCGAGCCCGGGGCGCGATTTGACTGGAAGTTTTCCGATGGGTCGCACGCGCAGGGATCGGATGTGCTGTGGCCGGTGGTGCGCGGCACTCCGCTGACGGTGACGCTCACGGTTACCAATTCAAAAGGGAGCGCCACGAGCACGCGAAGCGTTTATCCCGATACCCTGCCGCGCGGCGAGCGGGTGGATAACCCCGACGCCCGGCGCGAGTACACGCAGGGGTTGCTAAACCGGCTGCTGGGCGCGCCGCCCGGGGGCAGCCCGGCCGCAAGCTGGCCGCCGGCGTTCTGGCAGATGCTGCCGCAAATCGTGCGCGGGGGCGGAGCACGGGACCTGCTCGCTTTTCTCTTCCAGCATTGCGCGGCGGATATGGCCCAGCTTTCCGATGCGGACCGAAAGTACTTGGGCGATATTTATTACGATGAAGTGAAAGAGAATGCGGCGACGGCGCCCGCGATTCTCCGCGCCATTGTCGCTGCGCAAACGGACCCGGCGATGCAATTCCACTGGCAGTTGAAATCGCTCGATTACGCGCTCTACGAGGCGGGAGACATCGCGGCGGCGCGGCAGATCGCGAACGGGCTGCGCGTCGATCCATTCCACGGAGGGAAAAATGACGCCGAGCTAAAACTGATCGCGATGGGGGATGTGGAACGGATGGCGGGAAACCTCGGCGCCGCCACGAAGGATTATACCGCCGCCCAGGCGCTGAACCGCCAGAGCCTGCGCGGGATGCAAAAGGCGTTCGCCGGCTTTTTCACAACGGCGCCCACGCCGCCGCCGCACGATGGCATTGTCATCACCACTGGCACCTCGCAAAATACGGACTGGCGCCGCCGGGCGGTGCTGGAAAACACCTATTACACCGAGGTGAAGAACCTGCTGGACCAGAATGATCTCTCCGACGCGAGCGATAAGCTGGACGCCTGGGAACTGGAGTTTCCGCTCGCCAAGCTGGGAGGCGATTACACGCTGGCGGAAGCGGAGTACGCGGTGAAATTCCACGATTACGCCCGGGCGCAGCGCATCCTGAAGGCATACCGGATTCGCACGGATCTCTCCGCGCAGCTTGGCGAGGTGATGCAACTGGAGTGGAACTGCGACATGCAATTGCATCAGGCGGCGGAAACCAAGGCGCTGGCGGCGGATATCCAGAAGCGCTTTCCCGATCTGCCGCTCGCGCGCGAAGCGGGGAAGGTGCTGCAATGACCCTCTTATCGCCCCGGTCCATGCCTATCCGCGGTTTCATTCTTCTGGCGCTCCCGTTTTGCGCGCTCGCCGCCCATGCCGACCCCCCGCACACGATCGGCGGCGAGTACAAATCGGCGGCGCTCTACACCTCGCCGGAGCCGGCGGCCACCGGAGGCCTGCGGCTGACATCTCCCATCCCGCTTGAGACCGTCCTGGCGGTGCCGGAGAGCAACCAGGAGCATGTTTACAAAGCGGAGCCCGCGACGGACGGGAGGAATTTCTCCTTCGCGAACCTGCCGGTATCTCGCTACGACCTTGTGCTGGTCGCGAAGGACCATCTCTACGAGGGCATCTCGCTGAATCGCGACGAGGATTCCCTGACCCCGGACGATCTGAAATCCATCGAGGCGATTTTCTCGCGGACGGTCCCGTTCTTTGACCAAAAGAAGACCGAACGGGTCAAAGGCACCCCCGGCGATGGCGGCCACGCGGCGGCGCTCGTCCAGTGGATGCGGGTCGGGGGCCGGTTGCTCAACCAAAATGCCGATCTGATGGTGGGCCACCAGATAAGGAGTCTCCGTCTCGCCTTTCTGGCCGATGTGGGCCCCGGCTGGCAGGTTACCGCCACGCGGGAACTGCTCCGCACCGACGTATTTCCCAACATGCAAAAAGGTTTCCTTCCAGTGACGTATGTGGACGCGCTGAACAGCATTCGCATCACCGACAGCGTCAAGGACATCGGCGCCGTGAACCTGCCGCCATCATCTCCCTAGGGAGCGGGCGCGAGCGCCAGAGTTAACAAATTTTTTGGCGACTATCGCGTCTAAGAGGAGTTTCTGTTGTATGAATCCCCAGAGCCTATGATCCGAAAGCTGCTTTTTTTGACCGCAATGGCCGCGCTCGCATTGGGCGCCCAGGCCTCGATCCTCGGACCGGGCGATGGCTCGGACGAGCCCGGTTTCGTCCCACCCCCGGCGGATGCCATGAAGCCGCCGGCTCCTCCGGCGCATATCTCTTCCGCGGAGACTCTTATCCCCTACCCCGGCCCCCCGGTCTTCCCCCAATCCCGGACGGAAAAGAAGATGCCGCCCCGGCCGCCGGTCATGTTCACAAAAATCCGGTCGAACCGCGGGGAAATCGACTGGAATGATCGCCCGAACGACCTGAACAACCTGCTCAAGAGCATGAAGCAGTTGATCAACGTCGATTTCAGCATGGATGTGAAGTCGATCGACCAGATCAGCCCCGATCCGGCGAAAAATCCGATTCTGTACCGGACCGGCCATTTCCATTTTTCATTCACACCGGAGGAGCGGCGCAACCTGCGGGCGTATTTGCTCAATGGCGGGATGATCATTTTCAACCCCGGAATGGGCTCCAAGCCGTTCTATGACTCGGCGGTCCAGGAGATGCAGGCGATTTTTCCAGAGCTGACGGTAAAACGTTTAGGCCCGAATCATCCCATCTTCCACTCCTACTATGACCTCGCCCACGTGAACTACCGCTCCGGCGTCCGGAAGGCCGGTTATACGAGCGATGAGCCGGATTTCATGGGCGTGGAAGTGAATTGCCGCGCGGTGGCCGTGGTATCGCGCTGGGGCATGGATATCGGCTGGGACGCGACCAGTGATGACTCGCTCCTCGGGTACGATGTCGCCTCCGCCCAGCAACTGGGTGTAAATCTCCTCTCCTACGCAACCTCCGAGCGCGCCTGGGCAAAGAATGCGACGCGTTCCATGCAATTTGTCGATTCGGAGCAAAACACGGGCGGAAAGATCTACCTGACGCAGGTCATCTACACCGGGGAATGGAAAACGCGTTCGCTGGGGCTTTCCGTGCTGTTGCGGCAGTTCAATCACCGCACCGGGGTGCCGGTAAAATTCCAGCGGCGGGAGCTGCGGCTGACGGACCCGAAGCTGGCTGACTCGCCGGTGCTGTACATGCACGGGCATGAGGATTTTGTCCTGGCGCCGGACGAGGTGGCGGCATTGCGGGAATATCTGAAAAACGGCGGGCTGCTGATGGCGGAGGCGTGCTGCGGACGGCAGGACTTTGCAAATGCATTTGTGCGGGAGATGCGGAAGGTATTTCCGGGGCAGGAACTGGAGCCCGTACCGCAGGATTCGCCGCTCTTCAATACACCGAACAAGATCGACCAGGTGGGAGTGACGCCCGCGCTGGAGGCGCGCGTGGGCCAGCCCGCAATGGCCCCCAAGCTGCTGGCAATCCAGCAGGATGGGCATTACTCGGTCGTGTTCAGCCCGTATGGATTGATCGCGGGATGGGAGATGTCGCCCGACCCCTATTCCCTAAGCCTGGATACGAGCGGCGCTTTGGCCCTGGGAGAGAATCTGCTGATGTATGCGGTTACCCAGTAGCGCGGCGCTCATCCTGATGGTGTGCGCGCTGCCGGCGCTGGCGGAAAAACCGGACGAGGCAGCACTGCAAACGCTCTGGGACAACCAGCAGAAGGAGACGCATGCCCAGGTCGTCCAGGAGGCTGCCGGATTTGAGCAGCGCTTTCCCGCCTCCCCGCTGGTGGCGGTGGCGCGCGGGCTGGGCGCCTGGCATCTGCTGGAGTCCGGCGATTTCGACGCCGCCCGGCAATTGCTGGAGAAAATGCGGGCATCGGGCGGCGCGAACCCCGCCGGCGCCATGGGCGCGGAGATGGCGCGGCGCTGGTTGACCCGGCTGGATCGCGAGCAGGTGGCATCCGCCTTGCAAGCCGTCTATGCCGAAGACCTGGAATACCCGGAGACGCTCGCTCCCCTCGCCGAACTGCCGCCGGAGAAACGTCCCCCCATGACTGACCGTTGGGGCGCGGCGTGGCTTTACAAGCCTGCGGCGTTCAAGAAACTCCAGATTGGCGACCGGCAGACCTACATCCTGCAAAGCGCAACCCTGGGCGATGACTCCGATCTCAAGCACGCGCTGGCCCGGAGCTACGGCGCGGGTTTCACCTTCAAGCCGGTCGCGGCGTTGCCTGAAATCGGCGGCAAGGCGGTATTCGCATTCCAGGATGCAAGCGGGCGGCGCGTCACCGTCTCCGAAGGAGCATCGGGCAGCGACCTCGGACTTGCTTATCTGGGCGATACGGTTCTCATACTCAGCAACGGCGACTACTGGTCGCTCCAGCCCCGGCCATCCTCCTGACACCCATGCCAGAACTTCTCTTCCTTAACGGCCCTTCAAAGGGTGATCGCATTGCATTGGACCCGGAGGGCTCGCGCCTGGGGCGAAGCGCGGACTGCACGGGAGTCATCCCAGACCTTCAAGCCTCCAGTTTTCATTGCCGGGTCCAGTTGGAGACATCGGGCTGGACCATCTCCGATCTCGACAGCTCCAACGGCACCTACCTCAACGAAGCTCGGATCACCTCCTCTCTGCTGGGAGAAGGCGATGTCGTCCGGCTGGGCGATACGAACCTGCAATTCCTTACCGCCGGCAACGGCGCCCCGCGAAAGGCGCCCGCCCCTGCCGCGCAACCGGGGGATGCCGCGGCAACGGAGCAGGACCTGGTGCTCGTGCAGGAGATGGGGCAGCGGGCCACGCGCATCCGGGAGGAGATTGGCAAGGTCATCGTGGGGCAATATCACGTGGTCGAAGAAATCCTCATGGCGATGATCGGCGGCGGCCACGCGCTGCTCATCGGAATGCCGGGCATGGCAAAGACCCTGATGGTCAGCACCATTGCCCGAGTATTCAATCTCGACTTCCGCCGCGTGCAATTCACGCCCGATCTGATGCCGTCGGATATTACCGGCACGGAAATCCTCGAAACCAATCGCGAAACCGGCGACCGGGAATTCCGGTTCCTGCGCGGACCTCTTTTCTGCAACCTGCTGCTGGCCGACGAGATCAACCGCACCCCGCCCAAGACGCAAGCCGCGCTGCTGGAGGCGATGCAGGAACACCGCGTCACGGTGGGCAACCAGACGTACGCGCTGGGCGAGCCCTTCTTCGTCCTGGCAACGCAAAACCCCATCGAGCAGGAGGGCACTTATCCCCTGCCCGAGGCGCAGCTCGACCGGTTCATGTTCAATATCTGGGTCGATTACCCGAGCGCGGAGGAGGAGGAAATCATCGTCGAGGCGACCACGAAATCCACTCGCGCGGCCGCGGCGCCCGTATTGACCAAGGCCGAGGTGCTTCAGCTCCAGGAAGTGGTGCGAAAGATCCCCGTTTCCAAACATGTCATCAAGTACGCCACGCGCCTCGTCCGTTCCACTCGCCCCGCCGGGCCGGAGGCGGTCGATTTCATCAAAGAATATGTCTCCACCGGCGCCGGCCCGCGGGCCAGCCAGGTGATGATCATGGCGGCAAAGGCGCGCGCCGTCCTGGAAGGCCGCATCCACGTGAGCTGCAATGATATTCGCAAAGCGGCCCTCCCGGTGCTGCGCCACCGCATCCTCACCAACTTTGCCGCGGATTCCGAAGGGCTGACGCCGGTGCACCTGGTCGAGCGCCTCCTCAAGCAAGTGCCGGAGCCGGGCGAAGCGGATTACTCGATCAAGTAATCCAACTGAATGAAGTATCCGTAGATCAACCCGAGAATCGCGATGGCGGATACCGCGGCAAAGCAATAGATATTCAACTGCTTGCCGCGGTCATAACGGACAAAGCGCCAGTCGATCACGATCATCGCGCTGAGAGCCAGTGCCGCCGCGAGATCAAACCAAAGCCACGCGTGAGGAACGCCGGCGCCGTGCCACAATTCCAGCACGGCCCAGACAAAATCCACAAACATCAGGAATGCGATGGTGCCGTAGAACTGCTGCCAGCGCCTGGCCGAGAGCGAGCGCGACATGACAAAGAAAAGCCCGGCCTCCATCGAGAATGTCAGGCAATCGAAATTGAGCCAAAGGGCGCTGATGGTCTTGGGCGGATGCGCGCTGTACAGCGGCTGGAGATATTGAAGATAGAGATACCGCTGGTTCCCTTGAAAGAACGGCACCGCGAGCATCAGGAAAACGACGAGGGAAACGATGCGGGTGGGGTGAATGCAATCGAACCAACTCCGGAGGGTGCTGGCATGCCTTTCGGCTTCCGGTTCGCGTTCCTTCACCGCTTGATTAAACGCCTCCGCGATGGCGATCGCGGAGATGATTGCGTAGATCGACCGGAAATTTTCCACAACCTCGTTCATTGAATCAACCGTCATGGAGCGTGATTTTCCAGCGATCCGGGCCGGCTGCCAGAAAATAAATAGCGGAAGCATCTGGCACGCCGGGGATTAGCCGCCGGCGGGGCCGCAATGGGCGCCGGACTTGGAGCCCGGGGGCCGTTTACTTTTTGACCGGGATCGCCCCGCATCGAAGGATTTGCCGCCTAATTCAACTTTATGGGCAAATTTTGAACAACCGATCCAATGAAGTGGTCCGAACTTATAAATACAGACTGATATATCCTATGAAGACACATCCTTTTCGAAACAATGTCCGGCGTTTTGCCGGTGGAATCGTGGCGGCGGGGCTTGGCCTCTCTGGCATGACCGCGCTTGCGGCGCAGCCCGCGGCCACGCCCACCACGGCGAACACGCCCAGTGATAAAAACGTCACCACCACGGATCAAAATTGGCAGAACCATTTCTTTGACCAGATGACGCGAATGCAAGAGCAGATGGATAAGCTGTTCCAGGACAGCGTGCAGGATCTCAACGCGCAGACGAAGGATCTTTCACTGCCGGCCCACTTTAACGCGTCGGCCTCGGTGCAGGATCGCGGCAATGATTATGTCGCAAACTTTTACCTCCCGCACCGCGACCTCTCCAACGTGAAGGTCAATATCAACAATGATATGCTGACCGTGAACGCGAGCGCGGAACAGACCACCAAGAGCAACAAGAAGGGCGGCGGATCGGAAACGATGCTCAATCAGTATGAGCAGATCGTAACCCTGCCCGGCCCGGTGGATGCGGCGAAGATGAAGGTGGACAAGAAGAACGACTCCGTAATCGTAACCGTCCCGAAGGCGGAGAAAGAGGCTTCCACCAAGTAAGCTTCCTACGGAAAGGAAAGCCCGCGTTCCGGTCCAAGGCCGGCACGGGCTTTTTCCTTTTTTTCCGGGCGCGGAATGCGAAAATCAGAGAACCGGCGCGAAGAGGCGAGCCAATCGCGCCAGGGCGCGGAAGTAAGCGGGGCGCGAGCGGTAATCTTCCGGATCGGCGAGGCAGGAAGCCTCGAAATCGCGCTCCAGCATGGCGGCGACCTGTGCGGCAAAGCCGGGATCCGAGATGACGATACTGAGCTCAAAGTTCAGCCGCGCGGAGCGATTGTCGAAATTGGCGGTGCCGACCACTGCCAGACGGTGGTCCACCAACGTCACTTTCTGGTGAAGAAAACCTTCCTTGTACCGGTACACTTTTACCCCGGCGGCATCCATCTGATCCAGATAAGCGAAAGAGGCAAGCCAGACAAAACGGTGATCCGGATGCAGCGGCAGCATGATGCGGACATCCACACCGCGCAGCGCGGCGGATTGCAGGGCATTGACGATGCCGGTGTCCGGCACAAAGTAAGGACTCGCGATCCACAGCCGCTCGCGGGCCGCCGCGATCAGCTCGTGAAAGAAGATTGTGCACGTCTCCATGGCGCGGACCGGGCCCGTATCCAGCGGCAAAATGGTGATGCCGCCGGACGCCATGGCCTCGGGCTCCCATTCCAGGTCCGGATATTCCTTCGTGGCCCAGAACCAATCCTCACACGTGACAGCCTGCACATCCTGCACCGCGGGCCCCCGCAGCCGGATGTGAGTATCGCGCCAATGCCCGAAGCGCGGGCTCCTGCCTTGGTACTCGTCGCCAAAGTTATGGCCGCCTACGAAGGCCACGCGGCCATCGACGACGACGATCTTCCGGTGATTCCGGAAATTGATTTGATAGCGATGCGTCAGGTAACCGGTGCCAAACGGCTCCACGTGGCAGCCGCCGTTCCGCAATTCGTCCACATAGCCCGTGGGCAGCGCGTGGCAGCCAATCGCATCATAGAGCAGGTAGGCGCGCACTCCCCGTGCCGCGCACGCCAGGAGGGCATCCCTGAGGCGCCGGCCTAGATTGTCGTCGTGGATGATGTAAGTCTGCACCATCACATAACTTTGCGCGTTGGCGATTTCCTCGAAAATGGCGTCGAACGTCGCATCGCCGTCCACCAGCAGCTCCGCCTTGTTTCCCGAGGTGAAGCCCCGCAGCGAAAGCCGGTTGAGCGCGTACTGCAAGGAATCGTGCGCGGGTTGGAACGCGACGCGCCAGGGCTGCTGCGCCACACGAATCTCCCGCGTGCGGGCGGCGTTTTCCTCCCGGGACTTCTCGATTGCCCGCAGGTAATCGGGAAATTGGGTGCGGCCCAAAATCCAATACAAGGGAAGAGCAATAAATGGAAACGTGAGCAACCCAATGCACCACGCGACCGAGCCTTGAGGGGTGCGTGCGTGCATCAGGGCATCCAGCGCTGTCGCGATGGCGATGATCTCCAAAAATATCAGAGCGGCCAGCGCGATCTTGTCGAACGAGCCAAAGATTTCCGTCATTTGAGGAGGGACGCTATCAAGGGACGGATGGGGGCAGAAAGGTCCAAATGGACTACGTGGTATATCGTATTCCCTTTAGCTCCCTTCACGATTGACTTTTTGCCCATTATGCACCCACACTGGGGTTCGTTATGCTTCACCATAGCGAAAGGTGCACCCATTGCGGTGGTTCATTGAACGCGCCGCGTCCGGTGCTTAGCGGTCCAAGAACGGGGCAACTCCAGAAGCCTTGCTCCAAGTGCGGGCACATTAAGTATGAGATGCCGGCTTCCCGGCTCGAACCCCAGCCTGCAACCCCACCGGAAACTCAACCCACAGCGCGGCAAAATTGGAACTGGACTTACTAAGTCCCAATCCATCGAACACTATCGCTGGCTGATTGTAATTGGGCCGGGCGTTGCCGCGGTTTCCGATTCTATAAACTTGCGCCGCGCGCGAACTCCGTCAAAGAGCCGGAGTCAAAGTGACCGTTTCCCCGGGAGCCATCTTAAAAGTGAAGCGGTCGCCTGCCAATTCTCCCCTTCCCGTGATGCTCACACGCCGTCCGGGCCATGGATTCTGAATGGTGCACGGGCAGCCTTTTTCGCTGCGGATCACCACACCATTCACCGCGCCGCTCTCCATTTGAGCCGAAACGAGAAAAGCGCCGTCCGCGCGAAGATCGCCAAAGCGCGCGTCCAGGTTCCTCGGCCAATCCGGGAATAAACGCAACACCCCCTCATTGCTTTGCAGCAGCATTTCATTGATTGCCAGAAAGCCGGAGCCATTTTCAATACCGCCACCGCCATAAGACATCGCGAGATTCGGCATGGAATGGCGCTCACATTCTGTATGCAAGCCCGCCAGAATTTTTTCCGGGTCGTAACCGACGCGCGCGCAGGCGGAGTACCAGGTTGAAAAACCGTTATTGTCATCCCATCGCTTCATCGCATCGATCATGTTGCGGCTGATCTCCAGAAGCTTGGGGTCGCTATCCAGGCCAATGGCTCCCGCCGGGAAGATGTGCTGGATGCCCAGAGTATTGCCGCCGTTCCAGGGCGTGCCTTTCTCCGAATAGCGGAACACCGTCTTCCCGCCCATCTGCTGAAGCGGGAATGCGCTGATGCGGGCAAGGATATCCTGCCATTTTGCCCGCTTATCCGCATCCACGCCAAGGGCCTCGCTCATCGCGAGCATGTTCTTGAACAAGGTGCGCACGAGGCCGAGCGAGAGGATTGAATTGAAGTCCGGTCCCGATCCTTCGTGGATCGAGTCATTGTAAATCACATACCGCCCATTCTCGTCCTTCAGATAATTCTCCCAAAACGCCGCGACCTCGCGCAGGTAGGGATAACCGGTCTGCCGCAGCCAGGCATCATCCCGGGTGTATTGCCAGTACCAGATATAGTTGATCGCGGCGTAGGCTGCATCCGAGCGCTGGCCCCAATCCTTATCCGGCCCGGCCGTTTGCAATCCCCACGGCCCAATGCCCACCGGATAATGAACTCCCTTCCAACCGTGCCGTTTCGCCGTGGCCTCGGCCTCCGGCATCCATTCATTCATCGCTTCATACATTGGCAGCGAGAGGTCCGCGTGGTTCGAGGAATAGACGATAAAGAACGGGGCCTGAAAGTTGTAATTCAGATGAAAATCGCCGCTCCAAAGGGGCGAATCGGTGGTAATCCAATTGCCCCACAAGCCCGGCGCCACCTTGCCGGGGCGGCTGCATGAGCCCATGATGTAGAGTGCGGCGTACCAATGTCTCTCAATCTCTTTGTCGGGAATCTCGATAAAAGACCGATTCCAAAAATTCGACCACCAGGCACGATGCGCGGTCTTCAGCGCATCCAGCTTTGATGGGGTGAGCTGCGCCACCATTCCCCCCGCCGCTGCCTGGCAATCGGCGGCATCCAGATCGCTCAGGATCGCCGTGGTGATCGTCACCGGCACTCCCGGCTTCAACGTGAAGTTCAATCCATCGGCGCCAACGACTCGCGTCTGGACCGCAACGCGCCGTCCGTGAACCGGAGGCTGGTCCGCATTGCGGACAAAGCCGGCGGGATCGGAGACGATTCCATGATTTCCCTGCAAGACGCCATCGACATAAAGACATATTTGGCTGCCATCGAACGTGCCCGCGACATAAATCCATTTCCCTGTCTCGAGGGACTGCTGCGTTTCCACATTAGTCCCATTGATGGACCAGCGGAGGTGTCCTTTTGTAACACCGAGGCTGTAGGCGTGATTCCATTCTCCTTTACTCACGATGTAATTCACGCCGGCTTGCCCGGCATTGATCTTGATCCAGGCCGCTACGCTGACGCTTTTGTCCATCCTGGGAACGGTCATTTCATGCCATGTCGTTTTGCCGTCAAAGGTTTCCGGATTCCGCGGCTGTGCCGGCGGCTTGCCGTCGAGAACTGCGGCTGTGATGACGACGCCGGCGATCTGCCCGTTAAAATACCAGCGTCCGCCGCCGTAAGCTTCGCGTCCGATATTTGCCGGCTGCCCGTCATCCAAGACTGCCGCCGGCACCAGAGGCGCCGGGCCGGACAGCGCCCGCACGGATACGGCGACAGGCTGCGCCCCTTCGGACTCCAATTCCGTCACCAGCAGATTCTCATTCGCATCCACGCGCGAGGCGGTCCGGACGGTCAATCCATCCTTTGCAAATATCCCCCGCACCTCCGCGTGCGCCATGTCCTGCTCCTCGCGGTAGCTCGCCCCGGCTAGCGCCGGGATGCTCAACTCCACACGGCCCACCGCTATGATTTTTGAGGGCTTCGGCGTGCTGGCCCAGAAGTCATTTTTGCCGATGTAGAAAGTCTGGTCCGCGGCGGAACCGCCGGCCACCACGCCCAGGTCGCCATTGCCGAGCAGCGGACCATCCGGCAAGGCCCGGGTTGGAACATGGGTCGGGGATTGGGTGAAGACCGCCGTGTATTTCGAGACAATCGCCGATCCGTCTGCCATTGGAGCGGCCATGGCGCGAATGCCGGCGACCAGCCATATGCCGGCGAAAAGGGATTTTATATGCATCGATTCAGACGTCCGCAGCCGGCATGGCGCACCACTTCAGCCTTGCGGCGTTTTGCTTGAGACGGGGGATTTCATTCAGGAGGGCTATTTTCTTGCGACCCCGTTTACAGGATGGAAACCTGCACCATTGTTTGGTTTTCTGATTTTTTATCCCAACCCCATCCTTCGGAAATGGTTGCGGGAATCTTCCTTCAACGCTACCTCAATTTCCCCACAATTCCATGGCATCCAGCTATACCGAAGCCAGCATCAAGACCCTTAGCTCCCTGGAGCACATTCGCCTGCGCCCCGGCATGTACATCGGACGCCTGGGCAACGGGGCGCATTCCGAGGATGGAATTTACGTCCTCGTCAAGGAGACGATCGACAATTCCATCGACGAATTCATGATGGGCGCCGGGAAAAAGATTGAGGTCGAGATCACGGATCGCGATGTGAAGGTGCGCGATTACGGGCGCGGCATCCCGCTTGGAAAACTGGTCGATTGCGTTTCCATCATCAATACCGGGGCGAAGTATGACAGCGAGACCTTTCAGAAGGCGGTCGGGCTGAACGGGGTCGGGCAAAAAGCGGTCAACGCGCTTTCCCGCAGCTACCGCGCGCAGGCGATCCGCGACGGCGAAACGAAGATCGTCGAATTCGAGCAAGGGAAGCTCAAGAGCCAATCGCGGGTGGTCAAGACCGGTGAACGCACAGGCACCATGGTCGAATTTACGCCGGATGACGCTTTGTTCGGCACTGACTTCAAGTTCCGCCCGGAGTTTGTGGAGGATATGTTGTGGAATTACGCGTTCCTCAACCGCGGCCTCACGCTCACGCTCAATGGCAAGCCGTTCCGGTCCCAAAACGGGCTGAAGGATCTACTGGCGAAAGAAC
>DATAXI010000049.1:0-26311 GCA_036266845.1 Chthoniobacteraceae bacterium | reverse complement strand
CTTGAAAATAGTCTTACGAAGATTGAAGAACGCATCAGCAACAAGCCAAAACCCCAAAAACGCTATTTCAACATCAAGGAAGCCGCGCACGAATTGAACATGAGCGTCACCTCAGTTCGACGTTTGATTAAGAGAAAGCTTCTAAATAAATCAGCCGGAACCCGCAAAATTCAGATTCCGGTCGAAGAAATCGAAAACTACCGGTCTAGGACGGTAGTTTAGCAAGTTCCGCCAGTTCAAAGTTCCGGTCGCCTTCGCTAATGATTTCGGAGTAGGTATTGAGGATCAACTTGCCGCCATCCTGATGCCCCTGCCACTTGCTAACCAACTTCACGTTCACGCCGGCACGGAGTTGCTCAACGATAGCCCGCCGGCGCAACGCACGGGGGCTGAAATGGGGGTAATTCAATTCCTTGCAGGCCGTTTCCAGGGCGCGCTTGGCCGACCCCACCCTAAAGACTTTCGCGTCCGGGCCAGGGCTGCCCTGCCGAACGTAAAGAGCTTCAAGGTATTTCCGAAGCTTGGGGTAAATCGGAACCTCAAACCATGTCTGCGTCTTGAACCGCTTCACCTTGAACGTCGGCTTGTTCAAATCGAAGTCCCTCCAGTGGAATTGCGCCGCTTCCGCTTCGCCAAGTCCCGCCAGCCCCAGGAATTCCGCCAAGTCCGCCGAATCTTCGTTGTGATCCGTAAACCGCTGATTTCGAATAAACGCGACGATCTTTTCGAATTGCTCATCAGCAGGCGTCGGACGGGGTTCCCTGCGTACCTTCTTACGCTTATTCGCAGCCGCCTGGAAGGGGGACTCATCAACGATTTTGTCCGCAACCGCCAGGGCGAAGAGTTGCCGAATGTATTCTCCAAGCGTGTTGAAAGAGAGAGGCTTCAAGTAGCTGAGCTTTCCCAGAAACGTGCTCAGATCGCTCGGTCGAATGTCTGTCACCCGGACATCAAGCCCACGATGCCAGACGGACGGATGGATATTCTTTCGGTTCCCTCCCCTGTTGTTTTTTCTTTCCCGGGTTTCGACCACGTAACCGAAACGTCCCGCCATCCATGCCACATTTTCGCGAGTGCTGCCGCTACAGCCCGCCTTTGTCTTGATGTAGCGTTCGATCAGTACTCGAAGCGTCAGAGATGCGTCCTCCGGGCTCTGGTTGGCTTCCAGACGGTCAATCCATACCCGAAGAGCGCTTTCCGCTATTTTCCTGTCTGTGACGGGGTCTCCGGCCTTGGTTCGCAAAACGTGAGATTTGATCTTGCCCCGGTGCTTTTTGACGGCATAGTAGCGCCCGTTTTCATGCCTATACAGACACGCAACACCCGCAATTTTGGTGAGACTGCCACGAGTGGTTTTCTTGCCCGTGTCTATACCGCTGCCGGTATTTTCATTCGGAGTTTTCATATTCAAGGAGACTTTAGTATAGACAAATGGTATATCCAAGCCGAAATTTCGGGTGTTGAAAATCGCTGTAAGTCACTGAAATTCAGCTAGTTCGGGGTCATAGCTCAGTTGGTAGAGCGCCTCAATGGCATTGAGGAGGTCTGGGGTTCGAATCCCCATGGCTCCACCAGCGCGCCGCTGGTGGAGAGGGCCTGCCAGTTGCTCTAAAAGGGAAACCCGGGAAGAACGTTCAATCTCCATCCCCTTCGAGCGGAAGCTCGATATAAGGAGCCAGCTTTCCCCTTAGTTCATCGATCAAGTCTGGAGCCATGAACCCGAACTCGTCAGGAATTTGCAAGACGACAACCCGCTTCCCGCTGATCGCCTCCGGGAATTTACGGCGGATCCGGTTCAAATGTGATTTCTCCATCACAAAAATCAGGTCCGCCCAGCCAAGATGACCTTCCGTGATGACAATACGAGCATCCGGTTGAGTGCCGGCAGAGCGAACCTGGTACGCGGGAAAACCCTCGAACAACTTCTCCGCGGTAAGGCTCCGCATCCGGTTTTGGCTGCATACAAAGAGCAGCTTCATTGGAACCCGCCCTTTCATTCCTCTCTTGTCTCAAACCGATGATTCGGCAATTTCACGGCACCCGCGTTTCCACAAAATAGAGCAGGCCATCATCACCGGGCAACGTAGTCGTGCGGGTCTTATCCTTGGCGCCAGATTCGGATTCTGTGAAGTCATCGACGCGGACGTAGTCGTAGTCCTTGCCGGTGAATCGGTAGAGATATCGGCACCAGGCCCCGGCTCCGGCGCGACTCCAAATCTCAAATTGGGGCCAACCCTTGAAGAATTCGAGGATTCTGATGCCAAGGCTTTGTTCAGATTCGCTGAGCTTCTCACCGGTTTTCAGATTCTGGACGATGATATCGACCATTCCGCCACCCGTTCCGCCCTCGCTTTGATCTTTGGAATCACGAACCGTGATTTTGAATCCCTTTACCTCCACGGTGTTTATCTTTGCGGGAAAATCCATGATCTTCTTCGGCCATGGAATCGTGGCGATGCCCGTTTGCCGAAATACTCTGGGGCTGGGCTGTGCGTTGGAGCACTCTTGCTGCCAATAGGAAACGAGCGGATCATCGTCGCCGAGGTTTACCGGACCTTTGATCGGGAACGCCCGCCCCTTTGCAACCCGGTAAACCATCGCCTTCAAAGGTGCGTGCCGGTCCACTCTATAGACAATCGCGACCTGCGTGGAATCCGCCGACCACTTCGCGGCATAAGCATCCGCTCCTGTATCGAGAATGTCCTTAATTTCTTCCAACGGGCCGATCTTATCTCCGGTAACCGCATTGGTCAGGTAGATATGGAAATGGTCGTAGCCCAAGTCACCGCCGCCGTGCGCCGTAATCGCGTACCTGGCGTCCGGCGAGATGCCGCTTTCAATCGTATCGTATTCGTCCGCGCCGTACTCATGGTTGGATGTACCCCGGCTTGTACCCGTCCACAGGGCGAAGGCGCAGAAGCTCGTCAACACTGTGCAAACTAGAGTGTGCTTACGCTTCCCGGATTTCATTATTATCCCAGTTAATGGCCGGATCATGATTCATCCGGAACGAAGTTCAAGCGGAATTGACCTCTCGCGCATAACATATCCCCGTCAATGAGGCTTGCGCGACAGCGGACAATAATGTCCCATCCCCTTATGCCTTCAATTTTAGACATCTCCATTGACCAGATAAAACGCGCAATCGCCATCCGTGAGCAGATCGAGTCCCTTCAGCAACAGCACGACGCCATCATGGGCGGACCTGGGACTGGGCATGGCAAGGTGGTGCGCCGCGGCAGGCCGCCCAAGGCCGCTGCGCTCCCGAGTACAACCGGCAAAGTGGATGGACGGAAAGGAAAGCGATCTGCCGCTACCCGCGCAAGAATGGCTGCCGCGCAACGGGCCAGGTGGGCTGCCAAAAACAATGGCGCATCGGAGCCGGCTACTGTTCACGCGGCGGAATCATCACCCAAAAAGAAGCGCACAATGTCGGCGGAAGCACGGGCCAGAATCGCCGCCGCCCAAAAGGCCAGATGGGCCAAGAAGAAGGCGTGAGCCGGATTTTTCTAGTTCGAAAGATGGTAGGTGGTATTAAAAACCATCTCGCCGTTGTCTGTTACAATTGAAAAAGTGACGGCGCCACGCTCTCCATTGGAGGGCGTGGCCTTCCCCTTCACAATTTTAATGGTGTTATCCGCATCGTTGGTCGCTTTCCCGGTAAACGCCACCGAAATCCCCTGTGACAACTTTAACGCAAGATCGCCGGGGGTCTGCAAGACCAGGGGGCCTTTCTGGCTCTTGAAGAAATACGGAGTGACCTTGATCTGGTAAGTTCCAATGTACACCCCGTCCTTATAGCTCAGCGGGCTCACGGTTAACGCGGCCTTCCCCAACATAACCGCGGACGCACTTGGTTCCACCAGCATTTTACGACATTCGAGCCCCTGATGATTTGGCGTAGAAGCGGACAACTGCCCATCGGCAGTGGTCGCAAAAATAGCACCGAGCGCGGCAATCCCGGAGCATATCCACACCACGAGCATCTCTTTCTTCGTACAAAGCCTTGTCTTGCGACTGTCTTCAGAAATGTTCCGTGAATTGCTCTTCATATTTCAACGGTCACGGATTCCACCACTGCTTGAATGTCTGGTCCAGCATCTTCTGCATCCATGGTCATCCCTTTTGATCCCGGCGGACTATCGCCAACAAAGCACCACCGTAGTTCTCGCCAAGTACCACGACCTCGAAACGAACTCCTTCATCCAACTCAACCACACTTGGGCGAAGTATTACCGGCGGTTTCTATTGCCGAGGGCAAACTCGTTTCGGCGATGGACCGGTTCTCAAAATCCGACCGGAAACCCTCCGGCCTCGCGCCGCTAGCCCTTGGCCCGTTTCAGCGATACCCGCTCGACGGATTTCCTGAGCGGCTGGCTTTCAATGGCTATCTTGCCCAATAGCTCGTGGGCCATTTCCTCCTGGGTTAAAATGGAGGAGAGCAAGGCAAATTCATGTTGTTTCCTGGCCGCCTTGGCCAGTGAGCAAAGTTTCTTATAGTGATCGATTTCGAACTGCTCGATCTTTTGGGCGACTCCGCCCAGCGACTGGTCGAGATCGGGCGAATTCCACTTTTTGGCAACCACCGTCAGAGCTTCCTTGATCAACCTCGTCACCGGCTTGCAACTCTTGCTCGGGAGTTCCTCGCCCAGAGATTCCGCCACGTCTTCAACCACCTGGACATGCCCCTGGGTTTCCTTGCGGTGAGTTTGCAGCAGCGTCTTGAAATCTTTGGAGTTCACGATCCGCGCCAGCAGAGCCAGGCCGACAACCAGCTCCCTTTCCGCGGTATGCATTTCCGCCAGGCCTTCCACCAGGGAACTTGGTCCCGGCGATTTATTGTTTTGTGTCTTCATATTTCAGGCTCCTTGTTTCCAATCATTAATCGCGGCATACCACAAAGGCGGTTTGATCGAAGCGCGGCCCGATCCCCTAAGACCCCTCCCGGATGTTCTTTTTCCGCGCCTCGAGCATCTCTTCGTGAAGCGCCTCGTCCAATCCTTCGCTGATTAACTCTTCGCCGACCGTGGCCTCGTCTTCGCCTCCGAAGTTTTCCGCCTGGCGTCCCTCTCCGCCCAGCACTTCTCCGGAGCCTGGCTCGAACGCGGGCTCGCTTTCCAGGGCTTCATTCTGATGCGGGCTTCCTTGCATCAGTTCGTTTTTCGCCTGCCGGTAGTCTTCCGTCGTGTAATCGTTGGCGGCGCGGCCGGCGATCACCGCCAGCTCGCGGGCCCGTTGCTCGACGGTATCGGGCGATGGCACTCCCGCCGGTTCGTCATGGATTATAATCCGCGCTTTTTGGCCGGCTGATATTGATTCGCGCATACACTTTATGAATCGAATCGCATCCCTCCTCTGCGTGCTCCCGGCCACGCGGAGTTCCCCTTTTCGGCATCCCGCGGAGCGCAGGCCAATGGGCGGCATTTCCCGGCTCCTCCACCATTCGAGGGGATTTGGGGTTGCCGGGCGTTTCCATCCTGCGCCATGCTGCCGCTCCCTTGTTTATGATGCCAAAATCCATTTGCAGCCGCCTCGCCGCGGCCTCCCTGATTCTCCCCCTTGTCTGCGCATCCTCGTTTGCGGCGGATCTCCTCACCCCCAAGCCGCAGGTGAAACTGCCGGGCAAGGCCGCCAAGTTCGATTTCATCCAGTTCGATGCCGCTCGCGGGCGCCTGCTCGCCTCGCATACGGGCAAGGCCGCGCTGGAGGTCATCGACGCGGCCACCGGCAAGCTCATCAAATCCGTGCCCACCGGCGCGGCGCAGGATTGCGCCCTCAGCAATGGAGGCGCGGAGTACCTTGTGAGCGTGAGCAAGCCGCCGCAGGTGGCGATGGTGGATGCGGAAACGCTGGCGGTGACTGGAACCATCCCCCTTGATGGTCCCGCCGATCTGCTCACTTACGATCCCGTGACGCAACTGGCTTATGTGTGCCACGACGATGGCAAGGTGCTCTGGATGGTCTCTCCGTCCCAAAAGAAAGTGACGGGCACCATCGCGCTGCCCACCCAGGGGCCGGAAGACCTGGCCACCGATGCCACCGGCAAGCGTCTTTTCCAAGCCATGAAACGCGCGGGGACGCTCGCCTCCTTTGACGCCGCCACCGGCAAGCTCCTGGCGAATTGGCCCACCGCGCCGGTGCAGATGCCCCATGGCATTGCGCTGGTTCCGGAAGCGGACGCAATCGCCATCTCCGGCGGCAACGGAAAGCTGGTCCTCATGAGCCAGAGCGACGGCAAAATCCTCTCCTCCGCCGCCATCCCGCCACGAGTCGATGAAATCGCATACGACCGTGGCGCCCACCGGGTCTATTGCGCAAGCGGCACCGGCAAAATCGCGGTACTCGCCGTGGAAGACGGGCAATTGAAGCCGCTGGGAGAGGTAACCAGCGAGCCCGGCGCGCGAAGCATCGCGGTAAATCCCAGGGATCACTCCGTCTGGATCGCTTATATGGGCGCGGATGGCAGTTACGTGCAACAGTTCACACCATCGGCGCATTAGTCCCGTCGGACGGGTTTAGTCCCGTGGGACGGGTCGCATTCCGCGATTCGCCACGCATTATTGGGGCGCGATCGCAAACGGGCCCGCGGAAGTGCCGCTGATGTAGAAGCCGGCGCCGAAATCATCCTTCTGGAAGATCACTCCGCCCAGCAGCGCCCGCTTTGCGCCGCCGGCGGGGAGGAAGCTGCCACTGATCTCGCCTGTGGCCCGCGTGAATGTGAGCTTCAGGCCAGTGGTTCCGCTGGCCGCCACCTTATTGGCGGCGCTGATCGTCAGCAGCTCCGTTACGCCCGCCGCCGGCGCTTCGAACGTGGCGTTGCCTGCCTGCGCGGGCAGCGGCATGATGAAACTGCCGGCAACCGGCGGCACATAATCCGAGCCAATGACTGCGATTGCCGTGTTCAACCCGCCCGCGTAAAGGCCGGATTTTTGCGGCGGCTTGATCCAGTCGAAGGTTCCCGTCAGATCAGTCTGGCTCTGACTGGAAAATACCAGCGCCCCGCCGATTTCTCCCGGAGCCTTGCCGGGATAAAGCTTCGAGTAGAGATCGATGCTTCCATTCGCGAGCACCCTGGAGCTTGCCGTGAGCGCGCTGCCATCGCCCAGTTTGCCGTGAAGGGTCACACTGCCGGTCTTCGATACGGCAAGCTCGCCATAGCCGGCAAGACCCGCGCTGCCGGAGAACTCCGGCGAGGCAAAGAGCAGCGTGTAAGTACCGGCCTCCGGCGCGGGAGCCCTGGCGGTATAGGCGGGTTCCAGTCCGGCGGTAATCGTCAGAGTGGCGCCGCTCGAAAGCAGAACACCGGTCAGGCTTCCGTTGGGAGCCAGCGAGAGCGTGCCGGAGACCGCCGGCCCATTCTTTGGGGCGATATCCACAAGGTACTGTCCGGTGGGCTGAAAAGTTCCCTTGATGTGAAGCGCCGGCCTGGCGCTGGATGCAGTAAAAATGCCGGTATTGGTAAGCGTGATCTTGAAGGCGCCGACGGGCTGGCCGGAAAGGGCGATCAGCCCGCCGTAAGTTCCCTTGGCATCGTTGAATGAGAAGACGGTCGCGGACGCGGTGGCCGTGCTGCCGTGGCCATCGCTCACGGTGTACTGGAAAGTATCCGAGCCGGTGAACTTAAGATCACTGCCGGCGGGCGTGTATTGCACCGCAGCGCTCCCGCTGATGATCGCGGTCCCATCGGTCGCGGGCGATACGGCAACGACGCTCAACGGATAACTGTAATAGTCCGAATCACTGGCGACGACGGGAATGAGGATCGGCGCAGTGCCGGAGCAGAAGGCATAGACATTCTCCACCGTGGGCGGCTGGGAGGTCTTGAAGGTAACCAGCACCGTATCATTGGGCGTGGCGTCCATAATGGTGAACGATGTGCCGCCCGTCTGCACCACGCTGCCGTTGAGAGACCATTGGTTGACCTTAAAGCCGGTATCCGGCGTGGCCGTGAAGGTAACGCTCGTGCCGCTGGCGACGCTCTGCGGCGCATTGGGCGCGATCACGCCATCGGACCCGGAAGTGGGCGTTACGATGGATGACCCGGAAAGATCGACGATGTACGCAGGATCGGCGAGGCCGGTGATATTCTCATCAAACGAGGCATTGGAATAGAGAAAGGTAATTTCAGCGCTGGTGCTGCCGCCGCCATCGCCGGTGCCGAGATTCGCGATGATCAAATCGCCTGCGGAATCAAACGCCAGCCCCTCGGGATCGCTAAAGCCGGTGGCAAATGGCTCCGGCCCCCCGCCGGCAGCCGGGAACTCATAGATAGTTCCGTTGCTCAGGCCGGACACATACAGATTCGATTGGGAATCGAACGCCATGCCGGTCGGATTTTCCCCCAGATTGTAAAAAAGCGTAAGCGATCCCGAAGTGCTGACGGTGTAGATATCGCCGACCGATTCGGACACATACATGGTTCCATTCGGGCTGATCGCAATGCCCGTCGGGTTATCGAAACCAACGGCGTACCTGCTGGCGATACCCACATTGGACCCCGAGGTCGGAATTATACTGACTGTATCCGAGCCGAAGTTAACGACGTACAGATTGCCCGAGCCATCCACAGCCAGACCGTCCGGCGCGAAACCAATATTGGCGAATGCGGTGACTACGCCGTTGGGCGTAATCTGGCTGATGGTGCCCGCCTGGAGGTCCGCCTGGTTCGCCACGTAAAAATTTCCGTTTGGCGCGAGCACGATGCCAAAGGGATCATTGAGCCCGGTGGCAAAGGTCGTCGTATTGCCCGTGGACTCGTCCACCCGGCTTACGGAATTGGAGCCGGAATCCGTAACATAGAGTATATCCGCCCGGGCCGACACAGCCATAAGCCCCGCGACAGCCAGGATAAGTGCGCTGCGCTTCATGCTAAGTGCGCCGCGCTTCATGCGCCGGAGTTTGCCATGATTGCCCATCCCCGCAATCTCAAAAACGGTTGACTTACCCCGCCGCGAGCCACGCTCCATGATCCTTTCGCCGCTGCAACTCCGCGCATTGACACGTCCGAGCGAGCCCAGCCGTTTCCGGCACATTCCACCCCAATACGGCAAAATACTGCCGACATCACATTTTCGCATTTCGTCAAGGCGGAGCTTGCCCAAATCATCGGTAAGGCGTACTGTGATCGACGGTTTTCAGGGTTTCGATCCCATACATAGTTTGAAAACATCGCAGCAGGCCGGGGAAACGCACAAGGTGGATGATCTTCATGCCGCCAGCGGTAGCTTTCGCCCATCGCTCAGCGGCGAACTCCTGCGAAAAATCCTCGACAGCATGTTCGCGTTTGTCGGGCTGCTCTCGACCGATGGCATCATCCTGGAGGTCAATTCCGCTCCGCTCGCCGTGGCAAACCTGGAGCGGCAGGATGTGCTGGGCCACTTATTCGCGGAGACTTATTGGTGGTCCCACTCCACAGAGATGCGGGCAAAGGTGCGCGACGCCATCCGCCGGGCGGCCGCGGGCGAAACGGTGCGCGGAGACTTTTCCGTGCTCACCACCAACCGGCAAACCCTGGTCTTTGATACCACCTTCGGCCCGCTTCGCGATGGGGAAGGCCGGGTCACGGAGGTAGTGGTTTCAGGCGTGGATATCACCGCGCACACCGAGGCTGAGGAATCCTTGCAGCGCCTGGCCCGGCAGAATGAGATGATCCTCAACACCGCGGGCGAAGGCATCTGGGGCCTGGATGCCGACGGGAGAAATACGTTCCTCAACCCCGCCGCCAGCCGGATGCTGGGATATACCGCGGAGGAACTGGAGGGGCTCAACACCCATTCCATCCTGCATCACACGCGGGCCAATGGAGAACACTATGCGTGGGAGGAGTGTCCCATTCGCCGGTCGTTGCTGGATGGCGAGCAGCGCTATTGCGACGAGGATGTGCTCTGGCGCAGGGATGGCTCCAGTTTTCCCGCGCAGTATGTCTGCAATCCCATGATCGTGGAGGGCAAGGTGGCCGGCGTGGTGGTCGTCTTTAGCGATATCACCAGCCGCAAGGCCGCGGAGGAAGCACTGCGCGAGCATGCCGAGCTTCTGGACCTGGCCACGGACGCCATTTCCGTCCGCGACCTGGATGGCCGCATCCAGTACTGGAATCGCGGCGCGGAATCCATCTACGGCTGGAACGCCGCGGAAGCCATCGGGCGCATCGCCTCGGAGATGCTCTTCAGCGAGCCCTCCCAGCACGATGCCGCAAAACGGGAGGTCATGGAAACCGGGAAATGGAACGGCGAGGCGCGCCAGCAGCACAAGAACGGAACCGTGGTCATCGTCACCAGCCGCTGGACGCTGTTGCGCTTCGATGACGGCAAGCCGAAATCCATCCTTGTCCTCAGCACAGATATTACCGAGCACAAGCGCCTGGAGGCGCAATTTCTGCGCGCCCAGCGCCTGGACAGCATCGGCACGCTCGCCAGCGGGGTGGCGCATGACCTGAACAATATCCTCGCGCCCATCCTCATGTCCGCGCCCATCTTGAAGGGCAATCCGCCGCCGAGCCTGCGCGACCGCATTATCGATACCATCGAGCACAGCGCCCAGCGCGGCGCCGCCATCGTGCAACAGGTGCTCACCTTTGCCCGCGGGGCCGAAGGGGCGCGGCTGCTGGTGCAGCCCCTCCATCTCATCAAGGAGATGGCAAACATCATCAGCGAGACTTTCCCGAAATCGATCACCGTCCGGATCCGGTTCTCGAATGACGTCTGGCCGGTGGAAGGCGATCCGACCCAGCTCCACCAGGTGCTCCTGAACCTTTGCGTCAATGCCCGCGACGCCATGCCGGACGGCGGCGAAATCATCATCGCGGCGGAAAACATGATGGTGGACGGCCACTTTGCCGCCATGGCGCCCGGCGCGAAACCGGGGGCGTATGTTTTGATCGAGGCGCGCGATACGGGCGGCGGCATTGCCCCCGCCGTCATGGAAAAGATTTTCGATCCCTTCTTTACCACCAAGGAGACGGGCAAGGGTACCGGGCTCGGGCTCTCCACGGTCATCGGCATCGTCAAAAGCCACGGCGGTTTCATCACCGTCGAGAGCGAGATCGGACGCGGCAGCAGCTTCAAGATTTTCCTGCCCGCATCCACCAAGGCGCACCACGAGATCCCGGCGCAGGATGAGGAGCCGGCGCCGCAGGGAAACGGGGAACTGGTGCTGGTAGTGGACGATGAGGAGTGCATCCTCGATATGACCCGCTCGATCCTGGAGTTGAATGGTTACCAGGTGGTGACGGCGCTGGATGGCGCGGAGGCGCTGGCCACCTTTGCGCGCCACATGGAAAAGATCAAGGTGGTGGTTACCAACCTGACAATGCCGCTGCTGGACGGCATCGGCTTCATCCGCATCCTGCGCAAGATGAAGCCGGAAGTCACGATTCTGGCCTCCACCGGCCAGGGCAGCGATGAGCGCATGCACGAGCTTCAGACCCTGAAAATCGCCGCCTGCCTGACCAAGCCGTACCATGCGCGGAAGCTGCTCGCCGCGCTCCACGATGCCCTGGCCGCTGCCGCCCCCGGGCATCCGTAAGCCCATTTTTAGGGAAAAAGGTATCGGAACCTGCCGCCGCGGGACGTAAACTGCCGGCCATGACTCCACCCGTGTCAGATGCCGAGCTGCTGGAGCAGTTTTATCGCGATACGGAAAGCATCGCTTTCCCAAAGCTGGATGACCGGCAATTGGCAATGCTGGAGCCGCTGGGGAGCCGCCGCATCCTGAAGCGCGGCGATATCATCTACCGCGCCGGGCAGCGGGATATGGGGCTGGCGGTGATCTTGAGCGGCGAAGTCGAGGCCATTGAATCGCGCGACGGCAACGAGCAGGTGCTCGCCACCGGGCGTCCGCGCGATTTCGTCGGCGATGTCGCGATGCTCCAGGGGACCGCCGCTCTGGCCACCGTCCGCGGCAGCGCGCAGGAGAGCGAGATCCTGGAAATCCCGGCGGTCCGAATGCACGATGCGCTGGCGGCGCTGCCCGGCGTGGCGGAGACGATTGTGCGCGCGTTCATCATGCGGCGGCAACGGCTCCTGCGCGACCGGGAGTTTGCGGGATTGCGAATCCTCGCCCCGCTGGAATCGCGCGAAGGGCGGGAGATGGACGATTTTCTGGACAAGAACCACATCCCGCACCAGCTCATCGACCCGGAGAGCGACTACGGGCGCCAGCTCTACGACCGGCTGCACCTCTCGGAGCCGGACCTGCCCGCGCTCATCCGGCCCAATGGCATGCCGCTCTCCCGTCCCTCATTGCGCGAGGTGGCGCGAGTCGCCGGGCTCTTGCGCTCGATGGCGGAGGAGGATGAAACCGAAGTGCTTTGCGATCTGGCCATCGTCGGCGCCGGTCCCGCCGGCCTCGCCGCGGCAGTCTATGCGGCATCCGAAGGGCTCCAGACGATGGTGCTGGAGAGCTATGCCGCGGGCGGCCAGGCCGGCTCCTCCTCGCTCATCGAGAATTTCTTCGGGTTTCCCACCGGCATCAGCGGAGGCGATCTGACCTATCAAGCCGAGCTCCAGGCCCACCGGTTCGGAGCCCGGTTTTCCATGCCCTCGCGCGCCCTGGCGCTGGAGATCACGCCCGGCGAATACCGGGCCCGGATCATCGTGGAAAGCTGCAACGCCGTGCTGCGCGCAAAGTGCGTCATCCTGGCCTGCGGCGCGAATTACCACCGCTTGCAGGCGGAGGGCCGGCGGAAGTTTGAGGGGGCGGGCGTCTTCTACGCCGCCACCACGCGCGAACGGCGCTTTTGCCGCAATTCAACGGTGATCGTGGCCGGCGGCGGCAATTCCGCGGGCCAGGCGGCCATGTTCATCTCCGAGACCGCGGAAAAAGTCTTCGTGGTAATCCGGGGCGAGAATCTTGCCCGCAGCATGTCCAGCTATCTCTCCCGCCGCGTGGAGGCCAGGGAGAACATCGAAATCCTCACCCAGACAGAAATCCGCAAGATGAGCGGCGGCAATGAACTGGAAAGCGTGGAACTGGAAAACGTGAAAACCGGCGAGCGCCGCATCGTGCGGACCAGCGCGGTGTTTTCCATGATCGGCGCGCAACCATGCACCACGTGGCTGCCGCCGGAGATCGAGCGGGACGACCGCGGCTTCATCAAGACCGGCTGCCATATTGCCAGCTCCGCGGCATGGAAAGAGGCCGGCCGCCAGCCCGGCCCGCTGGAAACCAGTTGCCCCGGCATCTTTGCCGCGGGCGATGTCCGCAGCGGCTCCGTCAAACGCTGCGCCGCCGCCGTGGGCGAGGGCGGCATGGCCGTGGAAGGCGTTCACGAGGTCCTGCGGACCTACGCGTGAGCAGCCGGTGAGCGATCTCCATTTTTGATCTGGGCGGCGCGTCGAAAGGCGGCTCCTCAAGACGCCCATTCCCTCCGGGTATTGGCACATCCCCTGCTCTTCTCAGGGCTCTCATTTATGACGCGTCTCCTCAGAAAACTTCGCCTTTGGCAAAAGATTGTCCTGATTATCGCAGCGTTCGTCCTGCCGGTCGGGGTGCTGGCGTTCTTCACCTTCCAGTCGTTCGAGGAGAATGTGCGTATCGCCCTGCTCGAGAAGGATGGCACCGCCTTCCTGCGTCCGGCGGCGGAGCTCCTCCATGCGGTCACGGAGCATCGCGTGCTGGTGCAGCGTTACGAGATGGGCGAGAAAGATTTGCAATCGGAAATCCTCGCCGCTCAGGATCAGGTGGACCACGCATTTGCCGCGGTCGATCAGGCGCGGCAGCAATATGGCGCCCAGCTCGATTACACCCCGGATGGCCTCCAGGCCCATGGCCGGCCGCGGGCGTGGATCGAGCCGATGCGCGCGGAGTGGCAGGCGATCAAGTCCCAGTGGTCGCAGCTCAAGGCGGACGACAGCCTCGCGCAGCATCAGCAATTGATCGACGATATCCAGGAGATGATCAGCCACGTGGGCGATACCTCCACGCTCTCGCTCGATCCCGCGCTGGATAGCTATTACCTCATGGATGTCGGCGTCTTCGCGCTGCCGCCCATGCAGGAGCGCCTCAACGGCATCGTTGTGACCGGCCTCCAAATCCTCGATCCCCACGGCGGTGATTCCGCGAAGCTGGCCGGCCTGATCGCCCTCGTGCATGATAATGACCTGCCGCGCATCGAGGGGGATATCACCACTTCCATCCGGGAGAACCCGAAGAGCTTCGGCAAGAGCGACAGCCTGGACCGCGAGGTTTCTCCCCGGTTTGCCGATTGCCAGCGGGAAACAAAAGCGCTGCTCACCCTCGCGGCGGCCATCGAGTCCAACATGGGCAACGTCACCGCCAGCCAGTTTGCCGGGCAGGGAAAACGCGCCGGGGACGCCTGTTACAATCTCTGGCAGACCTCTTTCAATGAACTCGACATCCTCCTGGGCATCCGCGCCAGGTATTACCAGACGCGGTTGTTCGAGGCGATGGCCTTTGCCGGCGCGGCGCTCATCTTCGCCACGGCGCTGGCCTGGTTCATCATCCGCCACATCACCGTGCCGCTGGGTCGCTTGACCGCGGCGGCCAAGGCGGCGGCGCACGAGGGCGACTTGAGCAATGAGCTTCACCTCGGCGGCACCGATGAGATCGCGCAACTCACGCAGGCATTTGAGGCGATGACCGGACGCTTCCGCGATGTCGCGGGCGTGGCCGGGCAACTGGCCGATGGAGACGTCCACGTTTCCGTAAAGCCGCTTTCCGCAAAGGACACGATGGGGCACGCGCTGGCGCGGATGGTGGAGAACCTCACCTCGGCGGCGACCGTGGCGGACCAGATTGCGAGCGGCGATCTGAGCGTCGAGGCGCGCCCGGCATCCCAGCGCGATGTGATGGGCAACGCGCTCGCCAAGATGATCGGGAATCTCTCCACCCTCACCGGGCATGTCCAGAAGGCCGCCGTGGTGATGAATACTTCCGTCACCGACATCGCCGCCACCGCAAGGCAGCAGCAGGCCACAACGAGCGAAGTGGCCGCAACGACCACGGAGATCGGCGCCACCTCCAAGGAAATCTACGCCACCTCCAAGGAGCTGTTGAAGACCGTCAACGAGGTCACCACCGGCGCCGAGGAGACGGCCAATCTTGCCAACAGCGGCCAGTCCAGCCTCGCCCGCATGGAAGACACGATGGGCCTTTTCACGGAGGCCGTCGGCTCGATCAATGCGAAGCTCGCCGTGCTCAACGAGAAGGCGGCGAACATCAACCAGGTGGTCACGACGATCACCAAGGTTGCCGACCAGACGAATCTTCTCTCGCTCAACGCCGCCATCGAGGCGGAAAAGGCGGGCGAGTACGGGCGCGGCTTTGCGGTCGTCGCCACGGAGATTCGCCGCCTCGCGGATCAGACCTCGGTCGCCTCGTTCGATATCGAGCAGATGGTGAAGGAGATGCAGTCCGCCGTGGCCGCGGGCGTCATGGGCATGGATAAATTTGGCGAGCAGGTGCGCCGTGGCGTGAACGAGGTTCAGCAGGTGAGCGCGCACCTTGCGCAGATCATCCAGCAGGTGCAGGCGCTCACCCCGCGCTTCTCCGCGGTGCACGAGGGGATGCAGGCGCAGGCGCTCGGCGCGGACCAGATCACGCAGGCCCTTTCGCAATTGAGCGAGGCCACCCAGCAGACCGCGGATTCCCTGCGGCAGTCAAATCTCAGCATTGACCAACTGCACGACGCCTCGCGCGGAATGCTCACCAGCCTGGACGGCTTCAAGTTGCGCGCAGCTTAGTCCCCGTCCCCAGCACTGCCCTGAATGTTGTTTCTGCTCTTCCAGATCGGAGCCGGACGATACGCCATTGAAGCCCGGCGCGTGGTGGAGGTGCTGCCTCTCATGCGCGTGGATCGCGTTCCGGGGGCATCCGCCGCCATGGTTTGCTATCGCGGCGAGCCGCTGCCGGTCATGGACCTGAGCGCAATGATCCTGGACCGCCCCTCCCTGCAAAAATTGAGCACGCGCATCCTGGTCATCACCCGCGCGGACGGCTCCCGCCTGGGTCTCATCGCGGAGCGCGCCAATGAGACGCTCAAGCGCGATCCGCAGGACTTTGTGAAAAGCGGCGTGACGGTGCGGGACGCGCCGTGGCTCGGCCCCGTGACGCGGGACGTCCGCGGTTTCGTGCAATGGATCGATCCCGATCAACTCCCGGGCGCGGCCCCCGCCGTGGAGGCCGTGGACGCAGTGGAGGCCGCGTGATGGAACAGATCCTCGCCCATCTCCGCAATTCGATCGGGCTGGACGCCGCCTCCATCGGCGTCTCCGCCGTGGAGCGCGCCGTGCGGCAACGCATCGCCGCCACCTCCTGCGCGGGCACGGAGCCTTACGCGCGCCTCCTCGATGGATCGCCCGGAGAGCAAACCGCCCTCATCGATGCGCTGGTGGTGCCGGAAACCTGGTTCTTCCGCGATCCCGGAGCGTTTTCCGCCGTCGCCGCGCAGGCAAAACTGCAATGCGGCCCGGCACAATTGCGTTATCTCTGCATCCCATGCGCAACCGGCGAGGAGCCCTACTCGCTCGCGATGACTCTGCTGGAATCGGGAATCGCCCCGGAGCGTTTCCACATCGATGCGTTCGATATTTGCGAGCGCCTGCTCCACCGCGCCCGCCGCGGCGTCTATGGCCGCAACTCTTTCCGCGGCAATGATCGCACCTGCCGCACCCGCTATTTCCAGGAGACGCCCGATGGCGCCGCACTCCATGCCGAGGTGCGAAAGCAAGTCGCCTTTCACCAGGCAAATCTGCTGGAGGACGCGGCGCTGCCCGCTACCCAGTACGATGCGATCTTCTGCCGGAACCTGCTGATCTATTTCGGCGAGGCCGCCCAGCAGAGAGCGTTGCAAAAACTCGGCGCCATGTTGCGCAAAGGGGGGCTGATTTGCGCCGCGCCCGCGGAGACTGGGCTGCTGCTCCGGCACGGCTTCGCCCCGGCGGATATTCCCCAGGCGTTCGCGTTTCGCCATGGCAGCGAGCGCAAGCCGGCGCCTGCCAGGCCCGCCCATTTCATCCGGCAGCTCGGTTTTCCTCCCCTGCCCCGTCCGTTGCCTGCGCCGGTTAAGTTCACGCCCGCACCGCCCGCGCCCGCGCCGGTGGAGGAATCGCTGCCCGCTTTCTCCGATGCGCGCCGCCTCGCGGATGAGGGCCGCTTCGAGGAAGTCTCCCGCATCTGCCACGCCCACATCCACGCGAACGGCGGCACCGCCGATGCATTTTACCTGCTCGCGCTGGTGAACGACGCCTCATCGCGCCATGAGGAGGCGGCAACGTTTTATCGCAAGGCCCTTTACCTCGAGCCCCGGCACCTGGACGCGCTCGCCCATTTCTCCCTGCTCGCGGATCGCATGGGCCAGTCCACGGTCGCCAGCGCCCTCCGCGGCCGCGCCCAACGGAGCGAAGCCCAATGAAGCCGCTCAACCCCTGCTGGAACCAGGTGGGCGCATGGGGCGATAGCACCTGCCCGGAGCTTCGCCGCCACGCGCATTGCCGCAATTGCGCCGTTTATTCCCAAGCCGCGGTGGACCTGCTGGACCGCGATATCCCCGAGGATTACCTCGAGGCGTCGGCCGGCCATTACGCGCAGGTGGTGGAGACGTCCACGCGCGGCGCGGCCTCCGCCGTCATCTTCCGCGTGCAGGACGAATGGCTCGCGCTATCCACCTCCGTGCTCAAGGAAATTTGCGATCTGCGCACCGTCCGCAGCCTCCCGCACCAGCGCAACGCCGCGGTGCTTGGCATCGTGAACGTGCGCGGTGAGATGCTGGTCTGCATCTCGCTGGCCGTGCTGCTCAGCTCCGCAGGGAGCGCGCACGCCGGCGCGGACCGCCTCGCCCGGATGCGCCTGCTCGTCGCCGCGCGCAATGGCGAGCGTCTTGTTTTCCCCGTGGATGAGGTGCACGGCGTTCTCCGGTTCGATTCCGCGCAGCTCACGGAAGCGCCGGCGACGGTGGCGCGCACCGCCTCCACCTACACGCGCGCGATGCTGCAATGGAAGGACAAGGCGGTGGGCGTGCTCGATGAGGATTTGCTTTTTCAATCGCTCCGGAGGGCCCTGCCATGACGGCCGAGATCAGCGACACGACGTTGATCGACCTCTTCCGCACGGAAGCGGAGACGCAAAATCAGGTGCTCTCAAAAGGCCTGCTGGCCCTCGAGCGCGACCGCACGAGCGCGAAGGAACTCGAGGCGCTCATGCGCGCGGCCCATTCCTTGAAGGGCGCCGCCCGCATTGTGGGGGTCGAGGCCGCGGTCGATGTTTCCCACACCATGGAAAATTGCTTCGTCGCCGCGCAGGCCGGCGCGCTCGTATTGGAGCGTCCCCACGTGGATGTGCTGCTGGAGGGCGTGGACCTGCTCGCGAAGATTGCGGAATCTCCGGAGGCGAAATTCCAGGTGGGCGAATACGTCGCGAAATTGAACGCCGTGATGGACGCCAGGCCATCCGCGGAAACACCGCCCTCCGCGCCCGCCCCCTTGCACTCTCCTGCGCCCGCCGCGGAACCGGCCGCCGCCGCTCCCGAGCCATCCCCGGAGGACCGGGTGCTCCGCGTGACGGCGAACCATCTCAACCGCCTTCTCGGCCTCGCCGGTGAATCGCGGGTGGAAGCCCGCTGGCTCGATCCGTTTGCCCGCTCGCTGCTGCGGCTCAAGCGCATGCAGGTGGAGCTCGCCCGCAGCGTGGATGCCCTTCACGATTCTCTCACCACCGTCGCGCTGGATGAGCGGACGCAGGGCCGCATCGCGGAGGTCCGCTCCCGCGCCGCGGAGTGCCGCCAGTTCCTCGGCGAGCGCCTGGTGGACCTCGAGATGTTTGATCGCCGTTCAAACAATCTTTCCCACCGTCTCTACGATGAGGCGCTCGCCTGCCGGATGCGCCCCTTCATGGATGGCGCGCAGGGTTTCCCGCGCATGGTGCGCGATGTCGCCCGGCTGCTGGGCAAGGAGGTGCGCCTCGTCATCGTCGGCGAGCAGACCCAGGTGGATCGCGATGTCCTCGAAAAGCTGGAAGCGCCGCTCAATCACATGCTGCGCAACGCCATCGATCACGGGATCGAGATGCCCGAGCAGCGCATCGCCGCCGGCAAGCCGCTCGAAGGCACGATCACGCTCGAGGCCCGGCACAGCGCCGGAATGCTCCTCATCACGCTGCGCGACGACGGGCGCGGCATCGATGTCGAGAGCGTCCGCAGGGCCGTCGTGGACCGCAAGCTGACCAACGCGGAAACCGCCGCGGAGATGCGCGACTTCGAACTATTCGAATTCCTCTTCCTGCCGGGTTTCACGCTCAAGAAGACGGTCACGGAAATCTCCGGGCGCGGGGTCGGCCTGGATGTGGTGCTGGACATGATGAAGAAGCTGCGCGGCACGATCCGCATCTCCTCGGAGGTGGGCAAGGGCACTACCTTCCAGATGCAACTGCCGCTCACGCTCTCCGTCCTGCGCGCGCTGCTGGTGGAGATCGCCGGCGAGCCTTACGGCGTGCCTCTGGCCGCCATTACCCGCACCATCAAGCTCCCGCCGGACAGGATCGCGACCATCGAAGGGCGGCAGCATTTCGACTTTGAGGGGCAGCGGGTCGGCCTGGTGACCGCGCATCAGATTTTCGATAAGGGCGAGCCCTCGATGGCCGGCGGCGAGCTTTCGGTCATCGTCGTGGGCGATCGCGCCGAGCGTTACGGGCTGATCGTGGACCGCTTCCTCGGCGAGCGCGAACTGGTGGTGCAGCCGCTCGATCCGCGCCTCGGCAAGATCAAGGATATCAGCGCCGGAGCATTGATGGATGACGGAACGCCGCTCCTCATTGTCGATATCGAGGACCTGGTCCGCTCCGTGCAACGCCTGAGCGCCGCCGGGCGGCTCAGCGCCGTGCGCAATGGCGAATCCGCCGTTCCCGCGCGCCGCAAGCGCATCCTCGTGGTGGACGATTCGCTGACAGTGCGCGAATTCGAGCGGAAGCTGCTGGAGGCTCGCGGCTATGACGTGGAGGTCGCCATCGATGGCATGGACGGCTGGAATGCCGCCCGCCTCAATCCGCACGATCTCATTATCACAGACGTGGACATGCCGCGCATGGACGGCATCGAGCTGGTATCGATGATCCGCAAGGACCCGGAATTGAAATCGAAACCGGTGATGATCGTCTCCTACAAGGATCGCGAGCAGGATCGCGCGCGCGGTTTGGAAGCCGGAGCCGACTACTATTTGACGAAGGGCAGCTTCCACGATGAAACCCTCGTCCAGGCCGTGGCGGATTTGATTGGGGGCGCATGAAAATCGCGATCATCAACGACAAACCCGCGGTTGCCGAAGTGATCCGTCGCGCCATGCTCGCCACGGGGCGTTACCAGGTGGTCTGGACGGCCGGCGCGGATGCCGATGCCGTCGCGCTCTGCCAGGGAGATCGCCCCGATCTGCTGCTGATTGACCTCGCCTCGCGGGATAGCCACTGCATCCGGCGCATCATGCAAGTCGCGCCCTGCGCCATCCTGGTCTCCACGGAAACCATCGAGTCCAGCAGCGCAAAGGTATTCGATGCCATGGGAGCCGGAGCCCTGGACGTGGTGCAGACCCCGGTGCTCGAATTCGCAAACGGCGCCGCCGCCACTTTCCTCAACAAGATCGATTCCGTCGCGTGCCTCGTCGGGCGCGCGGTGCCGAAACCCATCACGGTCCATAATGCGCAATGCGCAAAGCAGTTGGTCGCAATCGGTTCCTCCGCCGGCGGCCCCGCGGCGCTGGCGCAATTGCTGCGCGATCTTCCCGCCGATCTGCCCGCGGCGGTGATCATCGTGCAGCACATCGATGCGCAATTCGCCCCGGGGCTCGCAAAGTGGCTGAGCGAGCACTCGAAGCTGCCGGTCAAGCCCGCTGCCTCCGGCGATATGCCGGCCAATGGCACGGTCTTCCTTGCCGCGACCAATGACCATCTGGTGCTCGAATCCGCTTCAAGACTCGGTTACACGCGCAATCCCGTCGAGTACTCCTACCGGCCTTCCGTCAATGCGTTCTTCGAAAGCGCGGCGCGCCACTGGCGCGGCCCATTGGTCGGGGTGTTGCTCACCGGAATGGGCAGCGATGGCGCAAAAGGCTTGAAAATGCTGCGAAATCTCGGACATTACACGATAGCTC
Organism: Chthoniobacteraceae bacterium; assembly: GCA_036266845.1. Taxonomy (GTDB): domain Bacteria; phylum Verrucomicrobiota; class Verrucomicrobiia; order Chthoniobacterales; family Chthoniobacteraceae; genus DATAXI01. The sequence continues at coordinate 5,219 of DATAXI010000049.1, read as the reverse complement.
AGGATCAAAAAACTTCCGCTGTTTATGGGATGCCAAAGGCCGCCGCGGAGTTACAGGCGGCTGCGGAAGTCCTGCCGCTGGAATGCATCGCCGCCGCCATCGGGCAGCGATGCCGCCCACATAAAAACCCATGAACACTCCCGCTACCGATGAGGACCGCTCGCTGGTTCTCCTAGTTGATGACCAGGCGTTTGTCGCCGAGGTCATTCGCCGTTTTCTTTCCGGAGAAAAAAACATCGAGTTCCATTATTGCGCCGATCCCAACGAGGCGATCAAGGCGGCGAACGAACTCAAGCCGACAGTCATCCTGCAGGACCTCGTGATGCCCGGCGTCGATGGCCTCGCCATCGTGGGCCGGTTCCGCGCAAATCCCATCACCCGCCACACCCCCATCATCGTCCTCTCCACCAAGGAGGAGGCGCAAATCAAGAGCCTCGCCTTCAGTGTGGGCGCAAATGATTACCTGGTGAAGCTGCCCGACCGCCTGGAACTGATCGCCCGCGTGCGCTATCACTCCAAGGCTTACCTCACCCAACTCCAGCGCGACGAAGCCTACCGGGCGCTGCGCGAGAGCGAACAGCAATTGATCGAAAGCAACACCGCGCTGCTCCAGGTCAACCAGAAGCTGGGCGAGGCGCTGGCGGATGTGAAGCAGCTCTCCGGCCTCCTCCCGATGTGCTCCTACTGCAAGCGCGTCCGCAACGACCAGAATTACTGGGACCAGATCGAAGCCTACCTCGCGCGCCATTCCGATGTTCAGCTCAGCCACGGCGTCTGCGAGGAGTGCTTCAGCAAACACGCCGCCTCCTTCGGCGTATCCGCGGAGGAAGCCGCGGAGCTTTTCCCCAAGGTAACGCGCTCCGCCTTCAAAATCGTGCAATAGCCGCGACCGAGCCCCGCCCCGCAAGCTCGCCCCGCCTCACGGCAGACCGATTTTATCCGGCCTGAAGGAACACGTCACGCAGGTGCCGCCGTCCGGGTTGCGCTTGATGGAAACGCCCCCGCCGATGATGCGCGCCCGGTTGCGCATGGTCTTGAGGCCCATGCCGGGACGCGGCCCGGCCACGGAAAAGCCGATCCCGTTGTCGCCGATCGACAGCCTCACAAGGCCCCGGGCCCGCCTTAGCTCGATCCTGATGCGCGTGGCGCGCCCATGCTTGAGGCTGTTCGAGATCGCCTCCTGGGCGATCCGATACAGATGGCGCGCGCAGATTTCCCGCACCGGAAAGATCTCCCCCGCCGCGAAGCTGCACTCCACTCCGTAGGAGTCCGTCATCTTCTCGCTCAGATAACCGAGCGCAAAGAAAATACCTTCCTCCAGCTCCTGCGGATACAGGCCGTGCGCGATCTCCCGCGTTTGCACGATTGCCTCCCGCAACAGCCGCGCGACGCGCTCCAGCTCCGTCATCAGGCCCGGCGCTTCAGGAGCGCGGATCGCCTTCAGCTTGCACCCGATGCCCGCGAGCTGCTGCCCCAGCGAGTCGTGCAGGTCCTCGCCGATGCGCCGCTGCTCGCGGTCGATGGCGTCCCACATGGCCAGCTCCATGCGCCGGCGCTTGCTGCTCTCGTTCTGGAGCCGCTCATTGGCCAGCGAAAGGTCCGCTGTGCGCTCCGCGACCCGCGTCTCCAGCTCTTCATGCGCGCGCACCCGCTCGCTCACGTCCCGCAGGATGACCAGCCGGTAAACATCCCTGTCCACATGGAAAAGCGATGCGTGTATCTCCAGGTCGAACTCCGTCCCATCTTTGCGGACTCCGCGCGAGACGTAATCCGCCGGCACGGGCTCGCCGCGCAGCCGGCGCTCGATGCGGTCCCGCACCATCGCGCGATGACTCGATGCGATGAGTTCCGGCCCGGTGACTTTTGCCAGCTCCTCAAAGGATTCGTACCGGAAGAGCCGCAGGTAAGCCTGGTTGGCCATCGCATGCGCGTCTCCCTTGTACACGGCAATCGCGTCAAAGGAGTTCTCGAAGACGCCGCGAAACTTGGTTGCGCTTTCCTGTGCGGCGGCCTCCGCCATCTTGAGCGCCGTGATGTCCCGCACCACGCTCGTCATCATGGCGGGCCGGCCGGGCCGCTCCGGCAGCAGGGATGCATTGATGGCCACCCATACCGCGCAGCCATCCTTGCGCAGGTAGCGCTTCTCCACCGCATACGATTCAATCTCGCCGGCCAGCATCCGCGTGTATTGCCGCCCAAAAATCGGCCGGTCATCCGGATGCGTGATGTGATGGATCGTCAGGCCCAGCAGCTCTTCCTGCGTATAACCGGTGATCTCGCATAAGGCCTTGTTCACCCGGACGATGCGCCCGTTTTCGGTGTAAATATCCCCGCGTCCCACTCCCGGCAGCTCGAAGTTTACCTCGTTCTCCTCTCTTAACTCCTGATACGCCCGCTCAGCCTCCCGAACCCGCCGTAACAGCTCTTCGGGCTCCGTCTGCCAATTCGCGGAACTCATGAACCGCCTATCAAAGCATCTCCGGGGCCTCCGGGTCACGCAAGATTCTCGCCCGGCTCTTGACTTGTCCTTCGCCCGGGCGTGAGAGTCATTCCCTCCCGAATGCCCGCAATCACCGAATCCCAAGTCCTCGAAGTCCTGAAGGCCGTCCGCTATCCCGGCTTCAGCCGCGATATCGTCTCCTTTGGCCTCATCAAAGAGGTGCGCATCGATGGCGCATCCATCACCGTCCAGATGAGCCTGGCCACCAATGACCCCAAGGTGCCGCAGTCGATCAAGGACGACAGCGAACATGCATTGCGCGGCATCCCTGGCATCGCCGCCGCCCGCGTCCTCATCGATATCCAGGCTGCGCCCCAGGGAGCCCAGCCCGGCGGCGCCGCCACGGCCGCCACCCGCATCGAGGGGGTCAAGCACGTCATCGCCATCGCCAGCGGCAAGGGAGGCGTCGGCAAGAGCACGGTCGCCGCCAATCTGGCCGTGGCCCTGGACCTATCGGGCGCGCGCACCGGCCTTTGCGATTGCGACATGTACGGCCCCAGCATCGGCATGATGTTTGGCTCCAACGACCGCCCGATGGCCACGGAGCAGAATGTCATCATCCCCATCACCCGTTATGCGGTAAAACTGATGTCCATGGGGTTTCTCCTCGAGGACGATGCGCCGGCCATCCTGCGCGGGCCGATGGTCACCCGCTATACGCAGCAATTTCTCAGGCAGGTGGACTGGGGCGGCTTGGATTATCTCATTCTCGATCTGCCCCCGGGCACCGGCGATATCCAGCTTACCATCGTGCAGACGGTGGCGCTCGCGGGGGCCGTGATCGTCACCACGCCCCAGGAGGTGGCCCTCATTGATGCCCGCAAGGCGGCATCCATGTTCAGCCGTGTGAACGTAGAAGTTCTCGGACTGATTGAGAATATGAGCTATTTCGTCTGCCCCAAGGATAATACCCGGTACGATATATTTGGGCGTGGCGGAGGGGAAAAAGAGGCGCGCCGCCTCGGGGTCCCGCTCCTGGGCCAGGTCCCGATCGATATTCCCACCAGGGAATGCGGCGACCGTGGCAAACCAATTGCTCTGGCAGAGAAAAAGAACCCCGCGGCGCTCGTTTTCGCAAAGGCCGCCCAGAGCCTTCGCGAATACTTGCCCCTTTGACCGCGATGAGGCATAATGTAGGCAAATCTCTTACCCTGCTTCCATGCGCCCCCCGCGTCGCCATAATCGATTGACGTACTCCCTCAAAACCTCGAAAGGTGTCTCCCGGCATGGATAAGCCCATTCCCGAAACCTCAGACCTCGTAAAGAATTCCGTGCTCTACAAGGAGTTTCTGGCTGAGCGCGAGGAGATCCTGAAACACAAATGGATCGAGAGCGAGAAAGCCGGCCACGATATCGGTTTTGAAAAAGCTTTGCTGGACTGGATCGTCAAACATCGCTCCGCCTGGCGCGAAAAACGCCAGCGCAGCGGTCCCATTCAGAGCCACGCCCTGCGATGACCCGGTCCTGATCCGAAAATTTACCCATTCCTCATTTTTCCTTTAACGCGGTCCCGAGAGGCCGCGAAGGAGCCCAGTGAGCCCACCCAACCCGCCAGTCCCGCCTCCAGCGCCTGCCGCGCCTCAACCGCCCGCACCCAATGCCAGCCTCGTCCTGGATGGGCCGGCCATCGACCGCGCGTTGCGCCGCGTCGCCCACGAGATCGTCGAGCGCAACCCCGATCTCGCCAAAATCTGCATCGTCGGCGTCCCCTCGCGCGGCATCGAGGTTTCACGCCGCATCGCCTCCCACATCGAGGCCATAGAGAACGTTTCCATCGAGATGGGCATCATCGATGTCTCGATGCACCGGGATGACATCCGCATCCGGCCAAAGCTCCCGACGGTGGTCGTCTCCCATCTGCCGGCGGATATGGCCGATAAAACGCTCATTCTCGCCGACGATGTCCTCTTCTCCGGGCGCACGGTCCGCGCCGCGATGGATTCCATCACCTCCTTCGGACGGCCCCGGCGCATCCAGCTCGCCGTGCTGATCGACCGCGGCCATCGCGAGCTGCCGATCCGCGCCGATTATGTGGGCAAGAATCTCCCCACCTCTCCCACCCAGCGCGTTTACGTCCGCTTCCAAAGCATCGATCACGTCCCGGACTCGGTCTGGATGGACAAGGCATGAAATCCACCGAAGACGCTCCCCCGCCCGCCTCCGCATGGACGCGCAAGGACTTTATCTCCATCCGCGATCTCTCCGCGGAGGAATTGACCCTCGTCCTCGATACCGCCGCCGCCTTCAAGCAGGTGGGCACGCGCGAGATCAAGAAGGTGCCCGCGCTGCGCGGCAAAACGCTGGTCAATTTCTTCGTGGAGCCGAGCACCCGCACGCGCACCTCGTTCGAGCTTGCGGCATTCCGCCTCAGCGCGGATGTGGTCAATATCTCCGCCAGCACCTCCAGCCTCACGAAGGGGGAGACGCTCAAGGACACGGCGCGCAATCTTCAGGCGCTCCATGCGGATATCATCGTGCTCCGCCACACCAGCGCCGGCGCTTCCCTTTTCCTCGCGGAGCGGCTCGTCTCCAGCGTCATCAATGCCGGCGATGGCGCCCATGAGCATCCCACGCAGGCGCTGCTCGATGTATTCACGATCCGCGAGCGCCTGGGCCGCGTGGCTGGCCTTCACGTGGCGATCATCGGCGATATCCTTTTCTCCCGCGTCGCCCGGTCCGATATCTTTGCCCTCACGAAGCTGGGGGCGCGCGTGACGCT
>DATAXI010000281.1:0-4277 GCA_036266845.1 Chthoniobacteraceae bacterium | reverse complement strand
ATAGCTTCTGAGCGGTTTGTCGTTCTTGGGGATGGCCGGACAGTGCGGAGTTTGCAAAACACTGCTGAGAGGCGCAGGGTACGAGCCACCATGAATGATGAAGCCTTGAATTCTGATGAGGAAGCGATAGCGGGCGTGCTTCGGTTCGGGGCACATCTGCCCGAAGGTCCGAGGGCTCGTTTCGAGCAGCAAGTGCGGGAGTTGGTCGGCCATTTCACTGGGTTCGAGCGCATCCGCGAGCTAATCAATTTGTTGGCGCAATATCCCATGCCTCCAGAGGAGAGAGCCAGAAGGGAAGTGGACGCCTTCTTCCGCCATCTGTTCCGAACGCGTGCTGAAATAGAGGCGGAAAACCGTCATGCGGACGAGTGGGCAGAGCATCAGGTGCGCGAGCATCGGTTTAGAATGGAGGCGTTTGGTATGCCGCCGGAGCAAATCGGCGAGCCGCCGGTTCGGTACGTGATGGAGAAAACGACATTACCGCCCCTGGCGTTACCGGCTCCGATACCTCCGGAACCCCGCCAGCGGTGCTAAGAGAAATCGACCGTAGGCGGAATGCTGACGGGTGGTGGTCTAAAGAAACGGAACAGGCCCCGGAGCAGGTGGTGCCTCGCCTCGGCTCGTTCGGCCCACCCGTTACCCTTCCGCCCTGCCGATGAGTTCCGTAACGACTTCGAAGGCGTATTGATAGCCTTCCGGGTATTTGCTGGCACGCGGCCCTGCCACGTTCAACGTCCGAATCTCGCGCTTCCATATCCACTCCCGCGCGATAGTTACGGCACGCGGCACGCTCACCTCGCTGCCGTCAATCAGCTTGTACGGTCTCCGAAGTTTAATGCACCGATACACCGTTTCTTCCGTCCCGCCTTCCAACTCTCCGAAATAGAAAATGAGTGTCCCGTCTGCATCGGCAATGTTTTGGATCGTGCGTTGCTTATAGCCGCCCTCCTTCAATTCCTTCACGGGATACCGCTCGGGTATCGTCCCGTCTTCGTCGAATCGTCCCGCCGGGCACCAGCCGCCGCACTCCGCCCATAAGGCTAAAGCCGCGTCCAGGGCGGCGCGGTCCACCCCTGTTTGTCCGCCTGAAATGATCTTGAGCCGCTTCGGGTCCATTCCGGTAAATGTTCTCTCACTCGTCGGAAGGCAACTGCTAACCCGCCAGCGGGCGCAACTTCCCAAGTGCCCGGCGCTTTGAGTCGAGGTCAAGGTGCATGTACCGCTCGTGAATCTCTTCATCGTCATGCCCGCTAATCTGGCGGCGCATATCGGCGGGTACATCAGCATTGGCCAGCTCAGAAACGAAGGTGTGCCGCAGGGAATGAAAACCAAGGGTCTTGAATTGCCGGCCCTTTCCTTTTTTTTCGATGCCACGCTCCGGCTCGATGCCGGCCTTGCCCATGATCTTCTGAAAGCTCATGGAGCGCCCGCTCCTGCCTCCGGTTCCCTTGCTTGCAAGGACGGGACAAAGGGGAGCGGTCGGGCTGTCGCTGCTCGGGACGGATAGCAAATGCGCCTCCAGTTCCGGCATCATGGGGATTTCGAGTTGCCCCGGCAGGTGCTTCTTCCAGTCGGGCCGGCGATTGGCCCCGGCAGTCTTGCGCGGGAAGAACTGAATCTCCTTCCGCTCAAAGCTCACATTCTCCCATACCAGCCCCGCCGCGTCCCGGAGGCGCAAGCCGCCGTAGTAGGCGAGGAGAATGGCCGTCTTCCATTCCTGGGAAGCCTCGGCCACTAACCCCCGAATCTGATCATGTGTGAACACATCTCGCGCTTCCCGGTCCGTCTCCAGGGGTTTTCGTCGCCATCAACCACGACGACTACCATGCAGAATACATCGGACGCGCCACCGATGGTCGCCAGTTCTTCCTCGCCATGCCTTTCGTTCCGGCCATCGGCGGCAGTGCCGGTCACGTTTGTCCCCATCCCTCCATGGACTGGTGATGCCGCCAGCATTGGCTGAAGCGTGGGGAACCATGCCGGTTTTCGGGGGCTCCGTATTCCCAAACTGAAAGGTTGACCAGCCCCGCATCACTCCCTCTCTTTAGTGTGGATTTCGCATCGCTAAACGGCTTTTTTGGATGAGCATTTTCGAAATCGGACTAAAACAGCATAGCCAGACGTCAATTTTGAAATCCGAACCTCGATGGAAGTTTCGGAAGAAAAGCGCTTTGGGCCTGTAGCTCAGCGGTTAGAGCAGGGGACTCATAATCCCTTGGTCGTGGGTTCAAATCCCACCGGGCCCACTTTGCGCATTAGCCTGGATCGGCATGGCTCCCCTTTGCGCAAGGGGGCTTGCGTGGCGGCTTGGAGGGCGTAGGATAGGCGCTCCATGAAATTCCGGACGTACCGCAATACCGATTTGACCGTCAGTGAGGTGGGCTTTGGCCTGTGGACGATCTCCACCGGCTGGTGGGGAAATTACACGGAGGGGGAGGCTCTGGCGCTGATGCGGAAGGCGTTTGACCTGGGGATCACGCTTTTTGATGCGGCGGATACTTATGGCAATGGGCTGAGCGAGGAGTATCTGGCAAAGGCCTTCCCGAATAACCGGGATGAGATCGTGATTGCGACGAAGATCGGGTACGATTTTGTCAATCACGGGGAGCAGCGGGGCAGGGGACAGCGGGAGATCCCGCAGGATTTTTCGCCGGAGGCGCTGGTGCGGGCGACGGATGCGGCGCTGAAGCGCCTGAAGACGGACCGGATTGACCTGGTCCAACTGCACAATATCCGGATGGAGCAGGTGTACGATGATGCGGTGTGGCGGACCATGGAGGAGCTGAAGGAGGCGGGCAAGATCCGGAATTACGGCGTTGCGCTGGGGCCGGCGATTGGCTGGCTGTATGAGGGGGTCAATTGCATCCGCGAGCGGCAGATCGCGAGCTTGCAGCACATTTACAATATCCTGGAGCAGCATCCGGGGCGGCAGATGCAGGCTGCGGCGGAGAACCGGGATACGATGTTCCTCATCCGGGTAACGCATTCCTCCGGCATGCTGGAGGGCAGGTACACGGAGGAGACAAAGTTTTCGCCGAATGATCACCGGTCGCACCGTCCGCGGACGTGGCTGCTCAATGGGGTGAAGAAGGTGGAGCAACTGCGTTTTCTGGAAAATGCGGACCGGACGCTGGGGCAGGCGGCGCTGCTATGGCTGCTGGCGGATGACCGGGTGGCATCGACGCTGCCGAATATTTACAATGAGGAGCAGTTGCGGGAGTTTGCCGCGGCGCCGGAGTGCCCGCCGCTGTGCGAGCAGGATATGGAGCGGATCGCGGCGCTGTACGCGAACCATTTCGGAATCGAGGAAGAACCGGCAAAGTACAAGGGGACAATGGAGCCGGCCGAGCCTGCCGCGGCCTAGGCTGCTGCCAACCCAGGAAATACCAGGCGCGCGTGAGAGGCCTTTTCATGCGGTTAATGCTGCTTGCGCCGCTGGCGATGATGCTGGCGGGCTGCGACAAGCTTTTTGAGCAAAAGGGGGATGACGCGCTGGGCATGGCGCGGGAGAAGGAGAAAGAGGGGGACTACCGCGCGGCGCTGCAATGGTATGAGGCGTCGCTGGATGGGACGGAGAAGACCGCGGAGTCGCATTATGCGATGGCGCTGATCTATGACGATCAATTGCAGGATCCGGAGGCCGCGGCGGCGCAGTTCCGGCGTTATATCGAGCTGGCGCCGGGCGGCCCGCATGTGACGGACGCGAAGAGTTTTGCGGACCAGGACGAGTTCAAGCTGGCGAATACGCTCTCGAAAGGGAATTTCATGCCGCAGCAGGATGCGGCGCGGCTGAAGAATCAGAACTTTGCGCTCCAGGAGCAGTTGACGGATTTGCGGAAGCAGATGGCGGATTTGCGCGCGGCGTCCAAGGAATCGGGCGGCAAGGAGTCGCACGGGGAGCCGGCGGAGCGGCCAATACCGCCGAACGCGCGGACTTACCGCGTGGAGCCCGGGGATACCCTACGGTCGATCTCACACATGTTTTACGGTAATTCCAATCATTGGCAGGAAATCCAGGATGCGAATTTCGGGCCTATCGACGGAACCGTAAAACTGCGCGTGGGGATGGTGCTGGCGATTCCGAAGCGGTGACGGGGCGGCTGGGCGGAAACGACGCGAAGGGGAAAATATCGCAGGCTAGAGCAGTTTAAAAAATTCTGTAGCCATCGCTATGCGGCGGCGAGGGCCGTTGCGCCCGGTTTCAAGCTTGGCCTGTATGTTCTCATACAGGCGCTGCGCTTGAAGCCCGACCGCACCAACCCCCGGCGCTCGCACAT
>DATAXI010000253.1:0-6496 GCA_036266845.1 Chthoniobacteraceae bacterium | reverse complement strand
CCGCGACCGAGGCCAGTATTGACCTCCTGCAAAACGAACCGCTCGCCATGTTCGATACGGCCGCGGAGGGGACGCGCGCCGCCCTCGCATTTGCCGCCGCTTCCGGGACGCGCCGTTTTCTCCTCACAAGCTCCGGCGCGGTATATGGCAGGCAGCCTCCCGATATGACTCACGTGCCGGAGACTTATGTGGGCGGGCCGGATATTGGCGATCCCATGTCCGCCTACGGGGAGGGGAAACGCGCCGCCGAAATGCTTTGCGCATGTTACCGGCGGAAGTATCCGGACCTCTCGACCGTCGTTGCCCGGTGCTTTGCCTTCGTAGGCCCCATCCTGCCTTTGGATGCCCATTTCGCCATCGGCAACTTCATCCGCGACGCGCTCAAGGGCGGCCCCATCCAGGTGGGCGGAGACGGCGCCCCGTATCGCTCCTACCTCTACGCCGCGGACCTCGCCGTATGGCTCTGGACGCTGCTTTTCAAAGGCGAGGCTGGGGTTGCTTACAACGTCGGCTCCGCGGAGGATCTGGATATCGAAACGCTGGCCCGCGCGGTGGCCCGCCACGCGCAGCCGCCGTGCGAGATCAACATCGCGCGCCCGCGGACGCCGGGGGCGCCCCCCTCGCGCTACGTGCCGGATGTCACCCGTATCTCGCGAGAGTTGAAACTGCCGCCCATCATCGGCCTTGGCGATGCAATCGCCCGCACATTCGCGTTCCATCGCGCAATCACTCCTCTATGAGCAATCCAGAGATTCGCCTTGCCGATTATGCGATGAGCCTTCTCGTCGCGCATGGTGTGGACCACATTTTTTTGGTTACCGGCGGGGGGGCGATGCATCTCAACGATGCGATTGGCCGATGCAAGGGGCTGACTTATCTCTGCTGCCATCACGAGCAGGCGTGCGCCATGGCCGCGGAGTCCTACGCGCGCCTGTCCGGCCGGCTGGGGGCCATCAACGTAACCACCGGCCCTGGCGGCCTCAATGCCTTGAACGGCGTCTTTGGCGCATGGACGGATTCCGTGCCGATGATCATCCTTTCCGGCCAGGTCAAATCCGAGACGTGCATGGCGTTCCACGATCTCCCCGGGTTGCGCCAGCTCGGCGATCAGGAGGCGGATATCATCAGCATGGTAAAGGGGATCACGAAGTACTCCGCCATCGTCCGCGAGCCGCGCACGATCCGGTATCATCTGGAGAAGGCGATTTACCTTGCCACCCATGGGCGCCCCGGCCCGTGCTGGATCGATATCCCAATCGATTTTCAAGGAGCAAAGATCGATCCCGGGAGCCTCGAACCCTTCATTCCCGGGGAAGAGCCAAAACCGGCCGGTCTCGACGCGATTTGCGGCGAGATACGGGAGCGCCTGGCCGGCGCGGCGCGCCCGGTGTTGATGGTGGGCTCCGGCATCCGCGCCAGCGGCTCGCGGGATCCACTGCTGGCGCTGCTGGAGCGCTGGCCCATCCCGGTTGTCACCGCGTGGGGGGCGCACGACGCCATTTGGAACGATCACCCATGCTACGCGGGGCGGCCCGGGTCGATCGGCGACCGGCCGGGAAATTTTGCGGTGCAGAATGCCGATGTGCTGCTCGTGCTGGGCTCCCGGCTCAATGTGCGCCAGGTCAGTTACAATTATCCGTCATTCGCCCGGCACGCATACCGCATCATGGTGGATGTGGATGCCGCGGAACTCTCAAAGCCAACTTTGAAGATCGATCTGCCGGTCCACGCGGACTTGCGCGTATTCTTCCCCGCGGCGCTGGCGCAGCTGCCGCTCGAGCGGACGCCGGCGCTTGAGGGCTGGCGCGCGCAGTGCAAAACCTGGCTTCAAAAATATCCCACCGTCCTGCCCGAGTACTGGCGGGTTGCCGATGCGGTAAATCCGTACTGTTTTGTAAGCAAACTTTACGACGCGCTTGCGGATGACGATGTCGTGGTATGCGGCGATGGCACGGCGTGCGTGGTAACCTTCCAGGCCGCAAATCTGAAGCGCGACCAGCGCCTCTATACCAACTCCGGCTGCGCGTCCATGGGTTACGATCTGCCCGGCGCAATCGGCGCCGCTGCGGCGCTGGAGGGGCGCCGGCGCGTCATCTGCCTTGCGGGAGACGGCAGCGTGCAGATGAATATCCAGGAGTTGCAGACGATTGCCACTCACCGGTTGCCGGTGAAGCTATTCATCCTCAACAACAAGGGCTACCACTCCATCCGCCAGACACAGCGGAATTTCTTCCCGGACAACATCGTGGGCTGCGGCGAGGAAAGCGGCCTCGGGTTCCCAAGTTTTGAGAAACTCGCGGACGTTTACGGACTGCCGTACCGGGCGGCGGCCAACCACTCGCAACTCGAAACCGCCATCGCCGGAACGCTGGCGGAGAAGGGCGCCGCCTTGTGCGAATTGTTTCTCGACTTAAACCAACAGTTTGCCCCAAAACTCTCATCGAAGAAAACCCCGGATGGTAAAATCATCTCCCCTCCGCTCGAAGACCTCGCGCCCTTCCTGAGCCGCAGCGAGCTTCTCGAAAACATGATTGTTACCGAATCCGAAACCACCCAAATCCTATGAATCGACTTGAAAAACAGATGGTTGACCTGCTGATCGACCTGAAAGAGAACCATAATGTCGTCGGCGTAAAAGCCGAATTTGAAGCGGAAGGCACACGGCTTGAGGAAGCCATGCGGTTGAAGGACGTCAGTTTAAAGGCAGGCCTCGGATTGACCTTGAAAATCGGCGGGTGCGAGGCCATCCGCGATATGTTTGAAGCGGCCGATCTCGGCACCGCGCACCTGGTGGCCCCCATGGTGGAGACGCCTTATGCGCTCAAGAAATACCTGGGCGCGGTCAAGTCCGCCCTCTCCGAGGATCAACGCGCGGACATGGACTTTCTCATCAATCTCGAGACCATCACCGCCTGCAAGAATTTTGAGGAGATGCTCAAGTTGCCGGGAATCGGGATGCTCGACGGCATCGTGCTGGGCCGCGTCGATCTCACCGGCTCCATGGGCCTGACCCGCGACGATATCAACAGCGAGCAGGTGCGCAATATCTGCCTGGATATGGCTGCGAAAGCGAAGGCCCACGGCAAGACGGTGGTCGTCGGCGGCGGGGTTTCGGTTCACTCGCTTCCGTTCTTCCGCGGCTTTCCCGAGGGGCACATCAATCGCTTTGAAACCCGCAAGGTCGTCTTCTCATGCCCGGGCGCGCTGGATAATAAGGAAGCCTCCTTCCTCAAGGCTGTGGAGTTTGAGCTCATGTGGCTCAAAAACAAGAAGGCCTATTACACGCAAATCAGCCGCGAGGATGACGCCCGCCTCCAGATGATGGAAGAGCGGTATCGCAAGTCGATCGAGGCCACCAAGGCGGACTAAGTGCGCACCGCCCTCGTGACTGGCGCCTCGCGCGGTATTGGCCGGGCAATCGCGGCCGAAATGGCCGCCGCCGGCTGGAATATCGTCGCGCCCAGTCGCGCGGAGCTCGATCTTGGAGATCCCGCATCCGTCGCCGCTTATTGCAAGCAGTTGCGCGATGGTGAAGCCATCGATGCGCTGGTCAATAACGCCGGCATCAACATCATCAACCCCCTCGCGGATCTGCTGGAGGAGGATTTGGCTTCCATGATTCAGATCAATGTGACCGCGCCAATGCTGCTGACAAAGGCTGTCGCCCCGGGCATGGCGCGGTGCGGCTGGGGGCGCATCCTCAATATCGGTTCCGTGTTTGGCATCGTCTCACGCTCCGGGCGGGCGGCCTACAGCGCCACCAAAGCGGCGATCATCGGCCTCACGCGCACATCGGCGATTGAGCTGGGGCCCCAAGGAGTCCTGGTCAATGCGTTGTGCCCCGGCTATGTCGAGACGGATTTGACCTACGTCAATAATTCGCCTGCGGAAATCGACGCCATCAAGAAAACCATCCCCGTTTCCCGGCTCGCCAAACCGCAGGAGATCGCCCGGGTGGCGGCGTTTCTATGCTCGGAGGCGAATAGTTACATCAGCGGGCAGTCAATTATTGTCGATGGAGGATTTACGTGTCTTTGACAATCAGGAGCAACATTCACGATTACACGGTGAACGAGCAGCCGGACCTGACGGCGGCGATCCGCAGTCTCGCTGCGGGCCGCAACGTTTTTGCGATTGCGGACAAGGCGCTGCTCGACCTTCCCGCGCACCGGGCCGCCTTCGAATCGCTCCCCGCGGACCGGCTCATTGCCGTGGAGGCGACAGAGTCGCAAAAATCAATCGAGAACGTGCCATGGATTTGCACCCGGCTTCTGGAGGGCGGTTTTCGGCGCGACTGCGAGTTACTCGCGATCGGCGGCGGCGTCGTCCAGGATACGGCATGCTTCATCGCATCGGTGCTGCTGCGCGGGGTGAAGTGGAGCTTTATTCCCACAACGCTCCTGGCTCAGTGCGATAGCTGCATTGGCAGCAAGAGTTCCATTAACATCGGCAGGTTTAAAAATCAGATCGGCAATTTCTATCCGCCTCACGAGATTGCCCTGGCCACCTCGGTGCTCTCCACGCTGCCGCCGGACGAAATCCGTTCCGGCATGGGTGAGGCCATTAAGCTGCACCTGCTTTCCAGCGAGGCTGACGCGGCGGAAATCGGTCGATTGATGGCCCGTTACGCCACCGACGCCACGGCGCTTGGCGAGATCATCTGGAGTTCGCTCCGCATTAAGCAGCGGTACATAGAGGTGGATGAGTTCGATAAAGGGGTGCGCAATATCCTTAATTACGGGCATACCTTCGGCCATGCTTACGAATCAGTAACCGGGTATGCCATTCCGCACGGCATCGCTGTGTCGCTCGGCATCGCCACCGCCACATTTGTCTCCGAGCGGATGGGACTGGCGCCTGCCGGCCACGCGGCCGCGGTGGATGCCTTGCTCCGCCCGTGGTACGAGCCCTACCAACATGAGATCGGCAGGCTGGAGGCCGGCCATGTCCTGGCCGCCATGAAGCTGGATAAGAAGAATACCAGCACGACGATGAATTGTATCCTCACCGCCGGCTACGGGAAGATGGAAAAGAAACCGGTCGATCCCGCCAGGTTGCAGCCGCTGCTGGTGGATTTCCTGGGCTCGAAGGCCGCGTGAAGCGCCCCGCCATTCTTAGGCCTCGCGTTTATCTTCCCCCCCGTGTAAGCCCGGTACAGTCATGAGCCGCAAGCTGCTGAGCATCATCACCCCGTGCTACAACGAGGAGGAAAACGTCGAGGAATTGCACCGGCTGATCGATGAGACGATGTCGGAACTGGTCCAGTACGACTGGGAACACATCTACATCGACAACTGCTCCCGCGATGGCACGACCGCCGTGCTCCGCCGCCTGGCCGCCACGGATCCGCGCGTCAAGGTCATCCTCAACGCGCGCAACTTCGGCCACATCCGCTCTCCGTTTCACGCCATTCTCCAGGTCGGAGGAGATGCGGCGGTCACAATGGCCTCGGACCTCCAGGACCCGCCGGAACTCATCCGGCAATTCATTGAAAAATGGGAGCAGGGTTACAAAGTCGTGCTGGGACAAAAAATCACCAGCGACGAATCGCCAATCTTCTTCACCATCCGCACTACTTACTACAAGCTTGTGCGGAAACTCGCGGATATCGAGTTGATCGAGCACGTTACCGGGTTCGGGCTGTACGACCGGGAAGTCGTCGAGCAGTTCCGCAAGGTCAACGATCCTTATCCCTACACTCGCGGACTCGTGAGCGATCTCGGTTACGACGTCGCCCGCATCCCGTATCACCAGCCGCTTCGCAAGCGCGGCATCACCAAGAATAATTTCTACACCCTTTACGACATGGCGATGCTGGGCATCACCAGCCATTCCAAAGTGCCGCTGCGCCTTGCCACGCTGCTCGGCTTCGCGCTGGCCCTTTGCAGTTTGCTCATCGCGTTCGGTTATTTGATCTACAAACTCGTCTTCTGGGATCGCTTTCCAGTCGGGCAGGCTCCAGTGGTCATCGGCCTCTTCCTCTTTTCCTCCGTCCAGCTCTTCTTTACCGGTGTGCTGGGGGAATATATTGCGGCCATCCACACGCAGGTGCTGCACCGCCCGCTGGTGGTCGAGAAAGAGCGGATCAATTTCTAAAGCCGCCCGATGTATCCGCGGTTCCTGGCGGCAAGGGATTTTCCGCTGGCGCCGGACTTTGAGAGGCAGCCGGAGTGGCTGACGCCGAGGGCGCCGGCTGGCTCGATTTTTTGAGCGCCTTCTCCACCGCTTCTTCCACCATTTCCTTTAACGGCGCCTGGATCTGCTTTAATACCTCCGCGGCTACATCCCCGGCAGCACTGCCGCGGTCGGTTTGCGCCGGCTTAATGGTCAATGAGAATTGTGTTTCATCGTTGTGGAAACTGCCGCTGGCTCCCACCCCTGCTGCGGCATCGATCCTATCGCCCGCTTCAAGACTGATATTCTTGAAGCTCTTGGTCCACGGGCTTCCTTTGGAAAGGACGGTTTCCCCGAGCGGCTTGCCGTTTTTCAACAGGTA
>DATAXI010000243.1:0-27094 GCA_036266845.1 Chthoniobacteraceae bacterium | reverse complement strand
CGCCGCGGCAATTGTTCACGAGGCCCCAGGGGTTGATGCATGGGACGATGAAAAACGGATGCCGCCGCAGCAGCCGCGTGTTTTTCTCAGCCCACGCGATAAGGCCTTCCGTGCTCGCCGGCTCATCGCCATGGATGCCGGCGGAGAGATAAAGCACGCCGTCATTCGGCAGCCTCGGGCTTCGCACGCAGTAGAGATTGAACTCCGGCCCGGTCGCGAACCGCCGCATCACCAGCCCGGCGCGTTTCGCAACCGCGCGCCATCTCGCCACCAGATGCGGGTAATCGTGCGCCCGGTGCCGCGCGAGATAATCCCGCCTCATCACAGGGCCGCGAGCAGGCGATTGTGGATATTGTCGAACCCGCCGTTGCTGAACACCACCACCACGTCCCCCTCGCGCGCCAGCCCTTTTACGCGCCCGACGATTTGCTCCACGTCCGGCTCGTAAAACGCCGGCTTCCCCGTCGCCGCGATGTCCGCCACCACTTGCTCCGGATGCAATCGTTCCGCTTCCGGGATTTGCTCCAGCTTGGCCACTTTTGCGAGAATCGCCCCGTCCGCCTGCTCGAACGCCTCGGGAAGCTGATGCTGGAATACCGCCCGCCGCGTCGTGTTCGAGCGCGGCTCGAACACCGCCCAGATGCGGCGCCCGGGATATTGCTTGCGCAATCCGGCCAGCGTCTCGCGGATGGCCGTGGGATGATGCCCAAAGTCGTCGATCACCTTGATGCCATGCTTCTCCCCGCGCACCTCCTGCCGCCGCTTCACCCCTTCAAAGCTTGCGACCGCTTTCTGGATCACCGGCAGCGGCACGCCGTAGAAATGCGCCGCGGAGACGGCCATCGCCGCGTTGCGGATATTGAAGGCGCCCGGCAATTGCATGTGAAACTCCGCGCCGAAAAGCCGGAAATGCGACCCCTGCGAATCGCTGTGCGCGTCCTCGATGCGGTTGGCCGCGTTCTCGGAGAAACCGACCTCGACAATCGGCGCCGGGCAGGTTTTGCCCACATCGACGCAATTCGGATCGTCGGAATTCAGCAGCACCATTCCGTTGCCGGGCACAATGTTCAGCAGCCGGCGGAAGGAGAGCTTGATCTCGTCGATATTGTTGAAGATGTCGGCGTGATCGAACTCGATGTTGTTCACGATCACCAGCTCCGGCAGGTAATGGACAAACTTTGAGCGTTTATCGAAGAAGGCCGTGTCGTACTCGTCCCCCTCGACGACGAAATACTTGGAGTCGCGCAGGCAGGCGCCCTGGCCCAGGTTCCGCGGGATGCCGCCGATCAGGTAGCCCGGCTCAAGACCCGCGCATTGGAGCACCCAGGCCAGTAGCGAGGTGGTGGTGGTTTTCCCATGCGTGCCGGTCACGACCAGGTTGTGCCTGCCCCGCAGGAAAAACTCTTTCAGCGTATCCGGCAGCGAGAGGTAATAGAGTCTGCGGTTCAGCACGGCCTCCACCTCCGGATTGCCCCGCTTGATGGCATTGCCAATGACGATGAGGTCCGCGCCCGGCGGCAGATTTTCCTCGCGATACCCGCCGAAGATCGAGACGCCTTTCTCCTCCAGGAACGTGGACATCGGGGGATACACATTCTCGTCCGAGCCGGTCACGGTGTACCCACGCTCACGCAATGCCGCCGCGATGGAACCCATCGCGGTGCCGCAGATACCTAAAAAATGAACGTGCTGGACTTGATGCATGCGGGGTCAAGATTCGGAGAACCGCGGAGTTATAGGAAGTCCCATTTTCGCCGAAAAGCGATCCGCGCGCCCGCGTGGAATTCGTGATCCGATTTTCGGGTTTCCGGCTCCGGACAGAGTGGTTTTACGGACGGGAGAGGAGGTCCGCGAGCGCCTCCGGGAGGTGCGGATATTTGAAGGCATACCCGGCTGCCGCGGCGGCCGCCGGGATGACGTGCCGGCTTTGCAGCAGCTCCGCGGAGAAACCGCCCAGGGCCAGCCGCAAGGCGGTCGAGGGTACCCAAAACGGCGCCGGGCGATGCACCGCTTTTGCAAGGGCGCGGGTAAAATCGATATTCCGCACGGGGTTGGGAGCGGTGACGTTGACCGGGCCTTCGATCATTGGATTGCCCACGGCGGCGAGAGCGATTGCCGCCTCGTCGTCGATATGAATCCACGAAACCCATTGGCGCCCGCTGCCCAGCCTGCCGCCCAGGCCGAGCCGGAAGACAGGAAGCATCGCCCCCAGCGCGCCGCCGCCGCACGCAAGGACCATGCTGGTGCGCAACATCACCACGCGCACGCCGGCGCTTCGGGCGTGCAAGGCCTCGGCCTCCCACGCCTCGCACACTTCCGCAAGGAAGCCGGCGCTGTGGCGTCCATTCTCGTCGGTCACGGTCTCGCCGGCATTGCCGTAAACGCCGATGCCCGAGGCGTTCACCAGGATGCGCGGCGGATTCCGCGTTCTCTGGATCGCCTCGACGATGCGGCGCGTGCCGAGCACGCGGCTATCGCGGATGGCCCGCTTTTTGGACGGCTTCCAGATGCCCGCGACGTTTTCGCCCGCCAGGTTGATGATGGCGTCGCAGCCGCTCACATCCGGCGGCTCGTCCGTGCCAAACCGGCGGAAGGCGGCGCCGCGCGGGTGACGCGAGAAGCCGATGACCTCATGCCCGCGCTCCCGCGCCATCCCGGCGATTCGTTTGCCAATCAGGCCGGTAACTCCCGTGATGCCAATTTTCACAAGATCAGCCGAACGTCTGGTGCAGCCAATGATAAGGGAAGCGGTCGCCGGGGCAATCGGTGGGCCATTGCGGCGGGTTGATTTCCCGATGCGCCTTCACGATGGCCGGTTTGTGGTCGATTTTGCCGACGCGGATGCGCAGGTAATCAATCAATTCCTTGAGCGCCACCAGTTGATCCTTCGTCGGCAGGTCGCGGTTGAAATCGCCCACCAGGCAGATGCCGAGCGAGATATTATTGAGGTAATCGCTGTGGACATGGCCGCCCTGGAGCTGTTTGGTCCAGCGGCCGCCGATCTCGATCTGCCCGTTGCCCGAGGAAGTGCCGTTGCCGATGACGAAATGGTACGCCAGCCCGTTGGGCATTTTACGCACGTAGCGGTGGTAGTAATCGAAGATGCGCGCATTGCCCTGCCGGGTGCCGGAGTTGTGCACCACGATGAAGCGCCAGCGCCGCCGCGCAACCGGCGCTCGATCAATCGCTTCGCGAATCGCCCTGGTCAGGAAGCGGTAGTCCGTCCTGTCTTCGCCGCCAAAGAATTGCCACCAATGCCGGCGGATGGATGGCTCGGGCGGCGGCACCAGCCCGCCTTCCTCCTCCAGGCCCTCCTTCTCGATGTCCACCGTCGTGCCCACGGGTCCCGGGGCCGGCGTGGGAGCGGCGGTCGCACGCGGCATCGGCGGCGGAAACTGCGGCGGTGGCGAATTGAGAAGCGGTTGCGTATTCGTGGGTACCGTCTGCTGGAAGGGCTGGGTAAGGCCGGAGCGCTCCTCGTGGGCGGGAGTCCGGTCCGGCTCTGGAGTCACGCGCGGATGCGGCGTTCTCTCCGGCTCGACGGCGTCATGGTGGCGCGGAGTTTCTTCAGGCTCCGGCGTCGCCGCATGGTGGTGATGCTCCGCCGCCTCCGGCTCGGGCGTGGGAGAGTGCCGGTGGTGGTGCGGCGTGGGCTCCGCCTCCGCATGCCTGTGATGGTGCGGCGAGGGCGACGGAGAGGGGCTGATGCCGCTGCTGCCGCGCGATTCCAGGAACTGTTCCTTCAATTGCTCGTCGGTCAGCGCCCTCAGCCTCGGCACCAGGGCAAGAAGCAGCAACAAAGCTCCAGCGAGCAGCACGGAATAACGGCGCACGGCGCGAATGCTACGCGTGCTGTGGACGCGGTGCAAGAAACCAGCGAATTTTTCAGCGCAATTTTTTTAAAAATGCGCGCGGGCCTGCATGCTTGCAGAATTTTTTAAACTGCTAATGCGCATCGCTGCCCGGTCCCGAGATGCCGGGAAAGAGGCTCCGGATACCCGAAGCCGCATCCTGGAATATTTCCGCAACCTTGCTTTCCGATTTCCGCTCGTTTTCGACAAAGGTATTGTGCTCGCCGTACTTTGCCCATGGGCCGGTCGGCACCTCCTCAAAGTCCACAAACTTCCAGTCCGTGACATCGGTGCTGTTCATGCCCAGATAGTCGCGCACAGCGGGCGAGACATCGAGTCCCGCGCCGCGGTTCAGGTTCCACCGGGGACGATCCGTGCCGAAGACATATTGCCAATGGTCCGTGCGGAACGGTCCCGCATCTTCCCATTGGGCGTAGCACACCTTGTTGCCAAAACGGATGGCAATCCACCGGCCATGGCACACGGACTTGGTTGGCCCCGTGTAGGCCTTTGCAAACCACGGTACCACCTGCGAGGCCTCGGGCTTCAGCGTCCCGTGCACCATGTCATTGTATGGCAGCGCCACATAAAAGGGATTCTCGTTGGGCGTGAAGGATGCGGGGATAAAATCGGATGTGCGCTGGGCTTTCTCCTCGGGGTCGCTGCCGCCGTAGTTGCGCGCCCAGTTTGGATCCCAGCAACTGGCGGAATTTGGCACCGGGTTGTTGTGCGAGGGCGCTTCGCCCACCCAGAAAGTCGTGGTCACAATCTCGCGCCGCCACGGGTAGCGGGAATTCTCGTCACCAGGCAGCGGAGGAGGGGCCACGAAGGAGGTGTTCGAGATCGGCGTGGAGGGAAAGGAAGGCTCCGCGGACGCCATGATCGCGGGATTCAGCTTCATCGCGGGAGCGTCCGCATCAGCCTGGGAGGCGTAGCTGCTCCACACGGCGGCGTGATCGGAATTCTTGATATCGTTGCCATGATGCCGCCGGGGGCGAGCGGGCGGATCCTGGGAAGCCAGGTTCGTGGCCCGGGAGGTCGCGCCGGTATGCCGCCGGTGATGTTTTGCCAATTCGCCCTCGCCCTTTTTCTCCTTGGTGGCGTTGGTGGAATTGACATCCTGCCCCTTGCTGTGGGTGACCACGGAAAGGAGGGAGGAGAGTGTGATGGCCAGAACGTGCAGGAACTTACGCATTTTCATGGTTGGGTTTTGGCGGGCGATGGCGCGCCCGTGGTTGCATTGGTATCGTCTCTGGACGCAGGAGCGCGTCCTTTTACGCAGACCCATTTGGGGTCCTTGCCACAGGAGACGGGTCCGGGGGGCGGCCGCCTGACTGTTGGAAACTATGGCACGGTTGCAGGTTTCCGCAATGAATGGCGGACAAAATTCGCCCCCAGGTCCCAGAGCGGGCCGGGAAACTTGCGGCAATCCTTCAGGACGGAATCGAGGGCGCTAATAAATTTATCCACTTCCTTCTCCCCAATCATCAGCGGAGGCAGAATCTTGAGCGTATCCAGCCCATGCGCAGCCACTTGCGTCAGAATTCGATGCTTCGATAACAGCGCGGTGACCACCATCTGCGTGAAAAGGTTCACCTCCATCTTATGGAGGAAATTCCACCCCAGCTTCGGCAGCATTTCCTTGGGCTCGTGAAATTCAATTGCGAGGATCAACCCTTTTCCCCGCACTTCCTTGATCACGGAGTGGCGCTCCTTGAGTTCGTTCAGGCGGGAGACGAGCAATTCTCCCATCCGCCCGGCATTTTCCACCAGATTCTCGTCCTCGATCACCTGGAGCGTCGCCAGCCCGCAGACCATGGCCAGATTGTTGCGCCCGAAGGTGGACGAGTGGACCACGCAACGGTCCAACTGGTTGAAGGTCTTCTGGTAAATATCGCGCCGGGTGACGATGGCTCCCACGGGGACGTAACCGCCGCTGAGGGATTTCGCGAGCGTGACGATATCCGGCTCAAGGTCCCAATGCTGGAAGCCCATCCATTTGCCGGTGCGCCCCAGCCCGCACTGCACCTCGTCGGAGATCAGCAGGGCGCCATGCCGGCGGCAAAGCTCCTGCGCCCGCACAAAGAAATCGTCCACCGGATATTTCACGCCTTTTCCCTGCACCGGCTCCAGGATCACCCCGGCGATGTCGCCCGCGGCGAGCAATTTCTCCAGAACTTCCAGATCGCCGATTCGCACCCGGTGGCATCCCTCCAGGTAAGGCCCAAAGCCATCCTGAAAGTGTGGATTGCCCATCACGGAGAGCGCCCCCATGGAGAGGCCGTGGAACGCCCCCTCCAGCGAGATCAATCCGCCGCGTCCGGTCGCCGCGCGCGCAAACTTGATGGCGCCTTCCATCGCCTCCGCGCCGGAGTTGCAAAAGAAAACCGCGTTCAAGTGGGCGGGCATCCGCTTCACCAGCGCCTCCGCCAGCACGCCGCTGAGGAGTGAGCAATCCATCTGCACCATGTTTGGTAGGTCCAGGTCCAGTGTCTCGCGGATTGCCTGTTTCACCGCCGGATGGTTGCGTCCAATATTATAGACGCTGTAGCCGCTGAGGAAATCGAGGTACTCCTGCCCGTCCAGGTCGTAGAGGTAAGCGCCCTGGGCGTTCGCATAGACCTTGTCGAATCCGATGGTGCGCTGGACATTGACGAGGGTGCGATTGATGTACCGCTCGTGCAGCTCGTAGTTCTCCCCGAGCCGTTCTGTGACGATCTGTTTGATATCGATGGGCATATTGCGAAGGGCGAGAGTCTAGGGCGGGGGAGGAGCCCGGTCAACCGAGAGTCGGGGAGGGAAAGAGCGCGTCTTTTATCTTGCGGGCAGTGAGATTGATCAGCGGATTTCCGAAGCGGCGGCAGCGCCAATGACGTCGGGACATGCGTTACCACAGGCTGATAGCTCCCGGCCCTCAGGGCCAATTCAACGGGCGTCGAAGATTTCAAAACGCTCTGGACGAAATCCTGTTGATCCCGTCCAGGATTTTCACCCGAAGAATTTCTCCGGCGCCATCATCGCCTGTTGTTTGCAGATGCGGTCCACGCAGCTTTGCCAGCTATCGGCGCCGCTGAGGATTTCAATTTCCACGCGCAGGAAATAGATGGGGACCTCCGGCGAGGGGATGCGCGGCAGGCGCACGTAATCCTTTTCCGTGGTAATCACGGCATCCAGCGCGCGATTCCCGCAGCGCTTGAGGAAACCGGTGATCTCGCGCTCGGTGAAACGGTGGTGATCGGCAAATTGCCGCGTCAGCTCCACCTTCGCGCCCAGCCGCTTCAGCACATCCTCGAAGCTCTTGGGCGCGGCGATGGCGGAGAGAGCGCCCACGTGTTTTCCCCGTAGCCACTCCAGCGGCAGCCGCTCGCCGGTGAGCACGTGCTCCAGGTGCTGCGGCTGGTGGGCGCATTCGATGATTTCCGCGGTGCGATTGTATTTGCGGATGCGCTTGATCAGCTCCTCGTTGCCCTGCGGCATGCTCTTGGTGATGAAGATGTAGCTGGCCCGGCGCAGGTTGGCGGCGGGCTCGCGCAGCGTGCCGCGCGGCAGCAGGTATTCATTGCCAAACGGCGCCTGGCGGTCGATGAGCACGATTTCCAGCCGGTGTTTTAACCTGAGAAACTGCATGCCGTCGTCCAGGAGCAGGGTATCGCAGCCCATCTCCTCCACGGCGTAAAGGCCGCTCGCCACGCGGTTCTTGTCCACCAGCACGATCACGTCCTTGAGGTTGACCGCCAGCATGTAGGGCTCATCGCCGGCCATGCGGGAGTCCAGCAGGATGGAGCGCCCGTCGCTCACGATGCGCGGCGCGTATGGCTCGCGATTGGTCAGGCCGCGCCACAGGCGCTTGAGCAGCGGCAGCTTCTTGCTTTTGTAGCCCCGGCTCAGGATCGCCACGCGCCGCCCGCCCGCCTGCAATGCGCGCGCGAATTTTTCCACCACCGGCGTCTTGCCCGTGCCGCCCACGGTGAGATTGCCAATCGAGATGACCAGGCAGCCCAGCGTCCGCTCCCGCATGTAACGTTTCCGGTAAAGCCAAAGCCGCAATTGCACGATGCCGAGGTAGAGATGGGAGAGCGAGTAGAGCAGCGAGCGCAGCGCGGAGGCGCGCTTCCCCTTGCGATCCTCAAGGATGACCTCGATCGCGAACTGCTCGAGCTGCTCAAACCAGCGCCTCATTCCTCCACGGCGATCGCGCCGCGATTGTCCGCCCGCGTGCGGATGGTGTACGCGTCCTTGTCGGCGCAGGCCCGCTGCATCGCCATCGCCACCTCCTCGCCGTCGCCCATCGTCACGCAGCAGATCGTGGAGCCGGAGCCGCTGAGAAAACCGCCCAGCGCCCCCGCGTTTTCCCCGGCGGCGATGACCTTCGGCAGAAAAGGGATCAACGGCTCGCGGAACGGCTGATGCAGCCAATCGCCAAAGGCTCCGCGAAGCCCCTCGTACCGGTGCGAGGCAAAGGCGGCCGTAATCCGGCAGGCATTGCCGACGTTGCGCGCCGCTTTTACGCGATCCACCTGCGGCGGCAGGACCCGGCGCGCGTCCGGGGTCGCAACCTCAAAGGGCGGGATCAGCAATACAAACTCCAGCGACTCGTCCACCTCGAACCGCTCATACGTCCCCGGCGAGGAAACCACAAAGCCGCCGTAGGCTCCCGGCGCCGCATTGTCCGGATGCCCCTCCAGCGCCGCGCAAATCTCAAAGAGCCGCCGTTTGCAAAGCGGATTGCCCGTGAGCCCGTTGAGCCCATGCAGAATGCCCAGCCGCACCGTCACGCTGCTGCCCAGGCCGCGCGAGCGCGGCACTTCGCCATCGATGTGGCAATGGAACGGGAAGGGGGCCACGTTCGCCGTATGGAAAAATGCCGCCGCGGCTTCATTGGCCATCGGCGTCAGCTCCCGTGCGCTGTCGCGCGACCGCTCGACGGTCACGCGATTGTACAGATGCAGCGCAATGCCCAGGCAATCGAAGCCGGGCCCGAGGTTCGCGGTGGTGGCTGGGATGCGGATAGTGGCGACGTCTTGCATAAGAACGGGGGGGATCGCCACAACAGATAGATTGGGCGCGGCCCCACTGGCAATGAAAACGGGCCGCGGCTTCCCGGGAGTTATTCTCCCTGTTTCGCGGAGGTTTTCATCGTGTCGATCTGCCGTTGCACCTGCTTTTGCGAAATCTGGAGCCGGTGCGCGTCGGGCTCCATCCCCTCCTTGTTGTAGAGGTCGATGATGAAGTCGAGCATG
This sequence comes from Chthoniobacteraceae bacterium, assembly GCA_036266845.1. Classification (GTDB taxonomy): domain Bacteria; phylum Verrucomicrobiota; class Verrucomicrobiia; order Chthoniobacterales; family Chthoniobacteraceae; genus DATAXI01. The sequence continues at coordinate 18,003 of DATAXI010000243.1, read as the reverse complement.
CCGCTGTACTCCGTCAGCTCGAAGTAATCGCCATCCGGATGGAAATTCCGCTGGAAGGTAAGCTCGATATCCCGCGCCGCCCGCGATCCCTCATTCTGCTGGTGCGCCCAATCGTAGTATTGCTTCGCAATCGATTTGAAGGGGACGGCGGTGTTTCCTTTTTCCCGCAGCGCCTCCCGAAAGATCCGGCCCGCGGCTTCCGTGTCGCCCGCTTTCGCGGCCGCGTCCGCCTGCTGGAAGACGCTGCCGGTGATCAGGTCGGTGCGTGAGCTATCGTCGCGGTTGAACCGGTTCTCCTGCCGCCGCGCCGCTTCCTCCACCGCCTGCGCATCGCCGGTGGTTGCCAGGTAATCGGTTTCGCGCTTGTTGATCTGCTGGATGATGTCCGGATATTTTTGGAACATCACGCGCATCTGGCCGATCTCCGTCTCCCAATCGCTTGCGCTCGCTTTTGCCGCCGCCATGCCATCCAGAAGGCGGTTCCACGCGTCCAGATTCTGCGGGGCATCCTGAACCGCCGCTTGCAGCGCGATTTGCGCCGCCTCCGGCCTGGCCGCGCCGGCCAGCAGGCTGGAGAGCTGGAGATAACGCTCCGCCAGCGCCCACGCCTCCGTCCGCCGCTCGGGCTGGGTGGTCTGGCGCAGCTCCTGTTCCTTCATCTTCTCATGCGTTTGCGGGTTGGTGGTTTCCCCGGCGGCATAGTTATCCGCATAGCGCCCCGCCTCGCTCCAGGTATCGCGAGCGGATTCCCACTGCACCCACGCATGCCCGCCGCGGTCGCCTTCGCCATCCACGGCCATGGCCGGGATCCCATTCGCCTTTGCGGAGATGGAGGCAAAGTACGCCTGGTCTTCGCAGATGCCGCCGTTCTTCAGGATTTCGGCCAATGTGTACCGGTCATAGAGCTGGACGCCGCCGGCGGCCTTGTCCATGCGGTAGCGGATGGAGCCGTAGGCATCGCCCCAACTGGAGCGGGAGTAATGCAGATTCTGCTGTGCCCAGAGCAGTTCCTCATCCGGTACCGCGGCGTTCACGACCCATATCAATTCATCCGGCAGCATCTCCACCAGCGAGGCCTTGAGCACGCCGTGCGCCTCGGAGTTGCGATAGAACAGGTAACGCTGAACGGGATCGATGGTGGAGGAAGCGCTCTGCCCGGCATCGGCCTCCCCGCCGGTGGAGTAATAGCGGGAGGGGACCGTCACCGGGTGGTCAAAATCGACCGCGACCGCCAGGGCCAGCCCCATATACGGCTCCGCCCCCTGCGGATCGGCTTTCCAGCAATCGCGCCAGACCTCCAGCACGCGCGCCGGGTCGTTCTGGGGCTTGATGGTTTGCGCCAGCAGATTTGCCGCGCGGGCATCGGAAAAAAGCCACGTGAGAAAATGCTCCGTATCGGCATCTTTCGGGAGATTCTCGAGCGAGCCGGGATCGATGGCATGCAGCACCCCGTCCTGCGCGAGCATGAGGGAAGCGGTGCGCTGGCCGAGAATGGCCTCCAGGCTGGCCTGGTACTCCACCGGCCCGCGCAAGGTCGCAGCCGTGATGAGCGCGGCATCCAGCGCCTGCCGGTGCTGGTCCCAGCCTCCGTTCTGCGCCACCCATTGCGTGGTCTTCAGCAGCCGGGTGAAATCGGGATCGCCAATCGGCGTGGCGAGCGAAAGCGTCAGCGCGGGCAGGCCGGGATAGACCGGCGCAGGCACGGGGGTGCTCTCAGGGACCGGGGTTGCCTGCGCCACCTCCGGGGTCGGCATCGGGGTGGGCGTCGCTACCGGCGTCGCCTGGGGTACCGGCACCGCCTGCGCCACCACCGGGGCGGGAGTGGGCGTCGCAAGCGCCACGGGGCGCGGAGTGGCAGCCGCGGTGGCCGTCCCCAGGGCCTGGCGGACCTGGGTCATGATCGGCACTCGAAACACGTAGGCCGCAGCCGCCAGCATCACGAGAAAGAGCAGCCACGCGATCCCCGCGCCGACCCCCGGCCCGCTCTTGGCCACATAGGGCGTATGCCGCCCGTCGGGCGTCGGTCGTTGCCTATTCATAAGCCATGATCATTCGGTAATGCCAGTCCGGGCCTCTCCCGAACCTGAATTGCCATCTGCGACCATAGTCCGGCCCGGTCCCGCCCGCACTCCCAAAATCTTGCCCCGGACTTCCCATTCCGGCATCGGACGAAAAAAACTTCCTCCAGCGCGCCCTCTGCTGCACATTCTCCGGCCCAATGACCAGACCCGATGGCCGCGCGCCAGACCAGCTTCGTCCCGTAACCTTTACGCCGGACATCGCTCCTCACGCCACCGGCTCGGTGCTCGTGGCATTTGGCAATACCCGCGTTATCTGCGCCGCCACCATCGAAGAGGGCGTCCCGCGCTGGATGAAAGAGCAATCCGTCACCGGAGGCTGGATCACGGCGGAGTACTCCATGCTCCCGTACTCCACCCTCACGCGAAAGCCGCGCGATATCTCCAAGGGGAAACTCGACGGGCGCGGCGTGGAAATCCAGCGCCTGATCGGGCGCTCCCTGCGCGCCGCCGTCAATCTGGAAGCGCTCGGGCCGCGCACGCTTTGGATCGATTGCGACGTGCTCCAGGCCGATGGCGGCACCCGCACCGCATCCATCACCGGCGCCTGCGTCGCCATCGAGATGGCCGCCCGCAAGCTCATCGCCGCCGGCGCCCTGGCGGCATCCCCCGTTCGCAAGCGCGTCGCCGCGGTCAGCGTGGGCGTCGTCGCCGGGCAGCCCCTGCTTGATCTCGATTACCTGGAGGACAAGGATGCCGCCGTCGATTTCAACCTCGTGCTCACGGAGGATGGGCAATTTGTCGAAATCCAGGGCTCCGGCGAGGAATCCACCTTCACCGAAGAGGAATTTCAGGCCATGCTCGTTCTCGGGAAAAAGGGAGTGGCCGATCTGATCGCCCTCCAGACCGCCGCATTATGAAAAAAGCGCTGATTACCGGAATCACGGGCCAGGATGGCTCCTACCTCGCCGATTTGCTGTTGGAAAAAGGGTACGAGGTACATGGCATCATCCGCCGCGCCAGCACGTTCAACACCGCCCGCATCGATCACCTGTACGAGGATCCGCACGTCAACGGCGTCCGGCTCTTCCTGCATTACGGCGATCTTTCCGACTCGGTAAACCTGGTGAAGCTGCTCTACCAGCTTCAACCGGACGAAATCTACCACCTTGCCGCGCAGAGCCACGTGCGCGTCAGTTTCGATATCCCCGAGTACACCTCGGACATTACCGGCATCGGGACCATCCGCATCCTGGAGGCGATCCGCGAGACCGGCGTCCGCCCCCGCTTTTACCAGGCCTCCAGCAGCGAGATGTACGGGAAGGTGCAGGCCGTCCCGCAAACGGAAGCCACCCCGTTCTGGCCGCGCAGCCCTTACGGCGTCGCAAAAGTCTTTGCGTATTGGGCCACCGTCAATTACCGGGAGAGCTACGGCCTCTTTGCCACCAACGGCATCCTCTTCAACCATGAGAGCCCGCGGCGGGGCGAGACGTTCGTCACCCGCAAGATCACGCGCGCCGTCGCCCGCATCAAGCGGGGCCTGCAAAAGGAACTCTACCTTGGCAATCTCGAAGCCCGGCGCGATTGGGGTTATGCCCGGGAGTACGTCGAGGGCATGTGGCGCATGTTGCAGCAGGCCGAGCCGGACGATTTCATCCTGGCCACCAATGAAACGCATACCGTCCGGGAATTCTGCCAGGAAGCCTTCGGCCACGTCGGCCTCGATTGGGAGCAGTTCGTCAAACACGACTCAAGGTACGAGCGCCCCGCGGAAGTGGACCTCCTCATTGGCGATCCCGCCAAGGCGAAGGCGAAGCTCGGCTGGGAGCCCACCACCCGGTTTCACAGCCTCGTCCAGCTCATGGTTGACGCCGATCTGCGCATCCTCGATGGCAACGCCGGCCCCCGGCCGGATTAATCGCGCCAAACGAAGCTCAAACTTTCGCTTGACCGTCCGGTACTCCCACTTCACTTTATCCGCCCTCCAAGGAGAAAATTTATGTCCAGAGTCTGCGCCATCACTCATGCCAAGCCCGGTAAGGGGCACATCATCCACCGTCGCGGCATGGCCAAGAAGAAGGGCGGCGTAGGCCGTCACGTCACCGCCAATACGCCCCGGAAGTTCATCCCGAACCTCAAGACCCGCCGCCTCTGGGTGCCGGAGTTGAAGCGTTTCGTCACCGTGAAGCTCTCCGCGCGGGCAATTAAAACCGTGACGAAAAACGGCGCATATGCCACGCTGAAGAAGGCTGGCGTCATTTAAGGGCGTCCGAAAAGTGCGGGAAAGCGCCCGCCGCCGGCCCGACGCAATCCCAACCCAGCACGCGCCATGGCCTACACCGTCACCAGCACCAAGTCCGGCAAGACCTATCACCTGCACGAGCGCAGGCAGAAGCTCAAAGGGGGCCAGGAAGTCACCCTTTACTACTTTGCAGGCCAGCCCGGCGATGGCGCGATTGACCGGCTCCCGGATGGCTACGAGGTTTCCGAGAACTCGAAAACCGGCCTGCCTCTTCTCAAAAAGAAGGGCTGACGCAACGAAATCCGCGTATTTCGCGCGCGATTTTCGAACATAATCCCAGGCGACCGGGTCGAACACCGGGACCGATCGCCTTTTTTCCATGCAAGACAACGTTAAACCCATTCCCGCCACCATTCTCACCGGCTTCCTGGGAGCCGGAAAGACCACGCTGCTGAACTACATCCTCAAGCAGCAGAACACCTATAAATTCGGCATCATCGTCAACGAGGTGGGCGAGATCGGGATCGATGGCCAGCTCGTCGAGAACGCAAGCGACGAGATGGTGCAGCTCAACAATGGCTGTATCTGCTGCACCGTGCGCAAAGACCTGGTCAAAGGCGTGCAGCGCCTCATCCAGCGCGGCGGGTTCGATTACCTCCTGGTGGAAACCACCGGCATCGCCGATCCCGGCCCCGTGGCCCAGACGTTTCTCAATATCCCCCAGCTCACCAAATACGTGAGGCTCGATTCCATCATCACGGTCGTGGATGCCGAGCAAATCGCCAAGCAGATGAAGGAAACCGAAACCGCGCGCGAGCAAATCGCCATGGCCGATTTCGTCCTGCTCAACAAGATCGATCTCGTGGACGAGGCCGCCTTGCAGGATACCGAGGGCCTCATTCGCAACCTCAATCCCCACACCGAAATCTTCCGCACGGATCACTCCCACGTGAATCTGGGGCAATTGCTGGACATGAACGCGTTCGATGTTGACCGGAAGCTGGCCGTCGATCCCAAGTTCCTCGACGAGCTCGAGCATCGCCACCACAGCGACATCGCCTCCATGGCATTCAAGTTCGAGCGGCCCTTTGTCATCGAGCGGCTCGAACGCTTCATCCAGGAGCTGTCCGCCCGCGAAAAAGTCTATCGCTCCAAGGGCATCATTTCCATCGCCGGCAATCCGCGCCGCGCCATCTTCCATGGCGTGAACAACCGCTTCACCATCTTCTGGGATCGTCTCTGGGAAAAAGAGGAGAAACGCGAGAGCCAGCTCGTCTTCATCGGCAAGGGCCTGAAGAAGGACGCGATCGGCGCCGCGCTAACAGCCTGCCTGGATTAGGCCTTTCCGCCTGTCCGTTGGTTAGTCAACCGGTTGATTCTCTACGGTTGATTCACCCGCCTCTTTTCCGTAGATTCCCCCTGATGAGCATTCAGGAACTCGAAACAGCGGTCTCGCACCTTTCCAAGGAGGAACTTGCCGCGTTTTCGCAGTGGTTTGAGGAATACATGGCTGATGCCTGGGACCGGCAGATTGACGCTGATATTCAGGCGGGTCGCTTCGATGCAGCCGGCAAGCGGGCAAAAGCGGATTACGAAGCCGGTCGCTGCACGCCGCTTTGAATCATTTCGCCTCATCGGAGTTCTGGTCTCACTACCGCCAGGCGCCGGAGCCGATTCGCGAGCTTGCGGACCAGAATTTCCTGCTTCTCAAGGCCAATCCAGGCACCCGTCAATCCGGCTTAAAAAGGTTGGCGCCGTTTGGTCGGCACGCATCGGCCTCCATTACCGCGCCCTTGGCGAGGATCATCCGGATGGAATCCTTTGGTATTGGATCGGCCCTCATGGAACATACGACCAGATTACCTGATTCCGGCATACCACCGATAAATGCGTTGAAGTCGCCTGTTCTCTTCCCTGGAGTTGCCCCATAGTTAGCTGGTTAGGCCTTAAAGAGCCCCGCGAAGCGGTCCCGGTAGGCCCACATCAGGAAAACGCCCAGCACCGTCACCGCGATCGCCGGTGGCGGCAGATTGTGCGCCAGGAAGGTGTGGAAGAGCAGGATATTCACGATCACCGGCCCGACGATCACCAGGCCCAGCGCGGCGAATCGCCCGCTCAGGAGCATGAGCCCGCCCAGAATCTGGCACACCGCGACCGCGTAAAAGTAGCCGCTCATGAAGATCGCCTTCATGAAATCTCCGGCCAATCCGGCCGGCATCGGCCCCATCTTCATGAATTGGAGAAACGCGTTCAAGCCGAACACGACGAAAGCCAGCCCGAGCAGGATGCGGGCGATAAGGGTGACGATTTTCATATGCGAGGATTCGCCAATCCTAGGGACGGGCCCGCGGGAATCAATGCCGAAGCCGCTCCGCAAGCCGTTCTACCCCTCCACCCGCGCCGGCGCCAGGATGGCGTCGCGCATGCCGTGCAGCAGCTTCTTGTCCGCGGGGCAGATGGTGGCCAGGGCGCCGCGGAGATGGGCCTTGCCATCAAAGACAAAGTAGTAGGGGCAAAGGCGCACCCGGCCCTGCATCACCTTCATCTCCCCGGCGCGGTCGCGGTACGGGTGCTCGATCAGGCGGCCCTTGTGGAATTTTTGCAGGATATGCGGATGCGCGCCGGCCTCATCCAGCGCGTGCTGGATGGCGGCGGACCATTGCCCCTGCGGGAGGTCCGTGCCCAGCTCCACGCCGCGGCTGCCCCATGCGGTTTCAGAAAAGCCGCTGATCTTGAGAATCAATTCCCGCTGCTTTTGGGAGAAATGTTTCAGCTCATCCCAGGCATGAATCTCCAATAGCGGGATGACGGCGTGCTGGGGCAGGGGAGTGGGATCCATGAGCCAGGTGTATGGGATCACCTCCTGCAGCTTGAGAAAATGCCGCTCCGTCAATTCCCGCCGCCAGAAGTCCCGCAGCGGGCGCAGCCAGAAGAGCGCAAACCACATTTTCTCCTCCAGGTACGCCTTGAAGGGGGGCGTCACCCGCACCGCGCCCTCGCCCGCCTGCCGCAGGAGCCCGGAGCTGCCGGGGATATTCGGCAGATCAAAGAGCTCGAAGAAGCGATATACATTGCGCGGCGATTCCGGCGAGCCCTCCACCGGGGCGGTGGCATCGAGCACGCGATAACCTTCTCCGGCCTGGCGCGCCAGCCATTGCATCTCCGGCCGGTAGGTGGCCGCCTCCTCGGATACCAGGATGTCCGCGCCTCCCGGCAGCATGGAGCGGAAGCCGTCGATCATCCCCTCCGCCCCGCCAATGACATCCTCGCCCAGGGCGGCGTAGGTCTGGTTGAGCCAGCCCGTCAGCCCAATGCCCCCGGGCACGTTGTCCAATTCCGCAATCGTGTACCCCTCTTCGGTGAGCACCAGGTCCGGGCGCAGCACCTGCGGCAGATCGTCCCGGAATTCTTTTGCCCGCGCGATTTCCCGCAGCTCCGGCGGTTTGCCACGGTCCAGGTAATCGGCAATCCACGCCGGCTGCTTGCCGCGCACGCTCTGCTGGTAAAGGAGATTGCACGCGCGGACAAAGAGCGCCAGCCGGTAGCCGAGCCGCTCCAGCTCGTCCGCAAACTTGCCCGTCACCGGCATCGCCGTGGGCGAGATCAGCCAGTCTTTTTCCGCGAAGAGCCCTTCCGGCGGAACCGCGCGCTCCACGGCGGCGACTCGTTCAAGGTCGTTTTGCACAGGGTTTAGATCAATGTCTTCAATGCGCGCCGCACCAGTTCCTCGGTTGTATGCCGGCCCGGCGCGGCTTCGAGAACCTGCTTCACGGCCTTGTGCGCGTCCACCTGCTTGTAACCCAGCGAGATCAGCGCCAGCACCGCATCGTTCATTTCCAATGCTCCCTCGGTTTGCCTGGCGCCCGCCGCTTCCCACGCCGCGGCCACGCCCACCTTGTCCTTTAGCTCCAGGATGATGCGCTCCGCGGTTTTCTTGCCCACCCCCTTCACCCGGGAGATTGCGTCCGCCGCGCCGTTGACCACCGCCGCCTTGAAGGTCGAGACGGACATCCCGCTCAGCACGGCCAGCGCCATCTTGGGGCCAATGCCGGAGACATGCTCCACCAGCAGCCGAAAGAGGTCCCGCTCCTCCGCGCTTACGAATCCGTAGAGGATGTGCGCATCCTCGCGCACTTGCAGGTGGGTGAGTATTTTTACCCGCGCTCCCTGCGCCGGCAGCCGGTCAAAACTCGACAGCGGAATTTGCACCTGATAGCCAACCCCCTGCACCCCGACCACGATCTGGGTCGGCAGCGCTTCTTCCAGTGTCCCATCCAGGAATGTAATCATGAGCAGCAGCAGGATTCTCTTTGTCTCACGCCGTATGGGAAGAATTTTCGCGCTGTTCCTGCTGCTGGCCTGGCCGGGCGCACGCGCCATGGCGCAGCAGGATCAGAAGGCCTGGCACATTCTCATCGAGCCGGCCTTCATGCATCCGGAGATTTCATTCCCCATCAGCGGCGCAAAGCGCACCGTGCTGGTGCCCGGCTACCTGGATGCCGATGGGCAGCCGAAATATTTCACGAAAAAGGATTGGGACGCCCAGAAGCTGACCTGGGACGATTTTCAGGCTAAAGCCTCCGCCAATGTCACGGACAAAAAGATAAGCGGCCAACTGGTCCGCGATGAGAAAAAGGTGGTCCTGTACGCGGCCCTCACCTCGGACAGCCCCCTCACGGCCACCATGGTCCTGGCGCCGGATTTTCTAAAGAAATTCAAGGATATCTTCGGCCCCAAGGTTCTCGTGGCGATTCCCAACCGGTTCACCGTTTACGTCTTCCCGAGCCTCGCCTCGGATTACAGGAACTACGCGCCCATGGTCATCCGGGCATATCAGAATAGCGCCTACCCGGTCAGCCTGGAGGTCTTCGAGATCTCTGACCGGGGGATCAAAGCCATCGGCATCTACGATGCCGGAAACGACGACTGATGGGCGGCAGGCGCTGGGGGCGGCAGGGTGCCTGGCCCGGGTGCTATTCCTTCTCCGGCATCGGCGTGGCAGTCGGCACCGGCGTGGCGGCGGGAGTCGGCAGCCCGCGCATATTCGGGTCATCGCCGTACATATTCCTGCATCCGCTGAGGGAAAGGCTCGCAGCCACCGCGAAGAGGGATAGAAAGAGGAAAGCTCGCATTTTTTTCGAAGAGTCACGAACCGTGAACGGGCGATCCCCGTTTGTAAATTCGATTTTCTACGACAGCCGCACCAGGTCCCGCAGAAACTGGAACCAGATGAACAACATCCCGCGCCAGGAATAGCGGATTTGCCCTTCGCTCGTTTCCTTGAGCACCCCCTTGGCCAGATTGTGCCGCACCTGGGCGTGCAGATCGCGCTGGATTTCCTTGGCGATATTGTCCGGCTCCATTTCCTCCAGCTCCTCGGTCTCCACGCGGCTCCGCCGCAGCCAATCGAGATGGCTCTCATGCATTTCGAGGAAGCTCTGGTCGCTCCGCATCCGGTTGACGCGCCAGCCGGGCGCCAGCTTCAGGGAGTAGGAGAAAGGGTAATTCCAGGTCGTCCAGATGGTGCCATCCTTGGCGCGCGAAGAGATGGTCAGGTAATAGAAGGCGATATTGTTCTGGTCGATCAGGCAAATGCTGGCCTGGGTACGCTCGCCCCGCTTGTAAAAGAGGCGGAAGTATTGCTGGTAATCCTCCCAGTCCCACCCCGCATCCTCGACATACTCGAACCGTTCATCCTCGATCTCGCCGGTCAGCTCCTGCAGCGCGGGAAAGCTCTCCCGCGACGGCGGGGTCCGATGCCGCAAATCTTTCTCCAGCGGCAGCCGCAGCCGGCGGATGCGGGTGAGAATCTCCAGCCACGGAAGCAGCAGCCAGCTTCCCGCACATACGGCCCCCACCGACGGCATCCCCGTGGCAAACCAGCCGATCAGGTAGGAAGCGGCCAGGATTCCCGCCGCGCCCAGCTTTTGGAGGGCTGGATGTGAAAAAGTCCGCATCGCGGCGCTGAACGTGGCCACGGCGGCAATGATGAGGATATGGGAAAGCATGCCCGGGGGAGAATTACCTGGAGGAAAAAAGGGAGGGGCCGTTAAGGCGTCAGTGATCTTGCTAAGGCTCAATCCGGTTCCGCTGGAGGAACTGTTGCAACTCCTCCGGGCCAAAGTCAGCCAGCGTTTTCTCTTCTACGGTAAGCGTGGGGGTGTAAGTCTGGCCGGAGAGGCGGATCATTTCCGCATAAGCGGCCCGGTCTGCCTCCACGTCGATCTCTTCGAAGGCATAACCTCGCTTAACGAGATATTGGCGCGCCGTGATACACCACGGGCACCAGGTTTTGACGTAGAGCTTCAGTGGAGCGGACACTATCGGGCCGGAAGTTAACCGGCATCGGGTTTTACGTCAATAGCCCGGTAACCGTGCTATTTTCTCATTGATTTTCGGAAATTATTTGTCCTAACCTGTATGCACAGAAAGCACAGAAACACTTTTCCGGCTCAGCGCAGAATCGGTCATTGGAGTCTCTTCAAGCGACGTTCCAAGCGACGTTTTTTAGCAACAGACGGGCGGCTTCTGGCTCAAGAAGAATCCAACTGATCATATGGCTAATCGATTGTATGTAGGCAACCTGCCTTTTACCACCACGGAACTCGAACTGCAGGATATGTTCGCACAAGCCGGCGCCGTAACGGAAGTGCTGTTGATGCAGGATAAATTCACCGGCAAATCCCGCGGCTTTGCCTTTGTCACCATGGCTTCCGATGCCGATGCGCAGAACGCTGTGAGCCAGCTCGACGGCAAATCCATCGATGGCCGGCCTCTCAGGGTCAATGAAGCCCGTCCCCGCGAAGAGCGCGGCGGCGGCGGTGGTGGCTACGAGGAGCGTCGCGGCGGTGGTGGCGGAGGCGGCGGTCATCGCGATGACCGGCGCGGGGGCGGTGGCGGTGGTGGGGGCGGCGGCTATCGTGGTGGGGGTGGCGGCGGCGGAGGTGGTGGTGGCTACCGGGGCGGCGGAGATCGTCGTGACGACCGTCGCGAATCCCGCCGGTTCTAGCTTACCGCGCTCCCTCCCGACTTTAGCGACCCGCTTCCCCTTCTCAGAATATCCACCAGCCATGCTTCTGCTTCGGCGTTGAAGCAGGGGCGGCATGGGCTCCATTTTGCGCCGCCGCTACTCTCGCGTGCGGCGCTTCTGTTTCCTCGTGCGATTCCCGTACCGGCGGGTCGCCGAAGACATGCACCGGCGTTCCCAGGCTGACGGTGTTGTAAAACAGTTCGGCCTTTGACAGCGGCATCCTCACGCATCCGTGCGAGGCCGCGTAGCCGGGGAGAATACCCGCGTGCATTCCCGTCGCGCCGTCAAAGCGCATGAACCATTTCATGGGCGCCGGGACAAACTTGCATCCCTTGGGCACCGGGGTCGCAAAGTCCGCCCCGGCTTTCACCGTGCGCCCGGAGTCCTTTTCGACAATCTTTCCATAGAGGTTCGAGAAATGGTTGGGATCCTTCTCAATCACCGAAAAATTTCCGGTCGGCGTCAGATGGCCCGCGCGTCCGCTCGAGATGGGCGCTTCCGAGAACATCTTGCCGTCCTTCAGCAGAAAGACGCGCTGCCGGTGCAGGTCGATCTCGATGGAATAAGGATTCGGCGGCGTGGGGGAGGGGGTGGCTTCCGTACCGCTCACCGCCGGGGTGCTGCCGCCGGCCGAGGCCTGCGTGCCGCTCATGGCCGCGGGGGTTGCGACAGGGGTTGCCTCGGGGGTCGCCGCCGGAGCCGGCGTAGTGGTGGCGGCTGTCGCGGAGGGAGTGGCGCTCCCGGCCGGTGCGACCGCCGTTTCCGGCAAGGCTGGCAGAGGGCTTGCCGCGCCACTGGGCGGCATTGCGGGCGCCGTCATTTCCGGGGCGGGCGAGGCCGCGGGCGCGACCCGGGTGACCGGTTCCGGGGTTTGCCCCATGGCGGCCATTCCCAGCGCCAGCGCCGCGAGAGCGCCCAGCCGCATCGTCATTCCGCCCAAGTGTTTCATAGCGTGGCCATCGTGCCTGAGCCCGCCCGCAATTGCAATTAGACGCGACAAATCGATGCCGCTTTTGTTATTGAAGCGCCCGTGTCCGACCAGCCGCAGCACTCTTTCGAAGGCGTCACCCTCATCGATCATCCCCTCGTAAGGGTAAAACTCACCATCGTCCGCGACCGCACCACCACGTCCGAGGTGTTTCGCCGGGAGCTAAAGGAGCTGGCCACGCTCATGACCTTCGAGGTTGCACGCACGTTCGAGACCGTGGAGCACATCGTCCAGACCCCGCTTGCCCCTTTCAATGGCGAGGCCCTCGCGCGGCCCGTCATCATCGCCCCCATCCTGCGCGCCGGGCTCAGCTTTGTGGATGGGATGCTCCAGGTGCTATCCAATGCGAGCGTCGGCCACATCGGCATGTATCGCAATGAGGAGACGCACCGGCCGGAGAGCTATTACTTCAAGCTCCCGTCGCATCTCGGCTCCGCGGAGGTATTGGTTGTGGACCCCATGCTCGCCACCGGCTGGAGCGCCACCGGCGCCATCACCCAGCTCAAGCAGAGCGGCGCAAAATACATCCGCTACGTCTGCCTCGTCAGTTGTCCCGCCGGCCTCAGGCAGCTTCGCAGCTCCCACCCCGATGTCCCCGTCTTCACCGCCGCCATCGATCCCGAGCTGAACACCAACGCCTACATCGTCCCCGGCCTGGGCGATGCGGGCGACCGCTACTTCGGCACCTATTCCTACCCGGCGGCGCCCTGATCGCGCCTCCCGGGATTTATTTTCTCAAGTCCGCCGCCGCCTTCTCCACTCCGTTGGCAACCGCGTTTGCGTACTCGCGGTAAATGCTCTCGCGCATTTTGCCGTCGATCAGCTTGCGCCCGTCATAATTGCCCGCCTGCACGCGCTCCCAGACCTCGGGACTATTCATCACATACGGCTCGATATAGACCACCGGGCATTCATCAATACGGTTCGCCAGTAAATTCCGCGCCCAGATGTAGGGATTATCGCTCACATGGATGGCATTGGGCGTGGTGTAGGTGTAGGGCGGCAGCCCGGTCGCCTTGGCCAGGCTGTCGGCCACATGCTCGGCCACCGGCAATTCCTCCGCGTAAGTGCGCGAGAGCAATTTTACCAGCATCCCGTAGCGCACGTCATCCAGCGCCAGCTCTGGCGCGGCGTAGCATCCATTCACCAGCACGTGCATGTGATCGCGATTCACCAATGCCGGATGTTTCGGGTCGCCCCACGCCTCGGCATTGTAATGCAGGCAGAGCACCAGATCGGGCTTCAACTGGTCATTCACCAGCCGTCCCCGCGCCTGGATTTCCGCCGTCCGGTAAAACAGCAGCTCGCTGGTCCATTGGATCGAATTCATCCGCAGCATATCCGCCGGACCGTCGTATTTATCGCGGATAAAGCGCATCCCTTCCCCCTGCAATTGCGCGCGCGCCGTCCCGCGCAGATCGGCGGGCCGCAGCGGGGTCGCCGGCTCGGTGGAGTTCCGCACATACTCGATATTCGCCCCGCGCGCCTTCAGCAGCGCGGCCAGCAGCCGGGAGGTGAGCAGCGTCATATCGCCCTCGGCCACCGGTTGCGTATTCCCGCCGATCTCAAACCAGCGCTCCTCCATCTTTGCCCATTCGCCTCCCAGGTGGCCGGGATCCAGCCCGATTTTCACGCCCGCCAGCGGCTGCCCGCCGGGCGGCAGCGTCGCAAGCGGCCGCCAGTACAGCGCCGGCGGCGCCGCCCTCTTCTGCGCATTGGCAAAATGCAGCAGCCATCGATCCGTCCCGCCCGCCAGCACGCTCGCTCCGCCGGGGGTGATCTCAATGGTCTGCTTCCACGCGCCGCCGGGGGCGTACACGGTATCCAGCAGCCGCGTAAATTCCTCGCGGCTCATCGTCCATTGGAATTTGTCCAGCGTGGACCAATCCGGTTCCTTCTCCAGCGCGCTCAGGCGCGGCGGCGCTTCCTGCGCCCGGCATGGGTCCGCGGCCAGCAGCGCCAGCAGGACCATCCCGCATTGGATCGATTTCGAAAGCCTCACTCTGCCAATCATCGGCTCACAAATCGCAAACCTCAATGCCCTTCCGCCCCATCCGTCTGGACAAGCGCCGTCCGATTCTCTGAAATGCGCCCCGCATGCTGAAACTTCTCTTCCTTGGCGACATCATCGGCGAGCCCGGGCGCCGCGCCGTCATCGAGACGGTGCCCGTTTGGAAAAAAGATCGCGGCATCGATTTCGTCGTCGTCAATGGCGAGAACTCCGCCGGCGGCCGCGGCATCACCCCCAGGATCACCATCGATCTGCTGCGCGCCGGCGTCGCCGTCATCACCACCGGCGATCACGTGTGGGACCAGAAAGACCTCGCCCCCTTCATCGATAGCGAGCCGCGCCTGCTGCGTCCCATCAATTACCCCGAAGGCGTCCCCGGCCAGGGCAGCATCATCCTGGAGACGCCCAAGGGCAAGGTAGGCGTCATCAACGTCCAGGGCCGCACCTTCATGCAGCCCTCGCTGGATAATCCATTCCGCGTTCTGGACGAGGCAGTCGCAAAGATGCGCGAGGAAACCCCCGTCATCTTCGTCGATGCCCATGCCGAAACCACCAGCGAGAAAATCGCCATTGGCCGCTTCCTCGATGGGCGCGTCTCCGCCGTCATCGGCACCCACACCCATACCCAGACCGCGGACGAGCGCATCTTCCAGGGCGGCACCGCATTCCTCTGCGACGCCGGCATGTGCGGGCCCACGGAGTCGATTCTCGGACGCGAAATCGATCCCATCGTCAACCGTTTCATCCACAGCATGCCCGTCAATTTTCCCGTCGCCCGCGGCCCCGTCATGCTCTGCGGCGCCACCGTGGAGATCGATGAATCCACCGGCCGCGCGCTGAAAATCGAGCGCGTCGCCGAGCTATGGAATCCACCCGCCCCGGCTTCCAAACCCGCCGATAAAGCGCCCGGGTAGTGGGGGGTAGCCAATCTTTCGCCCTTCTCCATCGCCGATTTTGGAATGGCGGGTTGCCCGTGGCCTAAAAAGATTTGCGGTGTCAGCCATCTTTCGCAGTTCGTTGCCTTCTCATATTTTCTTTTGACACCCCCTCGCCTTTTGTTACGTTGCCCATTCGCCTCTATAAAGGACGATGCGACCCTGGAATCGGTGCGAGCAGCGCGCCGGTTGCGGGGTTTTTCGCCCTATTGGCGGCGAAGGCCCAAAAAACCTGGCCATAATGAAAAGCCCATGTAGCTCAGTTGGCAGAGCACGTCCTTGGTAAGGACGAGGTCACCGGTTCGATCCCGGTCATGGGCTCCATGACCGGGCCAATGAGCCAAAAATGACAAACCGAATTTTTTCAACCCACAAATAACCAACCTAGGATAACCATCCCACCACCATGGCAAAGGAAGCATTCAAACGCGACAAGCCCCACGTCAATGTCGGCACCATCGGCCACGTTGACCATGGCAAAACCACTCTTACCGCCGCCATCACCAGCATTCTTGCCAAGTCAGGCAAAGCCGAGGCCAAGAAGTACGACGAGATCGACGCCGCCCCCGAGGAAAAAGAGCGCGGCATCACCATCAATACCGCCCACGTCGAGTACCAGAGCGACAAGCGCCACTACGCGCATGTGGACTGCCCCGGCCACGCCGATTACGTGAAGAACATGATCACCGGCGCGGCGCAGATGGATGGCGCCATCCTCGTTGTCTCCGCCGCCGACGGCCCCATGCCGCAGACCCGCGAGCACATCCTCCTGGCCCGCCAGGTCGGCGTGCCGGCCATGGTCGTTTTCATGAACAAGGTGGACCTCGTCGATGACCCCGAGCTCCTGGAGCTGGTGGAAATGGAAGTCCGCGATCTGCTCACCCAGTACGATTTTCCCGGCGACAAGGTGCCGATCATCAAGGGCAGCGCCGTGAAGGCCCTCAATGGCGATCCCGAGCAGGAGGCCCAGATCCTCAAGCTCGTGGAGGCCATCGACGAGTACATCCCGGTGCCGGAGCGCCCCATCGATCAGCCCTTCATCATGCCGATCGAAGACGTGTTCAACATTGAAGGCCGTGGCACCGTCGTCACCGGCCGTGTCGAGCGCGGCATCCTCAAGAAAATGGAGGAAGTCGAAATCGTCGGCATCAAGCCCACCGTCAAGACCACCGTCACCGACATCGAAATGTTCCGCAAGCTCCTCGACGAGGCGCGCGCCGGTGAGAATGTCGGCGTCCTGCTCCGCGGCATCAAGAAGGAAGACGTCGAGCGCGGCCAGGTGGTCGCCAAACCCGGCACCGCCAAGCCCCACAAGAAGTTCAAGGCCGAGATTTACGTGCTGAGCAAGGATGAAGGCGGGCGCCACACCCCGTTCTTCAGCAACTACCGTCCTCAGTTCTACTTCCGCACCACGGACGTCACCGGCTCCGTCAAGCTCCCCGAGGGGGTCGAGATGGTCATGCCTGGCGACAACGTCTCCATCGAGGTCGAGCTCGGCTCCTCCATCGCCATGGAAAAGACGATGCGCTTCGCCGTCCGCGAAGGTGGCCGCACCGTCGGCGCCGGTCGTGTCAGCGAGATCCTCGACTAAACAATATCAACCACTCTCCAGGTGGGCGATTGCCGGCGCACTTGCCGGCAATCGCTACCGGGTGAATAATCCCGAATAAATCCAGATACGCCAGTAGCTCAATTGGTAGAGTTGCGGTCTCCAAAACCGTCGGTTGGGGGTTCGAGTCCCTCCTGGCGTGCTTGACTGTAAGAAAAATGAATCATCTCCCCGTAACGGTCGCCGACATTGCCGGTTTATCCCCCTGGGCCATCGTCTCGCTCATCATCGTGGCCGTGCTGGTGGCATTGGCGATCTCCAACCGGGAGAAGATCAAGCGCTTTAGCGGAGAGGTCCGCACAGAGCTGGTCAAAGCCTCCTGGCCCTGGGATCTCAAGGAGCGCGGCTTCAAGCGTTACAAGGAGCTCACCGATTCCACGCTCGTCGTGGTGGTGGCCATGCTGCTGCTCGCCGGCTACATCTCCTTTTGCGATCTCTGCCTCACCAGCATCATCGGTGCGCTCACCAAGTAGCCAGAAATTTTTTTCCCATGCCCATACCGCCAGGCAAAGATCAATGGTACGCCGTCCAGGTCCTCTCGGGCCAGGAGCAGAAGGTCCATGACAACATGACCAAGCGCATCAAGACCGAGGAGATGAGCGATCTCATCTACGAGATCCTGGTGCCCACCGAACGCGTATCGGAGATCAAGCGCGGCAAAAAGACCGAGACCACCCGCAAGCTGATGCCCGGCTACATCATCGTGAATATGCACCTTCTCGATGACAACGCCCAGCTCGTCAGCCGCACCTGGTACTTTGTCCGCGAGACGCCCGGCGTCCTCGGCTTTGCCGGCACCCGGGATCGTCCAGTGCCCATGCCCAGGCATGAAATCGAAACCCTGCTGGCGCAGGTGAAGGGCGCGGACGATAAGGTCAAGCCCAAGGTCAGCTTCGAAGTCGGCGAGATCGTCAAGGTCGCCGACGGCCCTTTCCAAAACCAGAGCGGCGTTGTCGAGGAGATCGACCCGGAGCGCGGGCGTTTGCGCGTCTCGGTCAATATCTTCGGGCGCGCCGCCCCCGTCGATCTCGAGTACTGGCAGGTCGAGCGCGGCTAATCATCCAGCACATCCCAAAAACCCCACTTTTCATCGCATCATGGCAAAAGAAATCACAGGCACCATCAAGCTGCAGATCCCGGCCGGCCAAGCCAATCCCGCCCCTCCCGTCG
>DATAXI010000237.1:0-36552 GCA_036266845.1 Chthoniobacteraceae bacterium | reverse complement strand
GTCGCCGACGAGGTGCTGCCGTTCAGCGTCATCATCCGCACGCTCGATCTCGGCGGCGATAAATTCATGAGCGCGCTCGATCTCCCGGAGGAGCTCAACCCTTTCCTCGGCTGGCGCGCCATCCGCTTCTGCCTCGAGCGGCCGGAAATCTTCAAGGTCCAGTTGCGCGCCATTCTGCGCGCCAGCGTCGGCGGCAACGTCCGCATGATGTATCCCATGATCTCCGGCGTCGAAGAGCTGCGCCGCGCCAATGCCATGCTTGAGGAGTGCAAGGCAGAGCTGCGCGCGGAGAACATCCCCTTCAACGAGAACATGGAAGTGGGCGCGATGATCGAGGTGCCCAGCGCCGCCATCACCGCGGATTTGCTCGCGCGCGAAGTCGATTTTTTCTCCATCGGCACCAACGATCTGATCCAGTACTCGATCGCCGTCGATCGCGTGAACGAGCGCATCGCCCATCTCTACGAGCCGACCCATCCCTCCATCATCCGCCTCATCAAGAACGTCGTCGATGCCGGCCACGCGCATAATCTCTGGGTGGGCGTGTGCGGAGAGATGGCGGGCGAGATCACCCTCACGCCGCTGCTGATCGGCCTCGGCGTCGATGAGCTCTCCACCGGCGCGGCCCTGGTGCCGCGGGTAAAACGCGCCGTGCAAAGCCTCGATGTCGGCGATTGCCTCAAGCTTATCGATGAAATCGTCCACATGGACAGCGCGGCGCAAATCCTTGAGCGCTGCGAAGCCGTCGCCCGCGAGCATTATCCGGAATTGCTGACCTGAGGAATCGCGGATAGCAGTTTGGGGATGAACTCGCTCGTCGTCGCTCCATCCATCCTGGCCAGTGATTTCACCCGCCTGGGCGAGGAAATCGCCCGCGCGGAGCGGGCCGGCGCCGATTGGCTGCACATGGACATCATGGATGGTCATCTGGTCGATAACATCTCCTTCGGTCCCGATTTCGTCGCCGCCGCGCGCAAGTGCGCCAGAGACCCGTTCGACGTGCATCTCATGGTGAGCCGGCCGGATCACTACTTCCCGCGCTTCGTCAAAAACGCGCACAACATCACCGTCCATCTCGAGGCGGAGCACGACGTCCCGGCCACGCTCGCCGGAATCCGCAAGGCGGGCTGCACCGCCGGTCTCGCCCTGCGGCCTCGCACCCCCCTGGAGGGCGCGCTGCCGCTCCTCGGCCAGATCGATCTTCTGCTCGTGATGACCGTCGAGCCCGGCTTCGGCGGCCAGCAATTCATGCCCGAAATGCTGGATAAAATCGAAACCGCCGCCCGCGCGCGCGCCGCGCGGGGCCTGAGCTTCCGCATCGAAGTGGATGGCGGCATCAACGCCCAAACCGCCCCCCTCACCATCGCCCGCGGAGCGGATACCCTGGTCGCCGGCACCTCCGTTTTCCGCGCGCCGGACATGGCCGCCGCCATCGCCGCGCTACGCTGAGGCGATCTTGACATTCTACGGAATCAGGCAGCTACTGGCCCCGCTTTATGCACCCCCAGGGCAGATATTCCGGCGTCACCCCCCGCATCGTTCCCTTGTTCTGTCTTGTGCTTCTTGCGGCCTTGCCGGCTCGGGCGTCTCTTTCCGCGCCGCAGCCCACTCCGCCGTTCGCCATTCAGCCCGGGGCGGATCCAACCGCGGTGCTCACAAAATTCCTGGAATATTTCCTGGATCGCATTCTGGCTCCGCTCCCGCAGAACGTTGCCATGCCACGTACTGAGCTGGGATTGGTCCGGGTGGCGTTTGTCGCGCAGGCGTCGCAGGTTCCCGCAGCCGAGCGGCCAGCTTACCAATGGGCCATCGCGACCTGTGATGCGATGAGCAGCGCCATGGATGAACGTGATAAAGCCGAGACGGTCCGGAATTCCGCACAGGCGCCCACAGTGCGCGATGTTACCGATGCTCGCGGAAAAGGGGCCAAGCATGTTGCCCACTCCTCCAACGGCGCAGCAAGAGGAGACGCGGCATTTCTGGATTCCGGCAGCCTCAACGCCTGGGATCAACGCGCAACCATTCTGCGCGCCAATATTCAGGCGCTCTACGGGCGCGTCGTAGCCGCCGAGCATCCCGCCGCCGCGGCGGCTTCCCCGACGGCTGCTCCTGCTCCGGCCGGCCCGGCTCACTGAAAAGCCGCACGAAGCGTGCCTATTGCGCGCTGATTTCCTGCGGCTCCTTCGCAAGGCCCAACGCCACCAGCGCCTCGCCCATCAGGAAAAATGAACCCGCGATGAGCGCCGGCATTTCTTCCCTCGGCGTGGTAGCAATCGCCTCCGCCAGCGAGGCGCACGCGCGGGTGGGTCGCAGCGCACCCGCAATCTCCATCAACTCCTGCACGGAGCCGCCGCGCGGGCCAGGCACCGGCACCACGGTGAATCGGCCGGCGATTGCCGCAAGCTCCGCGCAAATCCCGCGCGCATCCTTGTCCCTCACAATGCCCACGATGATTTCCGCGCGCCGGCCGCCATATTCCTCCCGCCAGGTTTGCACGAGGCGCGCGGCTGCTTCGGGATTGTGAGCGCCGTCCAGAATGAAACCGCGCCCGGTATCCTGAAACCGCGCCGGCCAGTGTAACATCCGCAATCCCTCCAAAGCCTGCCCATGGGAGATCGCAATGCCGGCAGCTTCCAGTGCGTGCAACGCCACCGCCGCGTTCAGGCATTGATGTGAACCCTTCAGCCCGATTTCCATGTCCGCCACCGGCTCGCTCACCGCGATGAGCGGCGATTCCCTTTCCGCCGCCACCCGTCCGATCACCTCCGCGGCTTGCCGGGGCAAAACGCCGGTGACCACCGGCACGCCCGGTTTGATGATCCCCGCTTTTTCCCACGCGATCTCCTCCAGCGTTCCGCCGAGATATTGCATGTGGTCCATCCCGATGGAAGTGATTACCGAAACCAGCGGGGTGACGATATTGGTGGAATCCAGCCTGCCGCCGAGCCCCGTCTCCAGCACCACGAGTTCCATCTTCCGCTGCTGGAAAAGCATCAGCGCCAGCGCGGTCGCGATCTCAAAGAAAGTCGGCTGCGCGTCCGCCTGCTCGCACCAGTCACGGATGCGTGTCAGCTCCGCCGCGATTTCCTCGTCTTCCGCAGCCAATCCATCCATCTGGATGCGCTCGCGAAACGTCACAAGGTGAGGGGAGGTGAAGAGCCCCGAGCGATGCCCCGCCGCGCGCAGCACCGAGTCGAGCATCGCGCAGACGGAGCCCTTGCCATTGGTGCCCGCGATGTGCAGGCAGCGCTGCTCCGCCCGCCAGCCGAGCCCGTGGGCAAGCATTCGCACCCGATCGAGCCCCAATTTGATGCTGAATTTCTGCGTGCCGTAAAGCCACGCGAGCGCCTCCGGGTAGCGCATGGGATTCCTTGTCAGCTTTTGACCGGCCCTGAGATGAAATCGAGGATCGCCGAGATCGTTGACCGCAGCTTCTTCCGGTGCACGATCATATCCACCAGTCCGTGGTCTTCCAAAAACTCCGCCGTTTGGAATCCCGGCGGCAAATCCTGGTGCGTCGTCTCGCGGATCACGCGCGGCCCGGCAAAGCCCACCATGCATTTCGGCTCCGCCAGAATCAGATCGCCCAGCGTCGCAAAGCTCGCGGAGACGCCGCCGGTGGTCGGGTCCGTAAGCACCGGGATGTACGGCAGCCCCGCGCGGGCATGCAGCGCCAGCGCGCCGCTCGTCTTGGCCATTTGCATCAGGCCAAAGAGGCCCTCATGCATCCGCGCTCCTCCCGCCGCGGTAAAAATGACGACCGGCAGCCGGTTCTTGGTGCCGTACTCGATGATGCGCGTAATCTTCTCTCCCACCACGGAGCCCATGCTCGCGGCCAGGAATCGGAAATCCATCGCCGCCACCGCCAGTTGCCGGTTCTCGGATTTGCCGGCTCCCGTGATCACGGCATCCTTGAGTCCCGTGTTCTTTTGCTTTTCCGCAAGACTGGTCCGGTACGCCTTGGGGCCGCGGAATTCCAGGATATCCACTGGCTCCATATCCGCATCGAATTCCTCGAACGTCCCGGAATCCAGAAAGGCGTCGAGGCGATCCTGCGCGCCGATCCGGAAATGGTAATCGCACTTAGGGCAGACGTGCAGGTTCTCCGCGAGCGTCAACTGGTGGATCATCTCCCCGCACTCCGGGCACTTCTCCCAGAGGCCCTCCGGCATGTCGCGCTTCTTGCTTCCGGAGTTGAACGGCGGTTTCTTGAAAATGGACATGGTAATTATCCGCGCGCGACCGTGATCGCCCGGATGGACGCCGCCCCGCCTTTCAGCAGTACGCGCGCGCATTCGTCCAGGGTGGACCCGGTGGTCAGCACATCGTCCACGAGGACGAGGCGCCGGCCACGCACGCCCTTAATCTGGCGCAATTCAAAGGCATTCCGCAAGTTTTCCATGCGCCCCTTCCGGTCGTGGGTCACCTGGCTTGTCGTATTGCGGGTGCGTACCATGCAATCCGCCACCGGGATGCCAGCCCGGGCGCCGACCAGCCGGGCGATCTCCGCCGCCTGGTTGAACTCCCGGTGCCGCTGTCGCGCGATGAAGAGGGGCACCGGCACCAGCGCATCCACTGGCTCCGCCCGGATGCGGTCATCCTCCAGCGCCTCCGCCGCCCACTCCGCCAGCGGATGCCGCAGATGGAACTCCCGCCAATACTTGAACCGGTGAATGAAATCCCGAACCACGCCCGTGCTGCGGTAGCGGGCCACGGCGCAGGAAAAGCGGAATTGCCGGTTGCGGCAATTGCCGCACTGGAACGCGCCGGTAATCGCGCCGTAAAACGGCTCCGAGCAGACCATGCAGCATGGACCCTCGATGCGGTCAGCCGCCGCCGCGCACTGGTTGCAAAGGTAGTGCGGATATTCCACCGCGCCCCGGCATGCCTCGCAGCACGGGGGGTAGATGAGCGAGAGAATACCGAACGCCTTCTCCGCGAGTTTCATGGGCGCCAAGCTTACTCCGGGAGATCGCGCAGCATCAATGCCACGATTGCCCATGCCGCCACCAGCGTCAGCACCGGCGCCAGGCCCACCAGCGTATTTGGGATATTCGGCCCCAGCCATGGCCATGCCACGCCGTGCCGCGTCAGCGCCCCCAGCCCTTTTTCTCCCACAATCCATCCCGCATGCAGGCCCACCGGCATCCAGAGCGATCGCGTCCGCATCCGCGCATAGCCCAGGATCAGCCCCACCAGCAGCAGAGTCGTGAAGCCTCCCAGCAGCAGCCCGGGCTGCTGGAACATCCAGAGCGTATCCGGCAGCACCGCCAGGCCGGACCACCAATGCACATCCGCCGGCGCGATCTCCGCTCCCGCCGGCTTCAGGAAGTGCACCGCCGCGAAGAGCACCGCCACCGTCACCAGCGCAAACCCGTCCACCGTCGTCTTTCGCACCGCCCCTTGCAGCGCACCGCGAAAGAAAAACTCCTCCAGCACCGATACCGTCACCGCCGTCAGTGGGACCTGCCACATCAGCGCCCCATAGTTCACATGCCCCCGCAGCCGGCACAGCCCCGCAAAGTAAAGGATCGCCCAAAGCGCCAGAAATGTCCCCAGCGCCACCGCCGCCCCCGCAAACAGGCGGCGCCACCCGTGGCGATCCCGGCGCAGTCCCAGATCGTGGCCAAAATTCTCAATCCGGAACGCCCGCAGCAGCGGCCATAGCAGCGCCAGCGCCGCCACCAGGATGCCGCGGTCGAAATAGCGCTGGAAATCCGTCTTCGCGATGAACGCGGAGAAGCTCGCGTCATGCAGATGCCCCGCTGCCGCATGCGCCAGCCAGAACAGGGGCGGCGCCAGCAGCGCCCCGAGGAGAACGACTGCCGCCAGGTAAAGGAGGATTTGCCCGAGCGCTTTCAAGGCCGTTCTCCTTAGCCGGTCGGCCCGCCCCTTGTCGAAGCATTATGGCCCGCCCTCGCGGCTCCTCGCAGGCCCCGCGCCGTTCTTATTGCGCCGCTTGCGCTCTGGCGCCTACTCTTCCCGCCATGCGCAATGAGCACACTTGGAAGGAAACCACCCCCGATGGCGACAGACGGGAAGTGCGGGCCACCCGGTTTGGCGGCAAATGGCGCATCCAGGCCCGGCTGAAGGGCGAGGAAGACTGGACCTACTATGACAAGCCGCGCATCGAGGATCTGCGCGAACTGCGCGAGGTCCTTTTTCGCAAATATCAGCGCCGGCGCGCGACGCATGAAGAGCTGATTGGCGTCGAAACCTGGATCAAACGCCTGGAAGCCCAATGAGCCCGGCGGACACAGCGCGCCTGGCGTCGCTGGACAAGCAGCGGCTCTGGCACCCCTTTACCCCCATGAGCGAATGGTGCGCGCCCGAGGCGGAGCCGCTCATCCTCGTGGCAGGGCAGGGCTCCATGCTCCGCGATAGTGAGGGGCGGGAATACATCGACGGCAATTCCTCCATCTGGACCAATATCCACGGCCATAACCACCCCGCCATCAATGCCGCGATCCGCGGGCAGTTGGACAAGGTCGCCCACACCTCTTTCCTCGGTTTCACCAATCCGCCCGCCATCGAGCTGGCGGATGCGCTGGTCAAAATCGCGGCCCCCGGCGTCTTGACCCGCGTCTTCTACGCCGACGACGGCTCAACCGCCATCGAGGTGGCCATCAAGCTCGCCATCCAATATTTTCAACTGACCTCGCAGCCGCACCGCGCCCGCTTTGTCGCGTTCGAGAATGCCTACCACGGCGATACCCTGGGAGCCGCCAGCCTTGGGGGTATCGGGCTCTTCCATGCGCAGTTTTCCCGGCATCACTTTCCCACGGAGCACGTGGCATCCATCGCCGCGCTGGAGGCGCTGCCGGAGCCCGCCACCGTCGCCGCCGTCGTCATTGAGCCCTTGATCCAGGGCGCGGCGGGCATGCGCCCCTGGCCTGCGGGAACCCTGGCCGCCGCCCGCCGCTGGTGCGACCGGCATGGGGCGTTGCTGATTGCGGATGAAGTGATGACCGGCTTCGGCCGCACAGGCGCCATGTTTGCCTTTCAGCAGGAAGAGGCCGTGCCGGATTTCCTGGCGCTCGCCAAGGGCCTGTCCGGGGGCTATCTGCCGCTCGCGGCGACACTCATTACCGAGCGCATCTTCGAGGCATTCCTTGGCCACACTTTCTATTATGGCCACAGCTTCTGCGGCAATCAGCTCGGCTGCGCCGCCGCCCTGGCCAGCCTGCGCCTTTTTGAGGAGGAGGCCGTGCTCGCCCGCCTCGAGCCAAAGATCCTCCAGCTTGCCGGTCTGCTGGAAAACCTGCGTGGAAATCCCCGCGTCCGGGAGATCCGCCAGTGCGGGCTCATTGCCGGCATTGAACTGGACCGGCCCGCCGCTCCCGCCTGTCTCGCAGCGCGCCGCCATGGCCTGCTTACCCGGCCCATCCTCAATACCGTGGTCCTTATGCCGCCCCTCTGCGTCACGGCGGAGGAGCTTGAGCGCGCCGTCCGTGCGATCGAGCTTGCCCTGGGTTCCCTTACTTAATGGCTGTCGCGAGGCCGTCCTGCTCGATCCACGCCAGCGCCTTGTCATAGCTGCACCGCTCAAAGTAGTGGCGCAGTTGCGGGTGCGTGTTCGCGGGCAGACGGGTCGCGAGATCGGTAATGCGCTCGGAGGCCGCACGCAGCTCGGCAAGGTGCCGTGCCGGGTTGGCCTCGCGCAGGGCGCGATCACCGATGACCGCCAGGCGCTTCCTCAACGCCTCGGCCAGCTCGGACTCTAGATTTTCCATATGCCGGGGAATCTCCGGCGCAACGGCCCTTTTGTCCAGTAACGATCCGGTTACGCCTTTTTCCTGGCCGGCTTCTTCTTGCCGTGCTCGGCCAGAAGCTGGCGCTCCGCCTCGATCCAGTCGGAATGCGAGTCGCCATGCAGGCCGTCACGTTGCCGCTTCTCCGCGATGAAGTAGGCTCGCAGGGCGATATCCTCGGTCGTGAAGGTCACGGTCCTGGGCGTTTCGGCCCTGGCGGTCTTTTTGGGCGTGGCGGATTTTGGCGCCGGAGCCTTTTTGGCCTTGGCGGCGGCAGCAGCCCCGTTGGCAGCGGGCGGGGCTGGCTTGGGTGCTGTTGCCGGTGCTGGCACAACCTCCGCGGCGGCGGCGGTTGCGGCAGGCGCGGGCGCAGGTTTCGAGATTTTCTTTTTCGGCGCGGAAGCCTCCGCCGCTGCGGGCGCCGGTTTGCTGATATCGTTTTTCTTTCCCATACTTGCGATCAAGTGTTGTCCCCGGTCCAAGGGCGGTTACCGCCCGGTCCGAATCGCGGATGATAGGTCATCCGCGCGGGCAGTCCATGGTTTTTTTCCGGCTGGTTTCCCCGTAAAAATGCGCGCACCGGCTCCGCGATTCTTTTGCGCCGCGCCCCTTTTTGCTTAACTTGCAGGCGATGAGAGCCTTTTTGATCCGGTGGATGGTGACGACCGCCTCCGTTTGGGTGGCGTCCGCCCTTGGCGCGCTCCATTTTGATAGCGGGCGCTGCCTTTTTGGCGCGGCGTTGCTGCTGGGCATCGTGAATGCCGTCGTGCGTCCCGTCGTGCTCTTGCTCAGCATCCCGTTCATCGTCCTCACGCTCGGGGTTGGCATTCTCGTGGTGAACGCCCTGCTGCTGCTCGCGGTCTCCGCGGTGGTGCCCTGTTTTCATGTTGCCTCCTTCGGCCATGCCTTTCTGGGGGCCATCATCATTTCAATCACCAGTTGGATGCTCAGCGCCTTTATCCGCTCGGAGGATGGGCGGGTGCGAATCGTCCGTACGGGAGACGGCATGAAGCAGGCAAAAGGGAGAGTCATCGAGTGAACGCGCCCGTCCAGATCAAGATTTGCGGAATTACGAATGCCGCCGACGCCGAGGCCGCCATCCATGCCGGGGCGGATGCCCTTGGTTTCAACCTGTGGGCCGGCTCCAGGCGGCATGTCCGCCTCGAGGAAATCGAGCCCTGGATCGCTCCGCTCGCGGGCCAGGTGCTGCGGGTTGCCGTGCTGGTCAATCCTTCATTGGAGGAAATCCGGCGCGTCCAGGGATTCTTCGATGCCATCCAGCTTCACGGCCAGGAGACGCCCGGGCTCTGCGCAATCGCCTCCGGCAGCGGCAGCGTCTGGAAAGCCCTCCCTGTGAGCGCGGACCCCGGCGCCGCGGACGCCTACAACGCCCAGGCCATCGTGGTCGATTCCGCCGTCCCCGGCGCATTCGGCGGCACCGGCGTGCTGATCGATCTGGACGCCGCGGCCCGCTTCATCCAGGCCTGCGATACCCCGGTCTGGCTATCCGGGGGGCTGGCGCCGGACAACGTTGCCGCCGCCGTGGAGGTGGCACGCCCCTACGGGGTGGATGTTGCCAGCGGAGTGGAGGCGCCGGGCGATCCCAGACGCAAGGATACCGGGCGCATCCGCGCCTTTGTGGCAGCCGCGCGCGGCGTGTAACCGGCTTTTTTCGCCTGTATTGGCCGGTGTTCTACGGAAAAAAGCGGCCCTTTTTCAGGGGGTGGTCTGTTTCCTGCTTTTTCAGGACCGACAGTTTCCTCACCACGGCCCTATTATGCGCAAGATATCACTCATTCTCTGCTCGGCAGGCATCCTTACGGTTGCCGCGGCCGTGGCTCAGACTCCGGCTGCTCCCACCGCTACCCCGGTCGTTCCCGGGCCGCCGCAGGTCGTTTCTCCGCCCCAGCCTTCCGCCATGAGCCCGGATGCGAGCGCCGCCGCTCCCGCACCCTCCGCCGCCCCTGCGTCCGCCGCGCCGGCATCTGCCGCGCCAGCCGCCAGTGCCGATGCTCCCGCGCCCATCGAGCCGCCGGTCGCAGGTCCCGTCGGTCCCGGGATTGCTCCCACGCCCACCTCCGCCATGGACCAATCCGCGCCTTCCGGCGCTGCTCCCGCGCCCGTCACGCCCGCCACCCCGCTCGGCGCCCAGCCTCTCGGCGGTACGGCGCCCGGTCACGCATTGAATGAGTTTCAGGGGGACGACGTGGCCCAGGTGCTGCGCCTCCTCGCCCGCCAGGCCCACATCAGCCTCGTGGTCAGTGATAAGATCGCCGATGCGCAGCCTCCCATGAAGGTCACCATGCGCCTCGAGGACAAGACCCCGTTGCAGGTCATCAACATCATCGTCCAGGACAAAGGCCTCTTCATGATGGAGAAAGACGGCGTCTATTACGTTAAAACCAAGGAGGAAAGAGAGGCGGAGCCCACCGTGCCCGCCTTTTATACCTTCTCCTATGCCAGCGCGGAGAAAGTGCTGCCGCTGCTCACCGCCCAGCTCGAGAGCAAGGCGGCCCCGCAGTTTGATCCCCGCACCAATACCGTTTTCTATCGCGAGGTCGGCTCGAATCTTGACGCCATCAAGGAATTTCTCAAGACCGTCGATCAGCCCACCCAGCAGGTCATGATCGAGGCACGCCTCGTGGAAGTCACTGCCAATCCCTCCCAGAGCTACGGCTTCAACTGGGGCGGCGTCTTCGGCAACTCCAGCACCCCGCAGACATTCACTTATGGCGGCTCCCAGCCCGCTTCCACCACCTACAACCTGCAGACCAATCCCGTCACCGGCGCGGTCAATCCCATCTCCGTACCCAGCAGCCCGGCGCAGGCTACCCTCACAAACGGCGCTTTTGCCCCCAATAATTTCCTGCTCAACGGCCAGTCCGGCATTGGCGGCCTTTTCCGCGCATTCAGCGGCCAGGTTGCCATCCTTTCCGTCCCGCAGATGTCCGTCACCATGCGCTTCCTGAATGAGGATGCGGACGCCGAGTTTCTCGCCAATCCCCGCATCGTGACCGCCAACAATCAGCAGGCCACCATCGATATCACCCGCAACCAGCCGGTGCCTTCTCTGAACTTTAACCCGCAGACCGCCACCGCCGTATTCGGCGGTTTCGAGGATAAGAACTACGGCAATACCCTCACCGTGACGCCCTGTATCAACAAGGACGACTTCGTCACCCTGAACGTGAAGCCAAAGATTTCCAATAAGGTGGCCGACTCCGTGTTCACCTTCTCCGGCGCCACCGTCAGCAGCCCCATCATCGATACCCGCACCCTCGAGTCCACCGTGCTCATCAAGAGCGGCGATACCCTCGCCATCGGCGGCCTCCTTCAGGATGAAATCACCAAAACGCACAACAAGGTCCCGGTTCTGGGCGATCTCCCTGGCATCGGCTACGCCTTTCAGGAGCATCTCAACGTCCGCACCAAGCGCAACCTCCTGGTCTTCGTAACGCCCACCATCATCAAGCAGGGATACGGCACCGGTCTTGAGGATCAGGTCAACGGCCTCCACCACTCCGGCGAGGAATACGCCGATCCCAATGGCTGGCGCAACAATGCCAGCGGAGCCTGGCGCCTGGTGCCCACCTCCCACCGCGCGCTTGCCGCCGATTATCCCAAGCCCGGCGTCGCCGAAGCTCCGAAGCGGGTTGGCGAAACCGACGCCGATTTCCTGAACAACGCCGCCGACAGCGGCGAAAGCAAATAAGCAAAGCCGCTCCAGCCGCCAAGCCAGCCGCCAAGCCAGCCGCCAAGCCAGCCGCCAAGCCAGCCGCCAGAGCCAGCCGCCAGCCGCCAGCCGCCAGCCGCCAGCCGCCAGCCCGCCAGCCCGCCAGCCCGCCAGCCAGAGCAGGCAGAGCAGCCAGAGCAGGCAGAGCAGCCAGAGCAGGCAGAGCAGCCAGAGCAGCCAGAGCAGCCAGAGCAGCCAGAGCAGCCAGAGCAGGCAGAGCAGGCAGAGCAGGCAGAGCAGGCAGAGCGCACAAATCCGAGCGCCGAACTCGTCGCGTCAAGCACCGTCTCCCGAACCCGCAAGGGTTCGCATATCCATAGCCGGGGGTCGAGCCACGCAAAGCGTGAGCGATACCCCCGGAATAGCGCGTGAAACGTGAAACGATCCCGGAGGGATCGCAGAGCAATCATCGCGACCCAACCGGGCATGCAGCCATCCACCCCGCCGCGCGCGAGACTTCACACCAATTCATATTGGCGATCCACATTCGGACGCGTCGCGAAGCGCCGATGCTCTGACCGCCATTCTTCTTTTTGCATTCCCTGCGATCACCTCACGATGATTCGACCGCAAAGAGCGGGGTGCTGCCCCCCGTTAACTGCTGCCGTATAAGAGTCGGGATGGCAATCCAGGCCGTTGATCCTCCCGTTGGCAGGGGGGACCGGGGGGCAAAGTAGATTTCCGCCGCGTCGCCCCCGCCTTGTTGGGAAGCGATGGGTTGTTTTTCTGTTGGTGGGGTTGTTTTTTTTGACGGTCGTTCTCCAAGGGTTCGAGTTAAGGGTGGAGACAACCGGCGCGGGCAGCCGATTTTTTGGTTTGGTCCACGGACGGAAGGTTGCAGTCAGGCATACGGGGTCTTAGCGCCCCCCGAGGGTGCTTTCCGCCTTGGTTCAATCACAAAGCCGAGCAGTTAGCTCAGCGCTCTCATCGAACCATAAGGACCTTCGGCCACCCGTGCGTGTTGCAGGGACTCACGGGTTCCGCCAAGGACGTTGAATCAAACCTTTCGGTTTGCCCAGCGCCGGTTGCTGAGCGACTTCATGCCGTCACAAAGATCGCAAAAGAGGAGAAGCAAGATTCTTTGTCTCCTTTGGATTCTTCGCGGTTAGTCGCCTCTTACTTTGCCTATCTTATAGTAATCGCCGTCATAGTGGACGTTGATGCCGGCGTTGCTGTCCCGAACCTTCTCCTCGATCCGGAGGACATGACCATCTACAATCGTAAAGACCAATTCGCATGGAGGATCTCCGGACTGAACATTCTTCTCGTTTTGTCTGAAATAGGCGGTGTCCCCTTTGAATTTCAAAACGCCTGAAATCTCACCTTGATCGTGCCCGGCGTGCCGGACCGCTTCCAAACTGAATTCAATCCCACTCTTGGTTTGCCTTACTTCCGCGGTCCCTCCGTAGGAATCATCGTATTCGCCAGGAATGCCCGGCGGAACATGCTTGCCGGAATATCCGTGAAGGTATTGGGTGCGGTCTTCTTCATAAGCAGCCAGCGATGTCCAGTAATCCGGATCTTTTTCGTCAGATAGATTCGTATGACCAAAAGAACGTGCGACATACTCGTCATGTTCGACCATTTCGTCACGGTATTGAATCCAATTCCGCTCATCCTCGCGCAATGCCGCCGCCTTTGTCTGATGCAATTCGGCAATCGCAGCCGCGTATGCTTTGTTCAACTCCGCATCCGCCGCTTTGTACTGCGCGCGGGCTTCTGCAAGCGTAGGTTCCTTATCCGCAGCGGAAATGATTGGGAAACAAAGCGTCAAAGCCGTGGCGAAATAAATCGCACCGATTGATTGGCGTCTCTCTAAATGGAAATCCATTCGCGCAGCAAGGTGAGGGATTATTCCGCTCCCACAAACGGATTACCCGCCTTCTCCGTGCCAATGGTCGTCGCCGGCCCATGACCGGGGAGGACTTTGATGTCGTCGCCGAGCGGGTAAAGCTTGGTGCGAATGCCCCGGAAGAGCAGGTCGCGGTCGCCGCCTGGCAGGTCCCAGCGCCCGACACCGCCGGCAAAGAGGACATCGCCGCCAAAGATCACACGGTCCGCCTTTGAGTAAAAGCAGAGGCTGCCGGGGCAATGGCCGGGTACTTCCAGCACCTGAAACTCGATGCCCGCGAACTCCCGCGACGGCGTCTCGGTGATCATCATTTCCGGGTTCAGCGTCTCGATCTCCAGAGCAAACCCGAACTGGCGAAAGAACTCCGGCTCGGAAACCATTGGCACGGTCTCCGGGTGGCAGCCGACCGTGCAGCCGTGCTCGCGGTGGATGCGGGCGGCATCCCACACGTGGTCCACATGGCCATGGGTCAGCAGGAGGAGGCGCACCTTGTAGCCGCGCTCGGCCAGCCAATCCGCGCTTTCCTGCGGGGCATCGATCAGGATGCCGCTGTCGGGGAGGTAAAAGCAATTGGTCTCGAACATTCCCCCGGTGAACGTGTCTAACATCATCATTCAGCACTGTAGAAGGGGTCGCGAGGTGAGAAAAGGGCTTTTGCGCCCCCGGTTGGACGCCCCTGTTTACCGGGCTCCGCTATTCTCCACACCGCATTTGATTTCCCCGCCTTTTCTGTCACTGTGAAGTCTTTCGTCCAAATGAAGCCGATCCGCCACCTGTTCCTTACCATTACAACTTGCGCCGCCCTTTTAGCCCCTGCCGGTGGCTGGCAGGCACTTGCCGCGGCAGACTCCGCAGGGCCGGACCCGGGACAGATTTGCATCTCCGTGGCGCGGCTGCTCGAGCAGGGCCATTACACGAAGCAGAAGCTCAACGACGCAGTGTCCAGGCGCTTCCTGAATAATTACTTCGATACGCTGGACTACGAGCACCTCTTTTTCACCCAGAAGGATATCGACACCTTCACGGAAAAATATGCGACCGCCCTGGGCGACGATGTCCTGCTGGGCAATCCCGATCCGGCGTACGACATCTACAACCTCTATAAGAAGCGGGTTGAGGACCGGATCGCCAAGATCAAGGAGCTGATCAATAAGAACGACTTCGACTTCACCAAGAACGACTCGGTGGAGATCAACCGCCAGAAGGCTCCCTGGCCCAAGGACGAGGCCGATGCCGACCGCCTCTGGCGCCAGCGCATCAAGTCCGATTTCCTTGCGGAAAAGCTGGTTGAACACCCCATCGAGCCCGCCGCGAAGGTGCTCACCCGGCGGTACAACCAGATGCTCGAAAACCTGAACGAGCAAACCGACGAGGATGTGCTGCGCGACTTTCTCACCACGCTGGCCCTCACTTACGACCCCCACTCCGAGTATCTCAGCAAGAGCGATCTCGAGAACTTCAAGATCAACATGGACCTCTCGCTGGTCGGCATCGGCGCCGTCCTGCACTCCGAGGACGGTTATGCGAAGATCATGGAACTGGTCCCCGGCGGGCCCGCCGAGCGCGATGGCCAGCTCAAGGTCAATGATCGCATCAGCGCCGTCGCCCAGGGCGATGGCCAGTTCGTCGATTGCGTGGGCATGAAGCTCGACAAGGTCGTCGATATGATCCGGGGCAAAAAAGGCACCACGGTGCGCCTCCAGGTTATTGCCTCCCGCGGCACAGATCCCGCGCAGCGCAAGATTATCAAGATCGTTCGTGACGAGATCAAACTCAAGGAGCAGGCCGCCAAGGCGGACCTCATCGAGCGCGATAACCCGAACGGCGGCGCTCCGCTCAAGCTGGGCTGGATCACGCTTCCCTCCTTCTATGCGGATATGGACCGCAGCGGCCAGCCCGGCGCCACCAGCACCACCACGGATGTCTCCCGGCTCCTTGCCCGCCTCAAGCAGGAGGGCATCAGCGGCCTCGTCATGGACTTGCGCAATAACGGCGGCGGCTCCCTGGATGAAGCCGTCAAGCTGACCGGCCTCTTTATCAAGAAAGGCCCGGTCGTGCAGGCCAAGGATGCCAACGGCGTCGTCCATGTCTCCCGTGTGCCGCATCCCGGCATCGAGTGGGATGGCCCCATGATCGTCCTCACCAACCGGCTCAGCGCATCGGCCAGCGAAATCTTTGCCGCCGCCCTTCAGGATTACGGCCGCGCCATCGTCGTGGGCGATGAGGCCAGCTTCGGCAAAGGCACCGTCCAGACCATGCTCGAGATCGGGAAATTCATTCCCTTCCTCGGCAGCGATCCCTCGGACGCCGGCGCCCTCAAGCTGACCATCCAGAAATTCTACCGCATCGCCGGCGGCTCTACGCAATTGCGCGGCGTCCTGTCGGACATCAAGCTGCCTTCGCTGTACGATCATCCGGACCTCGGCGAGCGCGCCCTCAAGGACCCAATGCCCTACGACGAGGTTGCTCCCGCCGATTTCGACAAATGGGATCACCCGCTCTACATCAAGGAACTGCGCGCCATGAGCGGCGCCCGAGTCGCCTCGGACCGCGAGTTCCATTGGATCTCCGAGGATCTTGCCCGCGAGAAACAGCGCATCGCGGATAACACCATATCTCTCAATGAAAAGACGCGCCGCGCGGAGATGGCCGCGGATACCGCCCGCAAGGATGAGCGCATCGCGGAGCGGGATAAGCACCCGCGCCCGCCTGAGAAGGATTACCTCATCACGCTGGATAACGTGGACAAGCCGCAGCTCGAGCTGGTTTCAAACGAGAAACCGAAGAATGCCAAAGACGCCAAGGCAGCCGCCGCTGCCGATAGCAATGCCGGCTCCGACGAAGATGACGACGATGATGACGTTCTTGCTCCCAAGGACAAGGCGCCCGTCTTCGATCCCATCCGCAACGAGACGCTCAATATCCTGAGTGATTTCATCGATCTGAATAAGGCGCCCAAGACGGCGAGCGTGACCCAGCATCAGAGCCAGGGGAACTAAAGCGTTTTCAACGCGCCCTCCGGCCGGTCGGCCCGGTTACCCGGGAGTGGTTTCCGAGGGGGCATTGCGGGCATCGCTCCATCCGGCATCTTGCCGGGTGGGCTGAAGGAGATTTTAGCCCGAAGCGATTCCATGCATCGGTTTGGCGGGCTGCCGGCCGGGGCGAGCTGGAAGCTCGCGATGGAGCGGAGCCGTTGATGCGATCCGGCCTCAGGGCAATCGCCGCCGCTGGCTAGCCGCCGGTCCCGCTGGCGCGGAGAAGCTCCGCCATGTGAGCGGCCAGAAGCGCCTGCCGCGGCTCGTGCAACTGACTGAGGATGCCCGCAAGCATCAGGTATTGTCCCGGCCGTGCCGGTCCGCGGTCGATTGCGATACTCTGTTCCTCCAGCGCCTGGGGAAATTGATTGGCCAGCACGCTCGTCTTCGCCGCCTCATCGTATGGCGCGGCGCTGTGGATATCCAGTGTGGCGGCCTCCCGGCAATCGGCCAGCGCGGCGGTATAATCACCGGCGGCGGCGTGAAGCCGGGCCAGCATCATGTGGGAATCGAAATGCCACCAGTTGCGAGCCGCGAAATCGGCCACCGACGGCAGCGCGGCGCCCGGCCCCTTGGTTGCCTGGAGAATTTCCGCGCGATATTGGATCAGCTCCCAGATCCCGGGATACTGCCTGATCGCGTCATCCAGGATATTGAGCGCCGCATCCGGCTGGTGGGCCTGGTAGCGGATCGAGGCCAGGTTCAGCTCCGCATGCCAGCTCTGCGGCGTGGTGGCGGCGATGAGCTTTTCTCCCTGCGGGGTAAAGCTCAGGTATTGCTCCGCCTCCGGCTTGCGGCCCTGCGTAAGCAGATTGATGCCCAGTTGGATGCGGGCGGGAGGATAACCGGGAAACTGCGCAACCGTGGAGCGGAGAATCGATTCCGCCTCCGCGAGCTTGCCCTTTGCGGTGACCACGTCCGCCAGGTTCAGGCTGACGCGCTCGGTAAAACCGCCGGACGCAATGGTCTGCCGGTAGAAGGTTTCCGGGTCTGCCCAGTCCGCGGCGCGGAAGGCCGTGCGGACCCCCAGGGCTGCCGCGAGCACCGGCACCGCAATCGCCAGATATCGCTGGAAGCGCGGGGGAATGGCGTACGCAAAGCCGGCGAGCATCAGCAGAAAGCCGGCGCTGGCCATGTAAATCCAGTGTTCGGCCACCTGCGCATTGAGCGGGAAGAGATTCGAGATGGGGAGAAATCCCAGCACAAACCAGGTCACTCCCAGGATGCGGATTTTCCGGCCCGGCAGCCGGCTCCGGCAGGCAATGACGAACAGCGCAATCGTCGCCAGTCCAATGAGCGAGAGATATTCCGGCCTCAGATGCTGCTGCCAGACGGCGGCGTTTTTGTAGTCCGTCGCGGCCCACACGATGCGCTCCATGTGCAGGTTGCCCGGGTAGAAAATGAGGCTGGTGTAATCCCCCAGCGCGCGAAACATGAGTAGGACGCGGTCCAGGAACGGCGGCGGCATCAATCCCAGTTGCTGAACGCGAGGCCCCGGCAGATGGCGCAGCCAAAGGTAAACGCCAAAGACCGCCAGCAACGATCCCACCGCGCCGGCCTTCGCCCGCAGGCTGAGCTTTTGCTCGAAGCCGAAGAGGTAAATGGCAAACAGGGCGATCCAGATGAACGCGATCTCCTTTGCGCATAGCGCCGTCAGGATGCAGAGCGGGGCCAGAGTCAGCGCCACGCCGCGCCGCCAGCCTTTGCCCTCGTTCAGGAAAAGTAGCCAGCCCGCCAGCGCAAACATCATCGCGATGGAATCCGCCCGGCCGGCGACATAAGCCACCGCCGCATTGTGGATGGGATG
Organism: Chthoniobacteraceae bacterium; assembly: GCA_036266845.1. Taxonomy (GTDB): domain Bacteria; phylum Verrucomicrobiota; class Verrucomicrobiia; order Chthoniobacterales; family Chthoniobacteraceae; genus DATAXI01. The sequence goes on along the minus strand of DATAXI010000237.1, from coordinate 18,374 downwards.
CACCGCCCAGAGCAGCCCCACGGCAAACGCCGCTCCCCCGGCAAACGCCGGCGAAACATCCGGCATCGCCCGCAGGCAGCGGCGGATCACCAGATACAGGAGAAAAGCGCTCGCCGCGTGGAAAAGGACATTCGAGAGGTGATACCCAAACTCCTCCCGGTTCCAGACGACGTAATCCAGAATATAGCTCAGGTTCTGCACCGGCCGGTAATAGAGGGAGAAGGAATCGAGAAAGAGCCAGTGCCGGAACACCTCCAGGACAAATCGCGGGCTCTTGAAGAAAGGATTGCTGCCAACCAGGTAAAGATCATCCCACAGGAATTTTCCGTGGAGCACCGGCTGGTAGGCCAGAATGCAGGCCAGAAGAATGATCGCCCCGCCCAGCAGCGTGCGGGCGAGGGGAGAGAGTTTGGGCTGGGACATCACCCCTGTGGTTATTAGCAGCCCCCTTGCCATCCACGGCCTCTTCTTCCCCCCGGGGGGGAAACCGAAACCGCCCGGGAGCAAGGCCTCGCTGGGCCTGCAACCGGGCGGTTGTTTTAAACGGAAGCTAAGTTCCTGCGAGCAGGAGTCTTAGTTGTGGTACGGGGACCAGAAGGTGTAAGGAGCAACGTCGGACAGCGTGTTCCAGGCGTTGGACGGGATTATCGGGAGCGTGTCCACGGTGAAGGCGCCGGTGCTGCCGCCGTAGGTATCGCCAAAGATATCAGCACCCGTGCTGTAGAGGACGGTGCCGGTCTTGAGATAGGCCTTGAGGTCGGTGATGTTGGCGGGAGCGCCGGAGGTCTTGTTGTTCTCGATGGCGTACTGGTCGGTGCCGCTGTCAAGCATACGGAGGTCTTCCAGGATGCGGGTCGCCTGCGAGCGCTTACGGGCACGCAGGAAGTTCGGCACCGCGATTGCGGCGAGGAGGGCGATGATGGCGACCACGATCATGATTTCCACGAGCGTGAAACCGCCGCGACGGGATTGCAGTTTCTGAATCATATTAGATTATTGCTGTTGTATTATGGTTTTTATTCCCATTAGCGGTGTTGCTAGTGGTAATTATCCCTTGAGCAGGACCAATGCCAACCGATCTGCCTAAGCTCGCAGCTTTCGCCCTCTTTCCCTCTTTTTTTGCCTCCCATTGCTCCCCGGTTTCTCCAATTCTTCTCCCGTGCCTTCACCCCGCTTTCGCCCCGTCCATTGGCTCTTTCTTTTGACTCTCTCTGTAAGGCTATACGTAGTATTACGGCTCTGGGGAATGCCCTTCTTCATCCCCAATGGCGGCGACATGAAATTCTACTCCGATTGGGGGCTCCGGATCGCCCATGGATTTCTCACCGATCATCATTCTTTTTACGGCCTGCCCGGTTATCCCTACCTCCTTGCCATTTTTTACAAAATTCTCAACTTCGATAGATTTTGGGTCGCCACTGTCGCAGGATTGATTCAAGCGGTCGCGGACGCTTTTACCGCATCCGTCATCTGGATCATCGCGATGGAACTCTTTCCGGGCGAGAATGGCGACCACTCGCCGCAGGGGATGACAATCGGCGGTTTGGCGGCAATCGGATGGGCGTTTTACCAGCCGGCCCAGGCATTTTCCGCCGTGTTAATGCCGACAGCCCTGGAGATTGTCGCTTACTGGTACGGTGTGTTGGTGGTGATGCGCCGGAGGCCGGGGGCTCTTTCAATATGGATCCCGTGGCTTCCATTGGGGGTGCTGATCGGCTTCGAGGCCATGATCGTGGCCACCATCCTCTTCCTGGTGCCGTTGGCGGTGGCGGGGATTATTCGGGATTTCCGGGAGAAGGGGGGCGCGTGGCTCAAGCCGCTTGGCGCCGTCGGTGCGTTGATCGCCGGTCTATACGCCGGCGCGTCGCCCTGCTGGATTCACAATTATTTCATCGCCCACGAGCCGGTGATGCTGTCCGCGCACGGCGGCCTCAATTTCTACATCGGCAACAACCCCGTCGCCACCGGTTACCCTAAGATGCCCCCGGGCATGAGCGCCGACCAGCAAGGCATGTTGAAGGATTCCATCACCCTGGCGGAAAAAGCCGAGGGACGGCCGCTGAAGCATTACGAGGTGTCCCGGTACTGGTCCGCCAAGGCGCACGACTACATCGCGGGCCACCCGCATGCATGGCTGGTGCTGATGGGGCATAAGCTGAAGAACTTCTGGAACAGCTTCCAGTATGATGACCTGAGCCTGATTTCCCTTTTTGAGCAGGCGGGATTGCTGGTGCCGGGGCCTCGCTTTGGCTGGGTGGCGGCGCTGGCGCTGCCCGGCATCGCGCTGGCATTGATCCGGCGCAGGCCAAAGGGAGGCCCGGGCGGGAGTGGCCGCTCGCCAGGCTGGGTGGTCGCCGCGGTGCTCCTGCATATGGCGGCGCTGATGCCGGTTTTTGTCACGGAACGCTACCGTCTGGCGGCGGTGCCGGGTCTGCTGCTGCTGGGCGCGTACGGTTTGTGGGTGTTCTGGGATTTTCTTTGCCGTGCCCGCTGGGCGCCGGCCATTGCCTATGCCTGTGCGGGAATCGCTGCGGCGCTGTTCGTCGCCATCCCGCCCGCGGACGCATCGTTATGGTCGCTGGACCTGTACAATACGGGCATCAAAGCCATCGATAACGCGAGCGATGCCATGATGCGGGGCGACCAGGCGGAGGCGGAGGAGGATTACGCCACCGCGCGCAAGGACCTGGAGGGGGCTTACCGCTATGTGCCCACCAATGCGGAGGTGAATTTCAGCCTCGGCCTCCTCTGGCAGAGCCAGAACGATCCGGCCCGGGCGGAAATATTTTACCAGCGCGCCATCGAATTGAACCCGAAGCACGTGGGCGCCTGGAACAATATGGGCGTCCTGGAGGCGAAAAAGGAAGACTGGCCAGGCGCGCACCGCTGCTTTCAGAAGGCGCTCCAGTCCAGCCCTTCCGATGCGAAGACGCTCTACCTGGACGCGATTGTCTGCGCGCATATGGATGCTTGGGACCAGGCCCGGAGTGATGTGGATTCCGCGCTTCGCCTCGCGCCGGGAGATCAGCGCTTTCAGGCCGCGGAGGCAAAGATCCAGGCTCACACGGTGCCGGATCTTTAATCGGCGCGCAATTTGCGGCCAGGTCGGGGATGAGAGGAGCGGGGCACGGCGGCTGCTTTCTCTGTTTTGCGTGCGCCCCTTTTTGTCCTATGCAAACATCCCAAGCTCCGGCCATTGACCTGCCCTCGGCCCCGCGGCTGGCGGAGCCGAAATCGCTCCCCGCCCTCCGCGTCATCCGGCATCACCGGCTGGCCCTCGCGGCGGGCCTCGTCATTCTCATTGCCGGCCTTGCCTTGCGGCTTTCTCCCTTTTTCGGCGTGCCAGACCACAAGACGCTGGATGAGGGCCTCTACATCTACAACGTGAAGCTGGTCCAGATGGTGGGGCCGTTCCAATACCCGGCGCTCGTCGAGCGCTATGTGGAGAAGCAATCGGCCATGAGCGCGGTGATGCTGCCTCCCACGCGCTGCATGTACATCCTCCTCGCATGGGCCTGGGACGCCATGTTCCATACCGGGCCCATGATGGCGCTGCGCACCGTGGCGGCCATTTTTTCGACGCTCTCCTTTTTGCTCGCCGGTCTCTTCGCCTACCGGCTGGGCGGCGTGCGCTATGCGCTGGTGGTGGGCGCCTTGATGGCGGTCGCGCCCATGGAGCTGATGCTGGCGCACCGGGAATTGGTGGACGGTGTCTTCGCCTTCTGGGCGCTGCTCTGCCTCTGGTTGCTTTGGGAGAATCTGGAACGGCCTGGGAAACTCGGCTGGCTGGCCGCGTATGCCGGGGCCATTGCCTGCATGGTCCTGACCAAGGAGAACGCTTTCTTTGCCGCGGTGGGACTCGGCGGCACGCTTTGCGCAATGACTTTTGTACCCGGGCTCAAGACCGGCCGCCCGGCGTGGAGCCTTTTCATTGCCACCTTTGCCGGCGGGGTCATGGGCGCGCTCGTGCTCGTCTGCATGGCCGGCAGCGTGCACACCCTGCTGGAGACTTATCACCTCCTGGTCGTGAAGGCGGAGAAAATGGACTTTGCCTACCAGACGGGCGGCGGCCCCTGGTTCCGCTATCTCGTGGATTTGATGCTCATCAGCCCCATGGTCCTGCTGCCGGCGATTGGCGGCATCTTTGCGCTGCGCCGGGACAATCGCGAGGGCGTCTTCCTCTTTCTCTTCGTCCTCTTTAGTTGCGCCGTCATGGTGAACGTGAAGAACGGCATGAATGTCCGCTACGCCACCATGTGGGACATGCCGCTCCGTTTCCTGGCCGCCGGGATCCTGCTTCAGATGGCGGGCTGCGTCCGCCGCGCCCCGGTGCTGGCCGCAGTCGCGCTGGTGGCATTGATTGGCGCTTCGGAGTTGCACCATTATTGGCTCTACTTCGTAAAAGATGATATCGGCGAGCCGGTCACGCAGTACCTCATGTGGGCCTCGCAGATCGTCCGCACCGGCCCGGCGCGATAATACGGCGCGCAACGGCGTCATTCGCGGGGCAGCGCGGGTTTTCCGGTGAAACGGTCCCGCAAATTGAATCATTTGACCCGGGGCGCTGGCTCCCGCATAGTCTCCGGCTCGCAATGTCCGCCGTTTTAACCCGGAATTTCTGTATTATCGCCCACATCGACCATGGGAAGACTACGCTTTCCGACCGGTTGCTGGAGTACACGGGCACCATTGCGCAGCGGGACGCGCAGGACCAGTTGCTGGACTCGATGGACCTGGAGCGGGAGCGGGGCATCACCATCAAAGCCCACCCGGTCACGATGGAGTACCAGGCAAAAGATGGCAAAAAGTACGAGCTGAACCTGCTGGATACCCCCGGCCACGTCGATTTCGCCTATGAAGTCTCCCGCTCGCTGGCGGCGTGCGAAGGGGCGCTGCTCATCGTGGATGCGGCGCAGGGCGTCGAGGCGCAGACGGTGGCAAATGTCCACCTGGCAATGAAGCAGGGGCTGACGATCGTGCCCATCATCAACAAGATCGATCTGCCCAACGCCGATATCCCGACGGTGAAGAAGCAGCTCGAGGAGATTCTCGCCATCCCCGCGGAGGAGGCCATCATGGCCAGCGCCAAGGCGCGCATCGGCATCGAGGATATTCTGGAGGCGGTGATCCATCGCATTCCCGCGCCCAGGAAATGGAGCGACGACACGCTGCGGGCGCTCGTGTTCGACTCGACATTCGACGTGTATCGCGGCGTGGTGACCTACGTGCGCGTCTTCTCCGGCGCCATGGAGGCGGGGACCATGGTAAAGCTGTTGAGCACCAACCGGAATTACGAGGCGAAGGAAGTCGGCGTCTTTATCCCGCGCATGCAGGCCCGGGATCGCCTGGTGGCGGGCAGCGTTGGGTACGTGATCGCAAACATCAAGAGCACCGCGGAGATCAAGATCGGCGATACGCTCACCGATGCCCGCATTCCCGCCAAGGAGGCGCTCCCCGGCTTCCAGGAGATTCACCCCATGGTGTTCAGCGGCATTTATCCCATCAACACGGCGGACTTCGAGCATCTGAAGACCGCGATGGGCAAGCTGCAAATCAATGATGCCGCTTTCGTATTTCAGGCGGAAAGTTCCGTCGCGCTGGGCTTCGGGTTCCGGTGCGGCTTCCTCGGGCTGTTGCACATGGAGATCATCCAGGAGCGGCTGCGGCGCGAGTATGACATGGACATCATCGCCACCTACCCGAGCGTGATTTACCAGATCCAGAAGACAAACGGCGAGTTGGTGGAGGTCGATAACCCGGCGCATCTGCCGGACCCGAGCATCATCGCGGAGATTCGCGAGCCGGTGGTGAAGGCGTTCATCATGGTGCCAAACGAGAGCATCTCCGCCATCATGCAACTGGTGATGGACAAGCGCGGCGAAGTCGATCACACGGAATCGCTGGATACCCGCCGCGTGATGCTGAGCTGCGTCCTGCCGCTCAACGAAATCCTGGTCGATTTCAACGACAAGATCAAAAGCATCACACGCGGCTATGGTTCCATGGATTACGAGCACGCCGGCTACCGCGCGTCGAAGCTGGTGAAACTCGATATGCTGGTGAACGACGAGCCCGTGGACGCCTTCTCCAGCATCATCCATCGCGATAAGGCGGAATCGCGCGGACGCGTGCTCGCCGCGAAGCTGAAAGAGGTTATCCCGCAGCAGCTTTACCAGGTGGCGATCCAGGCCGCCATCGGCGGAAAGATCGTCGCGCGCGAGAATGTCTCCGCGATGCGCAAGAACGTGATCGCCAAGTGCTACGGCGGCGATATCACCCGCAAGCGCAAGCTGCTGGAGAAGCAGAAGGAAGGCAAAAAGCGGATGAAAGCCATCGGCAAGGTGAACATCCCGCAGGAAGCCTTCATCGAGGTGCTGAAGGCGAGCTAGGGCGCTCAAATCCGCGGTGCATTCCAATGGATGGGACCACGGATCGCACAAACTGGCAGAGTGGAATGCGGCGTGCCGGTCACGCCCTGGCGGGGAACAGGCGCGCCGCCCTTGCATTGGCCATCGCCGCTTTCGCCTGGGTGCTGTATGCGCGGACGCTCACGGCGGATTTTGTCTGGGATGCGCGGGCAAAGGTGCTGGGAAGCAATTTTATCCATAATCCGGCCAATCTGCCGGACGTGCTTACCGGGCGGGTGCTCACGCGGGATGTGCTGGATAACAACCGGCCGGGAAATCTGCTTTCGTTGATGATCGACGCGGCATTGTGGGGGAAAAATCCGGTCGGATACCATGCGACGAATGTGACGCTGCACGCCGCGATCTGCGCGATGCTCTTCCTGCTGCTCGTGCGGCTGTTGAACGGGAGCGAAGGCGCGGCGGCGCTCGCGGCGCTGGTATTTGCCGCGCATCCGCTCAATTGCGAGCCGGTTTCCGAGGTGAGTTACCGGGAGGACTTGCTCGTGCTCGCATCGATTCTGGTCGCGCTGTTCGCCGCGATGGAATTCATGCGGAAGCCGGGAGGCGGACGGAATTTTCTGCTCGGCGCGGTCTGCTGCGTGGCCCTGCTGTTTGGCGTCTCCGCAAAGGAGAACGGCGTCGCGGGGCCGGTGGTGCTGGCGGCGTATTGGCTGCTCTGGCGGCGGAAGGAGGCGCAGCGGCCCTGGGGGCTGCTAATGGCCTTCGCGGTTTTAGCCGTGGGCGGCTTCCTCCTGGCGCGGTTCACGCTCCGGCCGGCGCACTCGATCATTTTTACCGAACCGGCCAGGCGCCTTGGCCGCAATCTGGGCGAGACGCTTTTCATCCAGACCCGGATATGGGCGATGGAGTTCACGCAGATCATCGCGCCGCACAGCCTTTGCGCGGATTATGGCCCATATCTTCTGCGGACAATGACCCTGGGAATGGCGTCTGTGATCGTCGCGCTCGTGATGGCGGGCCAGCTTTTCCTCGCGTGGCGCGGGCGTGTTTTTGCGCTGGGGGCGGTTGTCTTCTGGGCCGGCCTGTTGCCGGTCGCGAATCTTGTCCCGCTCTACCGCCCGATGGCGGACCGTTTTCTCTATGTGCCAATGGCGGGGGTGGCGATGATCGTTGCCCAGGGGCTTGCGATTTCCGGAAAATGGCGTCCGGCTGCCTGCGGGATCGCCGGGCTCTGGATTTGCTGGGCCGCCATTTTGACATTTCAGCGGGAGGCCGTGTGGCACAACAGCCTCACCCTCTGGCAGGCTACCGCGGCGGAAAACCCGTACTCCAACACGGCCCAAAACAACCTCGGCTGGGCGCTTCTCAAGGCGGATCGCAACCCGGAAGCCGCCGCGGCCTTCCGGAGCGCGCTGCGGCTCGTCCTGCAAAAGGATGCCGATTCCTGGGCCGGCCTCGCCCTCGCCACGGACGCCGCGGGCTTCCATGCCGAAGCCGATACCGACTATCGCCGCGCCATCGGCCTGGATGCCCGGTATGCCCACCCAGGGGAATTGGTGCGCGCCCTGGTTACCGAGCCCGCCGACGCCGCAAAGCTGGAGGTCCTGGCCCGCCGCGTTCACGCCCCCTTTTCATTGCATCGGACGCCGCCTCCATCTAATCAGTGAACCCTCATGTTCTCGTTTTTTGAGCCCGGATACATCAAAGAGGCCCGGCTGGTGCTGAAGAACGCCCGCAAGCTTCTGCACTACAAGCAGGACCTCCTCTCCGAGGCCAGCCTTGCCGATTTCAAAACCACCATCGACCGCCTGGAACAGGCCGTCAAGGAGCGCGACCGCGCGGGCATCGAGGCGGCCGCCCAGCAGCTCGATACCCAATGGAGTGCTTATCTGCCCTCGGCCGAAGACGCGGGATGGAGGGAGAACTGCGAGGTCTTCCTGGTGGCCATCGTGATCGCCATTGGCGTCCGCACCTTTTTTCTTCAGCCGTTTACGATTCCCACCGGCTCCATGCAGCCCACTCTCGACGGCATCATCGGCATTCCCATGGCGGATCCGGCGCCGAACCTTGCGAAGCAGTTGTATGACTTCGTCATGCGCGGGCGCAATTACGTGAACACCGTTGCGAAGTCCGACGATACGGTGACCGCGCTCACCGAGCACAAGGCGCTCTTCTTCTTCACCTATACGGAGGTGAAGTGCGAGCAAAGCTCCTACACCATCTGGGCTCCGGTGGATACGTTGCGGCGCGACTTTCACATCGACGACGGAACGCAATTTGGCCGCCCGCCGACTCATTTCCACGCGGGGGATATCATCGCCCGCGGCGCGGTGGATGCGGGCGACCACGTCTTTGTGGACAAGCTCAGCTACAATCTGCATATGCCCCATCGCGGCATGGTCTTTGTCTTCAGCACACGCGGGATCCGCCGCATCGAGGCGCAACTGCGCGAGCAGGGGATCGAAGGATCGGAGTTTTACATCAAACGCCTGGTCGGCCTGCCCGGAGATACGCTGCGCATAGATGCGCCCAAGCTCTATATCAACGGCCACCTGGCCCAGGAATTTGGCATCCAGCGAATCATGAACGAGCCCGGCCCGGTGTATCGGGGTTACTCGAATCCGAACCCCACCGAAGCCTATTTCCTGACCTCCCCGGACGCCACCTACACGGTCCCCAAGGATCACTATTTCGCCATGGGCGACAATTCCTACAACTCCTTCGACAGCCGCTACTGGGGTCCCGTGCCCCAGGAGAACCTCATGGGGCGCGGCCTGCTTGTTTACTGGCCCTTCCTGCCGCACTGGGGGTTGGTGCGATAAAAAAGGCGGATTCTTTTTCCCCGCGAGTCATGGAGCCCCCTTGCCGGCGCTCAGGACTTTGCGACCCCCATCGCCGGATCGCGGGGTGGGGAAAAGCTCGCACGCCGCGAATAGTGTTCGTTTTTGTGTGACGCGGGAGGGGCGAGTTGTTCTAGTAGGGGCGTAAAGCCCGGTGGTTTTCGTATGGCAGACCCGCTTATCAATGAAATTTTGGCGCTGGGGCAATCGCTCGGGCGGCATCCGGCGCGGCTGGTCCTGCCCGAGGAAGGCTCGCTGGCATACCGGGTGACGGACAACCGGGTGACGGTCACGCGGCGGGGCGCCACGCTTGCGGAGCTGCAGGCGTCGGATTTCGTGCACATGGATATGCAGCGGATCAATGAAGTGGCGGCCCATGACCCCGTGCTGGCCGAGGACCTCGCGAGCACCCAATTGCATGCGGAGTACGGCGCGGAGCCGCACGAGGACGTGGCCCTTTTTAGCTGGCTGCTGGGACAGGACTCGTCATTGCGGGTCGCAACGCACGTTCATCCCGTGGTGGTCGATCAAATCACCGCTTCGCCCCGGGCACGCCAGTTTGCGGACCGGCGCACCGTGCACAATGAGGTGCTGGCCCTGGGCTCCGCCTCGCTGCTGGTCAATTACTCGGAGCCCGGGCTGCCGTTGACCCGGGAAATCCAGAAAAAGATGATCCTCTGGCGCGACCGCTACAAATCGGTGCCGCGAATCATCCTCGTGCAAAATCACGGGGTCCTCATGCTGGGAGAGAGCGGGCCCGCGCTGTTGCGGGCGGTGGACGCGCTCATCAAGTACGCGGAGCTTTTTACCTGGGCATCCCTGCTGGGCGGCCCGGTGTTCCTGACGCCGCAGGCCATCACGCAAATCGAACAGCAGCACCGCCGCGGCGCATGAGTGCGATGGCGCCACGGCAGTGGTTGCTGCCGGCGGGCGTGGTGCTCGGCTACGCCCTGCTCATGGCGAGCAATCCCGTGCGCCACTCGCTCATGGATGGCTTGCGAGCCCTGCGGCGATACACCCGCATCTGGGTTATCCTCGCGGCGCTGGGCCTCTGCTACTCGCTTTTTCACCTGGGGCTGACGGCCTACTTCCAGGGCGCGCTGCCGCTGGAGTTTCGCCCGGCATTCGGCTGGCGATTCGACTGGAGCATCCCGCCGTGGAATCCGGAGCTGCGGGAAACGCGCAACCTGCATGACTGGCTGGGCGTGGTTCTGGCGGATCCCCGCGGCCAGGCGATTTACCAGGGCGCCCTCGACGGGCTGGAATCGCTCGCGGGCCTCTTCAATATCGTCGTCACCACATTCCCCATCTGCGCGCTCGCGGCCATCATGCTGCTTTGCAATTGGGAGAATCACCATCGCACGCTGCACAAGGCGTTGCGGCGGCGTTTTGGCCGCTGGGGATACGCCGTGCACGCCGGTATTTTGCTCTGCGCCGTCTCGGCCATTCTCGCGCCGGTACTTTTTGGGCCCGGCCTCCAATATCTCAACCGCGCCGCGCCGGGCCTCTCGCTTGTCCGCTGGGCGTCGCTCATCGACTGGTTCTCCTCCCTGTTCGCGGATCTGTTCGGCACGGGCGTGCAGATTTACCTGATCCTCATTGTTTACACCTGGATTCGCGGGCTCAACTGGACGTCGATCCATTTGATGGACCTCTCGATCCGGCGCTTTTCCTTCGTCGTAAAATGGGCGGCGGTGGTGATGGCGTTTCGCTCGATTTTGATCGATCTGCCGCGGCTCTCCGCGCTGCTTTTCCGGTTTGGCGATTCCCTCTATTTCGAGCGCACCCTGGCGTATATGGATTATGTCGCGCGGCCGCTGCTGGCGCTCATCCTGATATTCTTTTCCTCGATGCAGATCACGCTCACTTTTCATAGCGAGACGCTGCAAAAAGCGAAGGCGCACCATTGGCAGTTTCTGCGGAATTTCTGGTGGCCGTTCAGTTGGTTCGTGCTCATCGCCGCCATTCATCTTTTTGCGCTGGGATTCCTGAATCGCTGGCTGCTCCTTGGTTTCGGCGGCAATACCACGGCGGCTGGAATGCTCTGGAGCCTCGTCTATCCGCTGGTTTCCGCGTTCCTCGCGGCGTGGCTTCTGGCGGCATGGGTCGCCCTCTTCCGCAGGTGCGAAACCGGACGCGAGGAAGTTCCGTTTTGAGGCGTCTGCTCCGCAGCCGCGGCGCGGGCCGTTAATCCACGGTCCCGTGGTCGAGCGCTTCGTACATGCGCTGGATCAGCAGGAGCGATTTTGCGTTCGGCAGGACGCCCGGCTCCATCTGGTTCATCACATAGGCGAAACCGATGGCGCGGTCCGGGTCCGCAAATCCCACGCTGCCGCCGGCGCCCACCTGTCCAAAAGCCCGGGCCGATGGGCCGAAGGAAGCGCGCAGCTTTTTGCCCGCCGCATCCACGGGATCCTGAAGGAAACCCGCGGAGAAGGCGTTATCCATTCTCAGGACCAGGTCAAAGCCGCTCGTGAGCGTGTGCGACATGGCCTCAAGCGCGCCCGGCGCGAGGTAGCGCCGCCCCGCATCCTCTCCGCCGCCCGCCAGCATCCCGTACAGGCGCGCCAGCGCGGAGGCGGAGCCGATCCCGCCAAAGGCGGGAAACGCGCTCATGCGGGCGGCCGCGCTGTTCATCGAGGAAACAGTGAGAAGCCCGGTGGGGCAACTGAAGGCGCGATTGGTGAGCGAGCCGGTTTCCGCAAATGCCTTGAGGAAATCATCCTCCGGCGGCGCGACGCGCGGAGCGTGGAGAGTGGCCACGTCCTTGAGCCGCCCGGCAGGCAGGCCCATCCAGAAATCAAGCCCCAACGGCTCCGCGAAAGATTTGCGCCAGTAATGCCCGAGGGCCATGCCGGTCACGCGGCGGACGATCTCGTCCCAGAGATAGCCCGAGGTGCGCGGATGGTAACCGTGTTGCCGGCCCGGCTGCCAAAGCGGCGCCTGCTGCTCCAGCTCGCGGATGACTCCCGCGTGATCGAAGACATCCGGCGAATGATCCAGCGCCGCAAGGCCGGCCTGATGAGAGAGCACTTGCGCGAAGGTGATCTTCTCCTTGCCCGCCAGCGCGAAACGCGGCCACACGCCGGCCACCGGCGCATCCAGCGGGATTGCCGCGTCGAAGAGGCATTTCAACACACACGCCGCCGCGGGCCCCTTGGTTGCGGAATACACCAGGACCATCGTCTCGGTAGTCCACGGCTCCTTGTGCTGCCGGTCGCGCGCTCCCGCCGAGAGGCTGACGATCTCGCGTCCCTCGCGCCACACGGAGACCGAAGCCCCCAACTCCCCGCGTACTGAAAAATTCTCCTGAAAAACCGGCTCGAGCGCGGACTGAAGATTGGACACGCCGTTCAGGGAATCATAGTTCGCATCCCGTTTTCCAGCACCCCGGGAAGAAATTTGCGCCGGGGGCAAAATGGATTTGCGCGGACGGTTCGACTCCACGCCGCGCCGCGTGATGCGCGCTAAAGATTCTTCCGGTGGAAAGATTTCTAGGCGCCGGCCATCCGGAGGCACTCGTTGAAGCGGCGGTAGAATTCCGCGTGGCGGGCAACGGCGCGGCGGAGTACGGGCTTGAGATTGGCGAGGTCCGAGACGCTGAAAACGAGATCGACGGAGAACTGAAACGCCTGCACCTCGTCATTCGTCACCATGTTCGGCCCGATGAGGACGACGAATTGATTGCGCCGCTGCGATGGCTGGGTGCGGATCGTCTCCAGCAGCACCGGATTGCCTTCCGCGACGCTGCCGGCAAAGGTTTCGTAGATCGCGACCACGTCATAGGTATGGGCGCGCAATTTGAGCGAGATATCCTCGGCAAAAAGCCCCGTGTGGATGCGGTAACTGAGATCGGATAACTGATCGAGCACGGCGCGTTGCACCTCCGCCTCATCCACGCACACCAGCGCGGTCTGGTCCTCCTGCTCAAAGATGTCGTGGCGCGTCTGGATATCCATGGCTCAATGGTCGAGATTAAAACTGGAGGCGACGACGCCCGGCCCCGGCGGGGGCATTTCATCCAGGCGCAAGGTGGATGCGGTATCGGTGGCGATTCCCCGCCGCTTCTTGGAATTGTCGAGGGAGCGGGTGACTTTGCCCTTGCGCGTGGCGTAGAGATTCGCGGTATCCTCGGTAATGAGTTCGGCGTCGTAACCGCGCGCGATCGACTGGTCGAACGTATGCCAGCCGAAGGTCGCGTTCGACTCGATGATGTCGTAAAAATTGCGGTTCTCGTTTTCACCGAAGGCGATTGTCTCGCGGACGCGGAGATTGGTGCCCATCACCTCCGTGAGCAGGAGGCGGCCGCCGCCGCGTTTCGGCGCGAGGCGCTGGCTGATGACATAGCGGAGCGTATCCGCAAGGCGGAGGCGGAGTTGCTTCTCCTCGTTTTGATCAAAGAGGCCGGTGATGCGGTTGATCGTCTGGCCGGCATCGATGGTGTGGATGGTGCTCAGGACCAGGTGGCCGGTTTCCGCGGCGGCCAGCGCGATCTCCACCGTGTCGCGGTCGCGCATTTCTCCCAGCAGGATGACCTTTGGCGCCTGGCGCAGCGCGGCGCGCAGCCCGCTCGGGTAATCGTCAAAGTCCGAGCCCAGCTCACGCTGGGAGAACGTCGAGTTTTTGTGGCGGTGCACAAATTCAATCGGATCCTCGAGCGTCACGACATGGACTGCCTGGGAATCGTTGATCTCATTCAAGATTGCCGCCAGCGTGGTCGTCTTGCCGCTGCCGGTGGCGCCGGTCACCAGCACGAGGCCATTTTTTTCGCGCGCCACGTCCTGGAATATCGGGGGCAGGCCCAGGCCGGTGAGCGAGGGCACCTCGGGTTGCGGCTTGCGCATCACAATCGCGAAGTTGCCCCGCTGCTTGAAGACATTCACACGGAAGCGGAAGCGGTCGTTGAGCGCGTAAGAGCAATCGCACGAGCCCATCATGATGAGCTCCTTGATGAGGCGGCGATCTTCCCCGATGATGTTGAGCGCCAGCGTCTCCGTCTGCTGCGGAGTGAGGCGCTGCACGTCGGGGTGAATATCCACCTGCTTCAGCTCGCCGTAGCTTTCCACCTGGAAGGGGCGGCCCACGGTGAAGAGAAGATCGGAGACGCCCGGGTGCGCCTCCATCATCGAGGTGAGGATGCGGTCAAAATCGGAACGGCGCATGGAATTTAATCTTCGAGATCGTCCGGCGGAGCCTTGAGCAGCGCGCGGAATTTTTTTCTGTCGGTCGATTTCTCGTACGCTTCCTCCGCGGAAATGCGGGCGTTGCGGAGGTGATCCATAATGGCGTCATCGAGGGGCTGATTGCCCTTTTTCTTGCCCACCTGCATCATGCCGGCAATCTGGTGCGTCTTGCCCTCGCGGATGAGGTTGGCAATGGGCGCGTCGCATACCAGGATTTCCAGCGCGGCGCAGCGGCCGGACATATCGACGCGCTTGAAGAGATTCTGCGCGACCACCCCCTTGAGCGATTCGCTCAGGCCGGCACGGACCTGGTTTTGCTGGTTCGTGGGAAAAACGTCGATGATACGGTCGATGGTCTTCGGCGCATTGGAAGTGTGCAGCGTGCCGAACACAAGGTGGCCCGTTGCGGCGGCGGTAAGCGCCAGTTCGATGGTTTCCAGATCGCGCATTTCACCCACCAGAATGATGTCCGGATCTTCACGAAGCGCGCCGCGCAGCGCGGAGGCAAACGAGCGGGTGTGGATGCCCACCTCGCGCTGGTTGACCAGTGATTGCTGGCTGCGGTGCACAAATTCGATCGGGTCCTCGACCGTGATGATGTGATCCTTCCGGTGGAGGTTGGCGTGGTCGATCATGGCCGCGAGCGTGGTCGATTTGCCGGAGCCGGTAGGGCCGGTGACCAGCACCATGCCCTTCTTGAGCATCGCAAAACGCTTGAGCACCGGCGGCAGCCCCAGGTCCTCCATGGTCAATACCTTGCTCGGGATGAGCCGGAAGACGGCGGCGATGCCGTTCTTCTGGTTGAGAAAGTTGGCGCGATAACGGGCAAAGCCGGGGTACTCGTAGCCGAAGTCCACATCGCCGGTTTCCTCGAATGTCTTGATCTTGGTCTCCGGGGCGATTTCGTAAACGAGCGCCTTCAGGTCATCGCTCTCGAGCGGCGGGGCATCGATCCGGACGAGATCGCCGTGGATGCGAAGCATGGGTTGGTTGCCGGTGGAGAGGTGAAGGTCGGATGCCTTCTGCTCCATCATGAATTTGAAAAACGTGTCGATCCTGGCCATTGCTCAGGACTGCTAAAGCCAGAAGAGTGCCAGAAGCGAAATTATGAAGGATCAATTGCGGGGCCTGTGTGGGCCATGGGAAAGCCGCATCCGGGTTCCTTGCTTTGGTCTAAGTGCAATGCTATGATCCGCTTGCCCTTATTTTTGACTTCAAGTGGGTGAGGGCAAGACCTGGAACGACAAATGAAACCGGACGATGCCGAGGGGTCGTGGAGCGAGCTGTTACTGGATGGGCAGCGGCGCGTACTCAAGATGGTGGCCACGGGGGCCGCGCTCGGGGAGTCCCTGGAGGCGCTGGTGCGCCTGATCGAGCAACAGGCCCCTGGCATGCTGGGTTCCATTCTTCTGCTGGATGAGTCGGGCAAGTATCTGCGGCATGGCGCGGCGCCCAGCCTGCCCGCGGAATATGTAAAAATCATCGATGGAAAGGAAATCGGTCCCAAGGCCGGCTCGTGCGGAACGGCCGCGTACCGGAAGCAGGCCGTAATCGCCGAGGACATTGCCACGGACCCGCGCTGGGTCGATTACCGGGAATACGCGCTGCCCTATGGCCTGCGTGCCTGCTGGTCCACCCCCATCTTCGATTCCCAGCGGCGCGTCCACGGGACTTTCGCAATGTATTACCGGGAGCCTGCGCTGCCGGAGCCGCGGCATCTTCAACTCATCGATTTAACCACCCACATCGCCTCGATTGCGATCTGTCACGACCGGGCGGCGGCGGAGCTGCGCCAGAGCGAGGCGCGGCTGAAGGAGGCGGAGCGAATCGCGAACATCGGCTACTGGGAGCGCGATCTGGCCGCGGACCGGATCACATGGTCGGAGCAAACGTGGCGCATCTTTGGCCTTGCGCCGCGGGAGGCGCCGCTCTCCCAGGCGGAATTGGCCGAGCGCATTCACCCGGATGACCGGCAGCTTCAGAAAGACGCCCTGGCCGCGGTGATGCAGGACGACGGGAATTATGACGTGGAGTACCGGATCGTGAGGCCATCGGGAGAGGTCCGGTACGTCCACATGCGGGATGGGATTGTCCGCGACCCCTCGGGCCGGCCCGTCCGCACGTTTGGCACCGTGCAGGATATCACCGAGCGGCGGCGATTGGAGGAGCAATTGCGCCAATCGCAAAAGATGGAGGCCATCGGCCAGTTGGCCGGCGGCATCGCGCACGATTTTAACAACATGCTCTCCGTGGTGCAGATGTCCACCTCCCTGCTGCTGCATGCCGCGGACAACTTGAGCCCGATGGTCAAAGCGAGCCTCGAGGACATCATGGCTGCCACGGAACGCGCCGCGAATTTAACGCGCCAGCTTCTGATGTTCAGCCGGCGCGAGGTGACCAAGGCGCGGGATGTGAACCTTTGCGAGGTGGTGGAATCGATGGCCAAGATGCTGCGCCGCATCCTCGGCACGGACATCATGCTGGAAACGCAGACGCCGGCCGGCGTGCCCGCGGTGCGCGCGGACCCCGGGCTGGTGGAACAGGTCATCATGAATCTGGCGGTGAACTCGCGCGATGCGATGCCGGCGGGCGGGCAGCTCAAAATCGCACTGGATACGGTGGAAATTCCGGCACCGCGAGTCACACCCAATCGCCGCCCGAGTCCCGGGCGATTTGTCCGGCTTTCCGTCCGGGATACCGGCTCCGGCATTCCTCCCGAGGTTCAGTCACGCATTTTCGAGCCCTTTTTCACGACCAAGGAAGCCGGGAAGGGGACAGGCCTGGGCCTGGCCACCGTCTTCGGCATCGTCGAGCAGCACGGCGGCTGGATCGAGGTGGAGAGCGAAGTCGGGAAGGGGACCGGCGTGCTCGTGTACTGGCCAGCGAGGGAAGCGGGAGAGATGGCGAAAACGGAATGATGAAACGTGCGGAGCCGCCGTTCCGCCGCGCAGCCCGGCGAGGGTGCGGTTTTTCAGGATTTTCGCCGCTCGCTCTTCATCGCATCCAGCGTCGAGCGGACCTGGAGCAGCAGTTTTTGCTGCGTATAGGGCTTGGGGATAAAGCCGCGCAGTCCCTTTGCGAGCATCCACTTCAGCTTATCCTGCTCCGTAAAGCCGCTGCTCAATACCACCGGCACCTGCGGGTTGATCATCCGCAATTCGCTGAAAACCTCGGCTCCATCCATGATGGGCATCGTGAAATCGAGGATGACCAGCTCGATCTGATTTTGCAGTTTCTTGTAAACGTCCAGCGCCTGAAAGCCGTCGCGCGCGGTGACCACGCGGTAGCCTTCATCGGTCAGCACACGCTGGGCGAGCAAAGTGACAAAATCCTCATCATCCACGATCAGGATCAGCTCGCGGGGTCCCTCGGGATTTGCGACACGCACTTCCATGTGCGCGCTTTCGCTTCCGCCGAAGGTGCCATGCCTCGGCTGGGCCGGGGCGGGCGCGCCGCCAAAACTGCCGGGCGTGGGAAAGGGGTGAACCCGTGCGCTCTCGCCCGTGGTACGCTCGAGCATGGTGCGCGATAGCTGCGCGGCGCGGTCCACGGCGCTGCGCATCATGTCGTAGTAACGGGCCGCCTCCGGATTGCCTCCGGTGAAGCGCTGGAGAAACTGGCTCGACTCCGTGATGACCTGCAACAAGTTGTTCAGCTCGTTGGCGGTCGATTTAACCCAGTGGAGTTCGTCAGAAGACGGCATAGTCGTGCGGCCCGGTCTTACCGGGGGGTGCGTCCGGTTTACCGGGCGCTGCCCTCGTCGTTATTGCAAGCCCACCATACACAACCTACGAAAGCAACAAAGACAAAGGAAAACATGCCAAGCGTCAGCATAAAGCGATTTTTTTACGGTGGCTTAAATGCCGAAGACCGGACGAAAGGTCAACAGCATTCCGCGTGCTCGTCACAATTCCAGGCCAAAAAAATCCAGAAAAACTGCGCGGTAAACCTCCCGCTTCATCTTTGGCAGCCATGCAATATTG
>DATAXI010000199.1:0-19557 GCA_036266845.1 Chthoniobacteraceae bacterium | reverse complement strand
CGTCCTTCCCGAGCTGGCGGATGAAATCCTGGAGCATCTCCGGCAGCGCCGGAGCGCTGGCCATCCCGAACTCGCCGAGGCTGCGTGACCCCGGGAAATCAAGGTTGATCAAGGTAAATCAAGGCTGATCCAGCTTCGTCTTTCGAAACTAACCCGAACCATACCCATACACCAATGAACCCATACGACCTGACCCTACACCCTCCCCGCAGCGCCCGCGTCCGCCTTGGCGGATTCAACATTCTCCCCCGCATGCTCGACAAAGGCCGCGCCACCATCGCCGGGACCAACGGCGAGTACCACTACGCCTGCCCGCTCGACCAGCGCTTCCTCACCTTCATGGGCGTGGACCCCGATGCGCTCAAGACCCAGCTCACCGAGGGCAAGGGCGACGGCGAAATCCTCGCCTGGATCCTTGAGAACGCCAAAAATCATCCGACGGAATTCGCCGTCGATGCCTGGTCGAAGTTCAACGAAGCGCGCGTCCCGACCGATCTCGAGTCCCGCGCCTTCTTCAACGATATCCACAAGGGCGCAGGCGCAAACCGCGAAGATATCGCCACGTGGTTCGACGTGCTCGACCTGGACGATTACGCCAGCTTTGGAGGCAAGGCCTAAGCCTTCCGGGGCCGTCCCCCGTTTTTGCGGCTTCGCTTTCAGCATTATAGGACCATAGACTCAGCCCTCGCCCGTTATGCACGATCTTGCCACCGCGCTCGATTTCGCCCATTCCGATACCCAGCACGTCGATCCGACGCCCCAAGGGCGCACGTCGAGTCCCGCGGACGCGGGACTCGACCACCGGGAGTTGCGCGATGACGATTATTGGCGCGCGATTCCCGGTTTTGCGCATATTGGGGCCGCGGAGTTTCACACTCATCTCTTCCAGGCGCGCCATTCGGTCACCAATGTGCAACAACTTCGGGACGCTCTCGGTTCGCTGGTCCCGGACAGCTTTTTCAAGGATCTCTCGGATGGTTTGCAGCGCGCCCCAATGGCCTTGCGGATTTCGCCCTATCTCCTCTCGCTCATCGATTGGACCCAGCCGGATACCGACCCGATCCGCGCCCAATTCATGCCCCTCGCCTCGCGCCAGCAGCCGGATCACCCCTGCGTCCGGCTCGATTCTCTGGGTGAGCAGGCCGATTCCCCCGTTCCCGGCCTGACCCATCGTTACCGCGACAAAGCCCTCTTTCTCCCCCTCAACTCCTGCCCCGTCTATTGCCGCTTCTGCACCCGCAGCTACGCAATCGGCGGCGATACGGAAACCGTGGGAAAACTGAAGCTCTCACCTGGCATGGACCGGTGGGAAAAGGCGTTCGCCTATATCGAGTCCCGGCCGGAGTTGGAGGATATCGTGATCAGCGGCGGCGATACTTACAACCTCAAGGCCGATCACATCCGCCTCATTGGCGAGCGCCTGCTCCGCATGCCGAATATCCGCCGCATCCGCTACGCCACCAAGGGCCTCGCCGTGATGCCGCAGAAAATCCTCACCGATCACCCATGGGTCGAGGCGCTCACCTCGGTCGTCGCGCTGGGACGCACCCTCCACAAGGACGTGGTCGTGCATACCCACTTCAATCATCCGCGCGAAATCACGGAGGTCACCCGCCGCGCCACCAACCGCCTGGCCGAGCATGGCGTCTTCATCCGCTGCCAGACAGTCCTCCAGCACGGCGTCAATGATCACCCGGAGACGATGCGCCTTCTCATTCGCCGCCTCAGTTACGCGAATATCCATCCTTACTACGTCTTTTTTCACGATATGGTGCCCGGCGTGGAAGACCTGCGCACCTCGCTGGCCACGGGCATCGAGATCGAGAAACATGTCCGCGGCTCGACCGCCGGTTTCAATACGCCCGCCTTTGTGGTCGATACCATGGGCGGCGGCGGCAAGCGCGACGCTCATTCCTTTGAGCATTACGACCGGCAGCATGGCGTTGCGGTCTTCACCAGCCCCTCCGTGAAGCCCGGCGTGAAGTTCCTCTACTTCGATCCGCTCCAGACACTGAGCAGGGACGCCCGTGAAAAATGGTCCGACCCGGAATCGCGCAAGCAAATCATGAGTTCCGCCCTGGAAGCCGCCTCTGTCTGATGCAGGAAGGCAAGCCAGCAGACCCCCAATGGCTCCGCTGGACCCGGGAACTCCAGGCCATCGCCCAGAATGGCCTGCATTTCACCCGGGACCCGTACGATCGCCAGCGTTACGAGGCGCTTCGCGAAATCGCCGCCCAGATGATGGCCGCCGGGTCCGATCATCCTCTGGAAGCGATTACCGGCCTCTTCTCCAGCCAGGCCGGCTACGCCACCCCCAAGGTGGATGTCCGCGGCGTGGTCTTTCGCGATGGACGCATCCTTCTGGTCCGGGAATCCCAGGATGGGCTCTGGACCCTCCCCGGCGGCTGGGCCGATCCCAACGAGTCCCCCGCCGAATCGGTTACCCGCGAGATTCAGGAGGAAGCCGGATTCGCCACGCGCGCCGTAAAGCTCCTGGCCGTTTACGACCGGGAAAAGCAGGGCCAGATCCCCCCGTTCGCGTTTCACGTTTACAAGCTCTTCATTCTGTGCGGGATCGAAAGCGGCGAGCCCACCCCCAGCATCGAAACCCTCGAAGTCGCCTTTTTCCCCGAGGATGCCCTCCCGCCCCTCTCGACCACGCGCGTCACGCAGTCCCAGATCGCCCGCTGTTTCGAGCATTTTCGCCATCCCGGCTGGCCAGCAGATTTCGACTGATTAATATTGGTTGCCAGAATTTGGATGTTCGCTTAGAAAGAACGGCTCGTTTTTACCCGAAAAGCGGCCCCTAAGGGCTCTTACGGCTCTTACCATGAATATCATCGACACCATCCAGCAGGAACAGATCAAAAAGGACGTCACATCCTTCAAGGTCGGCGACAGCGTCCGCGTCCACACTCGCGTTATCGAAGGGGACAAGGAGCGCATCCAGATTTTCACCGGCATCGTCATCGGCCGCAAGGGCGCCGGCATCAACGCCAACTTCACCGTCCGCCGCATCTCTTACGGCGAAGGGGTCGAGCGCGTTTTCCCGGTTCACTCCCCGCGCATCGCGCGCATCGAGGTCGAGACCGCCGGGACCGCCCGCCGCTCGAAGCTCAATTACCTGCGTGGCCGCAAGGGCAAGCAGGCCATGGCCGTCCGCGAATAAATCCTCCTCTCCCTCCCCATGCGCTGCACGCTCAAACATGAGAATGCGCTGCGCAAGGCGGGGGTCCGGTCCATCGCCGGCATTGATGAAGCCGGGCGCGGCCCGCTCGCCGGGCCCGTGGTCGCCGCCGCCGTCATCCTTCCGGAGAGGTTTCGTTTCGCCTCCATCGACGACTCAAAAAAGCTGGCCGCCGGGCTGCGCGAGGAAATCTACGAGACGCTCGTCTCGCGCCTGGATATCTGCTGGGCTGTCTCCATCGTCGAGCATGACGAGATAGACCGCTGCAACATCCTCCGCGCCTCCCACGAGGCGATGCGCCGTGCCGTCCGCGCGCTGACCACCCCGCCGGACCACGCCTTGATCGATGGCCTGCCGGTACGCCCTTTTCCCATCCCCCACACCGCCATCGTCCAGGGCGACGGCCAATCCAAGAGCATCGCCGCCGCCAGCATCCTGGCCAAGGTCACGCGGGACCGCATCATGCTGCGCATGGACACGGAGTATCCCGCCTACGGTTTCGCCCAGCACAAAGGCTACGCCACCGGGCTGCACCTCGACCGCCTCAAAGCCCATGGCCCTTGCCCCATTCATCGCAAGACTTTTCTCCCGGTCGCGGAGCGCCTCCTCCCCCTCCGCTGAAGCCGGGCATCTGCGCCTGGGCCGGGAGGGCGAACGCATTGCCGCCCGCTACCTGCGCCGGCGCGGCTTCAGGATTCTTTACCGGAATTACCGCCCGCCGCACGGCGGGGAGATTGATCTCGTTTGCCGCGAGAAAAAGACCCTGGTCTTCATCGAGGTGAAAACGCGCGCGCCCGGCGGCCCCGGCAGGCCCGCGGATGCCGTGGACCCGGCCAAGGAGGAAGCGATTCTACGCGGCGCGGAAAGCTGGCTGCGCCTTTTGGGTAATCCCGGCATTCCAGTGCGCCTCGATATCGTCGAGGTCATCCTTGGCGATGGCGCCCCGCAGGTTACCCACACCCGGGATGCCCTGGCGCTGGCGCACAATCCCGATCAGAGTGGATTGGGATAAGCGGCAACGGCAACCGCCGTTCCCGTCGCCACCGGTTCCTCCGGGATACCCGTCGCGGCGCTCAGCGTCTGCTGGGTGACATCCACCTTCGCGCCCACGCCGACCACGCTGTAAAGCTGGATCACATCCGCCGACCGCATCCGGATGCAGCCAAAGCTGGCCGGAGTCCCGATTTTCCGCTCCTCGGCGGTCCCGTGGATGTAAATGTACCGGCTATACGCGTTCCGGTTTTCCGGCTCCAGCCCGCGCAGCCAGAGGATGCGCGAGACTATCGGGTCCCTCCCCGGCGCATCAGGCCGGAGGATTTCCCCGGTTTGCCGTTGATCCTTGAAAACCGCGCCCGCGGGAGCATTGCCGCCGATCTTCCGTGCGATCTCCATTTCCCCCAGCGGAGTGCCGCGGCTTCCCGGCCTGTCGCTCAGGCAGAAGCGCGAAGTGGAAACCTGGTACTGCGCAATCGGACGCCCGTTTTCCAGCACCATCATCCGCTGCTCCGGGATGCTGATGACGATCCGATGGCTCGTATCCTTCTGCGCGCAACCCGCGGAGAAAAGCAGGACCGCGCCGGCGATCAAACGCAACCTCTGTATCATGAAGATGTCCGGGACCTTAGCCCAACCCGCCCGAAGCGCAAACGACGATTCACGCGGGCGCGCCGCCATGGCTTACCCCTGCCTCCGGGATGGCCTGCGCCCCCGCGGGGGCAGGCAGGTGAAAGGTTTCGCCCACCTGGCTTGCGATGAGCCGCTCCGGCGAAGCCCGAAGCGCGGCGCCGAACCGCGCGATGGGCTCATCCATCGGCTCCTGGCTAAGCTGGAAGGTGCTGTGATGCACCGGCAACAGGTAATGCGCGTGCGCTTCATCCGCCATCGCCAGCGCCTCCTCCGGACTGCAATGCGATGTGACCCACGGGTTATAGGCGCCTATCGGCAACGCCATCAGGTCGATCTCCCCGCCATCCGCCCAATGGGTGAAATCCGTCCGCGCGGTGTCTCCCGCAAAACCGATCCGCCGCCCGCCGCGCTCCAGGACAAAGCCGCAATACCCGCGCCAGTCATCGGTCCGCATCCGCGCCCCCCAATGCGTCACCCGCCGCGCGGTGATGCGCACGGGACCATGCGGCGTCTCGATATCCGCCGATTGATCCCAGGCCAGTTCTGTGATGCCGGAGACCGGCACACCCGCGAGGAGATCGCGCAAACCGGCTGCCGTCACCGCTCGCGGCCTGCCCGGGATGCGGCGCAGCGTCCAGAGATCGAGATGATCCATATGCGCATGGCTCAACAGCAACAGATCGATTGGCGGAAGCTCCCTGACCGTGAGCGCCGGCCGGATGCGCCGCCGCGGCCCGATGGTCAGCGGCCCAAAGCGAAGCCCGCACCGCGCCGCCAGCACGGGATCGGTGATGACCCAAAGACCGTAAAAATTAATCAACACCGTCGAGTGCCCGAGCCATGCCCCCGTCACCTCCGTATCCTGCCATTGCCCCGGCTCCGGCCGGTGCGGCGCAGGCGCCACCCGTCGCAAACCCTCCAGCAAGAACTTCATCAAAATGCGAACCACGCGCAACGGAGTCATGAATAGGGTTTTTGATTGGAGAATGCCCGGAGGCCAACGGCCCGACGATCCGCGGAGGCCCGGGAGCGCGGCATCAAATAAAACGAGCGCCAGCGGTGCGCGGTAAAATTCCACCGCAGCATTGGCCCTCTGTCGGGTGATGGTATATCGCACACTTATCCCGCCACTTCCAAACCGAAAAACTCGAGCGCGTTGCGGAAGCAGATATCCCGCACCATGCCGCCGACAAGCTCGAAGTCCCGCGGCGCCAGCCCGTTCTCGATATCCGCCCCAAGGAGGTTGCACAGCACCCGCCGAAAATACTCATGGCGCGGATAGGAAAGGAAACTGCGCGAATCCGTCAGCATGCCGACGAACCGGCTCAGCAGTCCCAGGTTCGACAATGCGTTTATCTGCCATTCCATCGCCTCTTTTTGATCGAGGAACCACCAGCCGCTGCCGAACTGCAATTTGCCCGCGATCTTTCCGTCCTGAAAATTCCCGAGCAACGCGCAGATCGCGTAATTGTCCGCGGGATTCAGGTTGTACACGATCAGCTTTGGCAATGCCCCGGCATCTTCCAGGCGATCAAGGTAACGCGCCAGCGGCTGCACCTGGCGCCAGTCGCCGATGGAATCGAACCCCGTATCCGGCCCCAGCAGGCCGCGCATCCGCGTATTCGCATTCCGCAGCGCACCCAGGTGGAGTTGCTTGGTCCAGCCCCTGGCGGCATCGAGCCGGCCAAAGAAAAGCATCATGAAGCTGCGGAACTTCTCCGCATCCTCAGCTCCCGCCGCACGGCCCGCGCGCGCCGCGTCGAAGATGCGCCCCGCTTCCGCTTCGCTGCAATCCGCATCCGGCGTCACATTGAGCCCATGATCCGAGAGCCGCGCTCCCAGCGAGTGAAAAGCATCGTGCCGCTGCCGCAGCGCATCCAGGAAGGACGGCAGCGCTCCACAATCGACATTTGCCGCCGCGGCCAGCCGCTCTGTCCACGCATTGAACACTTCCGGCTGGTCCACTGTCAGCGCTTTATCGGGGCGAAACGCCGGAAACATGCGTGTGCCCGGCGCCGCTTCGCCACGCATCTTTTTGTGATGCTCCAGGCTGTCCGCCGGATCATCCGTGGTGCATACGGCCACCACGCGGCTCGCACGCAGGATGCCGCGGGTGCTCATCTCCGGCTGGGCCAGCCGTGCATTTGCTTCTTCCCAGATGGATTTCGCGCTCGCCTCGTTGAGAGCCTCGGTGATGCCGAAGTAATTCTTCAGCTCCAGGTGGGTCCAATGGTAGAGGGGATTGCGGATGAGCCGCGGCGCCGTCCGCGCATAGGCCAGGAATTTCTCCCACGGCGATGCGGAGCCGGTGCAATACTCTTCCGCAACGCCATTGGCCCGCATTGCGCGCCATTTGTAATGATCGCCGGCAAGCCAGACCTCCGCCAGGTCCGCAAACCGGTGATCCGCCGCGATCTGATCCGGCGGCAGATGGCAATGGTAATCGAGAATCGGTTCCGGCGCGGCGTAGGAATGGTAAAGGGTGCGGGCCGCGTCCGACTGGAGCAGAAAGTCAGGGGAGATGAAACTCATACCCAACCGGAATACCCGGCGCTATGGAAAAGCGCCAGCCTTCGCCATCAGCAGCGGTGCGGCCGGGAGGGCCGGGGGTGACTTATAATCCCTCGACGTTGCCGCTAAGGGCGCTCTCCTGCGTGGTGGGCAGATAGCGGTAAAAGACTTCCAGCATCAGACAGCAGAGCGTGGTGCGGTAAAGGGCGCCCTGGTCATCCGAGGATTTTGCGAACGAACCGATATCGTTCCCATCGGTCGGAGGCCAGCTTCCATCCGAGGACTGGTTATTGGTCAACTGATCCTGAAATCGCTGGTTCCACCAGTCCCAATGCCCGCTCTGCGCCTGGAAGGCAGCCTGCGTGTCATAATACCACGCGTAGAGATTGCAATCCGGGCCGCGGTAGTTCAGGTCCTTGGACTCGATTGTTTTAAAGCCTTCGCGCACCGTACGGTCCGGGCGGCCAAACCAGTAGAGCTTTGCCAATACACCGACGCCGGTGAGGTAGGGATGGTTATCACCGGCCGTGCGATAGCCGAACGTGCCATTCTTCTCATCAAATACGCGGTCCATGTTCTTTATCGCCTTTGCGAACACGGGCAGCACATCCTTGTCCATGGGCGAGATACCGGTGAGATGGGCGGCTTTCAACGCCTGGATCTGCCATCCGCTCACCGAGGTATCGCTCTTGACCTTGCCGCCAACATCCGGCCCCAGATCGTAACTGTAAGCCCAGCCGCCATCCGGACGCTGCCCCTGGATGATGTACTTCATGGATTGCTGCACCAGCGGGGCCAGCCGCTGATCCTTGGTCATGGTGTACGCCTCGCAGAGTGCGTAGGTGCATATGGCATGCATGTAGGCGGCGGGAGTTCCTCCGAAATTATCCGTGCCGCTAAAACGGCCCTGGTGCGCGTTCCCTTCCGTGATCATCGCATTAAGGGCATTGGTCACTACCACGCCAAATTCATGCGAGGTCTGCGGAATATCCCCGTGGCCAAGAAAGCAGAGCAGCGCCAGCCCCGTCCACGCGTCGTGATATTCGCCCTGGCCCCAGGTCCCATCCCCGTTCTGTTTCGATTGCAGCCAGCGCAGCGCCCGGAGCACCGCTTCCTCGGATTGTCCCTTCTCTCCATAGCTGCGGCCCACGCTTTCGCGTCCGTTGCCTCGTCCGGACATGGCGCCCGGCAGCGCGACGGCCGGCCCGGTGCCGGCAACCGCTGCCGAGGTCGGCGCGTTCATGTTTTTGCTGAGAGTCGGCGGGGCGATGGCCGGCACCGGCATCGCAAAGGCGCTATTGGTCGTATTGAGCGAGGTGAGGGCAGCCAGATTGGCAGCCGGCGCGGAAGTGGAGGGGGGCGGTGGCGCAGCCAGCGTGGGCGCGGGAGGCAGCGTATTATCAGGCGTATCCGGCGGCGCGGGCGGCAGGTCCGCGGAGACGGAATCCCCGGCGGATTGAAAGTCCGGCGGCTCGACGTATTTATTAAAAAGCACCCGCCCGCCGATGAGGATGACGATCACCAGGTGGATGAGCGCTGAAATGGTAAAAAAACGGGAGGCAAGGATCGGCGCGAGGAAACGCTCGAAATGAGACTTGGGCTGGTCAGACATCGAATCTGGATGGGGTGGGGTTAAAGGCCTTACAGGTAAAAGCCGGTCTTACGATACGTCCAATCTACTTGTCAGTCGAGGAAAAGTCTGGCGGTTTCGCCACGTTTACGAGTCCGAAATATTACCCGGTGCCGGCTTGCGCCCATCCGCGGAAGCGGTTAACGCTCCCCCTCCCCTTTTTCATCCGCCGTAACCGAACCGATGACCCAAACTTCCAGCCTTGAGGACGCGCGCCGCCTGCCGCCAGCCGGCTTCGAGCGCAAGGCCTTCTACGGTCTGGCGGCGCTGGTGCTGGTGATGAAAGCGCTGGCCATCTTGCATTACCGTGTGGACTCCGACGAGACGCAACATGCCCATATCGTCTGGGGCTGGGCCACCGGACAGCTTCCCTACCGGGACCTCTTCGATAATCACATGGAGCTTTTCCAGATGCTCTGCGCGCCCCTCTTCCGTCTGCTGGGAGAGACGCCCTATATCATCCCGGAATTGCGGGTGGCGATTCTGCCGATCTTCGGGCTCTGTCTCTGGGCCGTTTACAGCCTGGCGGAGACGCTTTTCTCCCGGCGCATCGCCCCATGGGCCGCTCTGGCCGCGGCGGCGATGCCGCTGTTCTTTTATACCTCCACGGAGTTCCGCCCGGACGACCTATGGGCGGCATTCTGGCTGCTGGCGCTGGCGGTGGCCGCACGCGGGCGCTTTACGGTGGGCAGGGCGGCGGCCTTTGGATTGATGGTGGGGCTGGCCGCCGCGGTATCGCTCAAGACCGTGGTGCTGGTGGCCGCTCTGCTGACAGCCACGATCATCGCAATGGCCTATGCGCTGGCGCGCGGCTGGCGGACCGGGATCATGGGATCGGGCGTGCGGCTGCTGGTGATTCTGGCGGTGGGCGTCATTCCGCCGGCGGCGCTGGTCTTCTATTTTTGGAGGCAGGGCGCGCTGCCGATCATGCGGTACTGCGTCATCGATCATAACATGGTCCCTGGCCTCAAACGCTGGGGGCATTTCTCGCTCCATTTCTGGGATTTTCCGCTCGGTGTCGCGTGCATGGCGGCCTACGCCGGCCTCATCTTCCACCAGACCCGGGACACCGGACTTGCGATCAGGCGGACCTTCGTTCTGCTCACGCCGTTTCTCTATTTGGCGCTGCTCCTGAGCTACTGGCCGGATTTGACGCGGGAGGATAACCTCCCAGACACCCCGCTCCTCCCGCTCGCGCTGGCGCCGGTATTCATCCTGCTGGATTCTCTGGTCCGCAGCGCGGAGCGGCGCCGCCGTTTTTTGAGTTACGGCCTGCCGGCGCTCTGCTTTGCCGAGCTTCTCTGGACATGGAACGCCAACCCGCTGCGCAATGACCGCGTGAAGGGCACCACGGAAGGCCTGCGCGACGTGCTGCGGCTGACGCATCCGGGCGAGATGGTGATGGATGCAAAGGGGGATTACATCTTTCGCCCGCGCCCGTACTACTGGGTCATCGAAACCGTTACTCGGGCCCGCATTCGCATGGGCCTGATCCGCGACCGCCTCCAGGACAAACTGGTGCAATACAGCCCGCGCGTCTGTTACCTCTATGCCGCGCATCTGCTGCCTGATGCCAGTCTCTTTGTGGTCTCCAATTATATGCCGTTCGATCCGCTGGCGCTCGACGTGGGCGTGCTGGGCAAGGTCCTGCCAAATCCCGCGCCGGACGGCACGTTTTCCTTCGAGGTGGCGATCCCCGGCCGGTATGCGGTGGTCAGCGAATCCGGCGATACCCAGGGGACGCTGGATGGAACGCCTTATTCCGGCCCGGTGGAATTGAACGCCGGGCATCATACCTTCCACCGCACCGGCGGCTCCGGGCGAGCTGCGATATTTCTGGATCGCGCCGCGGCAGCCGGTTTCCATCCGCTCTTCAACCAGTCGCTTAAAATGATCGCCGCGGAGCACGCACGCAACAAATAGCCATGCACTACTCGCCACAGCAGAACCCGGGCTCGACCGATAGCTGGCTGCCGCCGCGCGGATTCGAGCGCATTGCCTTCCTTGTGCTGATCGCGCTCACGCTCGCGCTGAAGGTACTCGCAATTCAGCACTTTCGTTCGGACTCAGACGAGACCCAGCACGCGCACGTAGTCTGGAGCTGGGTTACCGGGCAATTGCAATACCGCGATGTCTTCGACAATCACATGCCGCTCTTCCAGATGCTGTGCGCGCCGGTCATGGCGTTCTTCGGCGAGCGCGCGGATATCATGATCTGCCTGCGCTGGGTTCTCCTGCCGTTCTACTTTATCTCTCTCTTTGCGGTGTACCGGCTGACGGAATCGCTTTACTCGCGCCGCGCCGCGCTCTGGTCCGCGCTTTTCGCCGCCACGGCGTATAAGTTCTTCTACACCTCCACGGAGTTCCGCACCGATCAACTTTGGGCGGCGTTCTGGCTCCTGGGACTCATGGTCCTGGCCGGCGGTGAGTTTACCTTCCGGCGGGCGTTCCTTTCGGCGCTTCTGATCGGCTTATCCGGCGCCGTATCGGTAAAAAGCGTGCCGCTGGTAGTGGCGCTCGGCGCTTCGGCGGCCGTCGCCTTCGGCATCGGGTGGCTGCGGGGAGAGCGCCAGCGGCTGGGCCCCAGCGTGGCAAAACTGGCGGTGGGCGCCGCCGCCATGCTGATCCCGTCGATCCTGGTGATTCTCTACTTCGTGAAGCGCGGTGTCTTTTGGAGCATGTATTACTGCGTGATCGCCCACAACATGGTGCCGGGCCTCAAGCGGTGGGGTAACTTTTCCCTGCATCAATGGTATTTCCCGCTCTCCGTCCCGCTGCTGGCGGCCTACGCATGGCTCATCTTCCGCCAGACTCCCATCCGCTCGCTCGCCATCCGCCGCGCGCTCATTCTGCTGATGCCATGGTTCTTCGTATTCATTCTCATGAGTTACTGGCCGGATATTACGCGCGAGGATGATCTGCCTTATGTTCCGCTCATTCCGCTTTCTCTCTTTCCGCTCGTAATCCTCGCCGGAAAAGCTCTGCGCGGCGAGCGGTTGCACCAACTCTTCTGGACTTACGGAGTCCCGGCTCTCGCGCTCGGGAATCTCGCGTTCACTTATCACTATCATAACATCCGCGAGGATCGCATGCAGGTTACCACGCATAATATTGCCGACGTTCTGGCGCTTACCAGGCCGGATGACTTTGTCATGGACGACAAGGGCGATTATGTCTATCGGCGGCGCGCTTATTACTGGGTGCTGGAGCCCATCACGAAGGCCCGCTTCCGTCTTGGCCTCATCCATGGCAAAACCATCCCGCAACGCCTGACGGAAACCGGCACGAAAGTCTGCTCTCTCGTCATCGGCA
Source organism: Chthoniobacteraceae bacterium (assembly GCA_036266845.1). Lineage (GTDB taxonomy): Bacteria > Verrucomicrobiota > Verrucomicrobiia > Chthoniobacterales > Chthoniobacteraceae > DATAXI01. The sequence goes on along the minus strand of DATAXI010000199.1, from coordinate 7,291 downwards.
AGGAGGGCTCGCTCGCCTCGCAATTCATTGAACACAACTATCTGCCTTGCGATCCGAACACGCGCGATCTTGGCGTGCTCGGCAAGATCATTGGCAGGGACGCCTCCGGCGGCACTGATCGTTTCGACGTCGTCATCCCGCAGCAATACGCCGTCACCACGGAGTCCGGCACGCTCGCGGGCGAGTTAGACGGCAAGCCTTACACCGGACCAGTCTGGCTCGCGGCGGGGACTCATACCTTCCACCGCACCAGCGGAAATGGCCGCGTCGCCATCTTCCTCGCGGATGCGGCTGAAAAAGGATTCAAGCCTCTCTACGACCTTGCGGACGAGTTAATGAAGGAACGCGGCACCTTTACTCCCGACAAGCGCAACCGGGCCCCGGAGTTACAGTAATTTATCTGCCTGGGACAAATAACACATCCACGGCGGAAGGAGCGGTTGCGGTAGCGCCGGTCGCGGTAAGTTTTCCCGTACTCTGATCCATCGAGAATACCGCGATCTTACCGTCGTTCTGGCCGGCATCGACCAGCCAATGGCCGGTGGGATCGATATTGAGGCCTCTGGGGAATTTCACCAAGGACGGCACATCCTCAATGAATGTCAGTTTCCCATCCGCGCCGATCTTGAATACCGCGAGGATATCATCGCCGCGGCTCGAGATATAAAGCCAGTTCCCCGAACGCCGGATTTCCGCCGTGGTAACTCCGTTTTCCGGGCCCTTGCCCGGCACGAGCGAGAGAGTCTCGACGGGCGTGAGCCCGCCGGTCGTTTTATCCCGGCTAAAGACGGTGACATTGCGTCCCATCTCGCCATTCACGTAGGCAAAATTCTGCCCCGGACCAAAGACCAGGTGGCGCGGCCCGCTGCCGGGCGGCACTATTCCCTGCTTCCCGGCAAGCGCCTGGAATTGCCCCTTGTCCGCATCGAAGTGATATATCCAAACATGGTCGGAACCGAGATCGCAGGAATAGACAAACTGGCTGCCGGCGTCCGTGCAGATGAAATGCGCGTAAGATTTTGTCTGCCGCACCGGGTCCGGCCCGGAACCGGTGAAACTGGCAGCCGATGTGCGCGCGCCGAGGCTGCCATCCGCCTTGAGATGGATACAGCCGATGTTTCCGCCGGAGTAATTTGCCACCAATACATTTTTTCCCGCGGCATCGACATTGATGTGGCAGGTACCCGGGCCGCCGGCGGAGACGTGATTAAGCAGCGTGAGTGTACCGTTTTTCCCAAAGGAATAGGCCGCGGCGGAGCCGCCATCGTCGGAGGTTACGGAGTATAAGTGCGAGCCATCCGGGGAAAGCGCAAGGTATCCCGGATTATTCGCCTTGATGGCAAGCGTGACGGGACCGAGCCGGCCCGTAACCGAATCCAGGGTGCATGTATAAATGCCCTCGCCCTTTCCGGGGCCGGTGTAAACGCCGATGTAAAAGCGCTCCGGCGCCGAAAACGCCGCCAGCGGCAGCAGGAAACAAAACAACGCGGCCGCCAGCTTCATACGAATTGCCTCAGAGGACCTGCGGCAAGAGGAGTCCGGGCAGGTCTTTGAGCGGCACCCGCTCCTGCTTCATACTGTCGCGATGCCGCAGGGTGACGGTGTCTTTCAACTCATCGCCTTTTTCGCCCAGCGTATCGAAATCGACCGTGACACCGAACGGTGTGCCGATTTCATCCTGCCGGCGATAGCGCCGCCCGATCGCGCCGCTCTCATCGTAAAATACCATCATGTGCGGACGGAGGAGCGCGACGATCTCGCGCGCCTTCGCCACCAGTTGTTCATTGTTCTTGAGCAGCGGGAAGATGCCGGCCTTGATGGGCGCGATGCGAGGGTGGAAGCGGAGAACGGTGCGCGTCTCGCTCTTGCCTTTCTCATCCGTCACGGTCTCCTCGTCATGCGCGGAGCAAATGAGAGCCAGCGCGGTGCGGTCCACGCCGGCGCTCGGCTCGACCACGTGCGGCACGAAACGCTCCTTGGTTTCCTCATCGAAGTAATCGAGCGGTTTCCCGCTTACCTTGATGTGCTGCGTCAGATCGTAATCGGTGCGGTAGGCGACGCCCTCAAGCTCCTGGATGCCGAAGGGAAACTCGAACTCGATGTCATAGGTCCCCTGTGAGTAAAAGGCGCGCTCCTCGGCGGGAATCTCGTGCACGTGCAGTTTCTCGCGCGGGAGGCCGATGTTCTCGTAGAACTTCAGCCGCTGTTGGAGCCAATAATCGAGCAACTCCCGCCCCTGGCTGGGCGCGCAGAAGTATTCCAGCTCCATCTGCTCGAACTCGCGCGAGCGAAAGGTGAAATTGCGGGGATTGATCTCATTGCGGAACGCTTTGCCGATCTGCGCGATGCCGAATGGCAGCTTCTTGCGGGATACTTCGAGCACATTCTTGAATTGGACGAAGATGGCTTGCGCCGTCTCCGGGCGCAGGAAGGTCTTGGAGGACTCATCCTGCGTTGCCCCGACGTAGGTCTCGAACATCAGGTTGAACGCGCGCGCCTCGGTCAGGTCGCGGCTCCCGCAGTTTGGGCAAAATCGCACGCCATCCTTATCCGGAAGCTGGTCCGCCCGCATCCGGGCCTTGCACTGCCGGCAATCGACCATGGGATCCGTAAAGGTTTCCTCGTGGCCGCTTGCCTTCCAGACCGTGCGATTCATGAGGATGGAGCCATCCATCCCGACGATGTCATCCCGCTCCCGCACCATCACGCGCCACCAGTAGTCTTTCAGGTTTCGCTTTAACTCCACACCCAGGGGGCCGTAATCCCAGCAGCCATTGAGCCCGCCGTAAATCTCGCTGGATTGGAAAACGAAGCCGCGGCGCTTGCAGAGGCTGACGATTTTCTCCATGCGCTCGGTATTGGCCTTGGATTGCTGCTGGCTCATAATATTGAAATTGGGAGGGTCAAATCACCATCGCCCGGCACGGTTGGCAATGCAAAACGATGTCACAAGCGGGTGACGGAAGGCTTACAGAAGGGAGCCGGGTCCACAGTACGGGATGGGTTATGGACGTTATCAAGGAAGTGGCGGGTGGGCGCGAAGGCACGAAGCCGAACCCATGAGAATTGACGAGTGGGTATTCTACCGCGGCGCGTCTTTGAAGTCGCGCATGCGAAGGTAAAATTGCTCGCGGTCGTAGCGGACGATGGTGTCCAGGATGAAGCCGCAGACGAGGGCCAGCGCGGCGAGCATATCCAGGCCGGTGGCAAGGATGGCGAGGGGGACGTGCATCACGTAGCGAATGCGGAGGTAATCGGCGATGGGAAAAGCGCCCGCCACGATGGAGAGGATGAAGAAGATCAGCGCGATCCAGGAGAAAAAGAGCATCGGCTTGAAGTCCTTGACCACGGTGATGATCACCCGGATGACGCGGAAGCCGTCGCTGAAGGTGTTGAGCTTGGAGAATGACCCCTCCGGGCGGCTCCGGAAGGCGATATCGACATCGCGCTGGATGAAGCTTTTGTCGATCGTCTGGATGGCCAGTTCCGTCTCCACCTCGAAGCCTTTTGCGAGCATTGGGACGTTCCGGTAAAAGGCCCGGGTAAAGAGGCGGTAACCGGAGAAGAGATCGCCGCATTGGGCGGCAAAGAGAAACTCGATGATCTTGCAGAGGGCGTTATTGGCCCAGGTGTGGGTGGTCTTGAAGGCGGCCTGCTCGCTGCTGGTGCGGCGTCCGACGACGGTATCGCAAACCTCGGAATCGGCGAGGGCGATGAGCCTGGGCGCCTCCTCGGCGGGATAGGTATCATCCCCGTCCACCATGATGAGGTAGTCCGACTCCGTGATGCTGAAGAGCCGCTGGACGGCATAGCCCTTGCCCTTGCGGGGCTCGTTGACGACCTCGGCGCCGGCGGTGCGCGCCAGCTCAGCGGTGTTGTCCGTGCTGGCGTTGTCGATGACGAGGATGCGCGCCTCGGGGAAAACGCGGTGAAAATCCGTCACCACCTTTCCCACGGTGAGGGACTCGTTGTAACAGGGGATGCCGATGGTAAGCGACTTCGTCATGGTTGGGCGGAACTGCGCAGACTAGCGAGCGAAGCGGCGGCGCTCCAGAGGAAATCGACCAATAGAAATGCGTACAACATTACGAATGGCTCGAAGACGAACCGGTAACGGGGGTTGACGACGCCGGTCAGCATCACGGCAAACCAGACGCCCGCCATCGTCGCGACCCAGGGCAGGTGAAAACGCCAGAGGCGATCCCGGGGAATGAGTGCCGCGACCATGCCGGCGATCCCCGCCAGCCAGAACGCCGGCCAGCCGGGGATGAAGCGCTTGTCCGCACCGTGCCCGCCCCATTGCAGGCCGAGGGTGATGCGGCTCCAGGCCTTTTGGTACGGGGTAAACCAATCCGGCGAGAGGGGCCGGTATTTCTCATGAAGGAATGCGGGGATTCCCGCCTCCGACTGGAAATCGCGGCCCGTGAGCCCCCGCATGAGCGGCAGCATCAGGCCGCGGCGCGCCAGGGACTCCGCCTGCTTATCGTAAATCCAGAACGGGGTGAAGCCGCCGCTGGTATCGGCATAGCCGCGAGCGCCGCTGAAGCGGCAGGTGAGGAGGAATTTGTTCTTCGCGATGGCCGGGAGAGGCGCCGGGCGGTGGCGGATCGCCTCCACGGCCAGTTTTTGGGCGAGTGCGTTTACGTGGGGATCGTCGCTGGGCGCCCCCTTTGCCTCCAGGTAGGCTTTCAGCGCGGTGTTGGCGGCTTTTTCGACATGGTTCAGGCTGGTCCGCACCGTATCGTCCGCCGCGGCCTGGCGGAGCGGCGCGAGGTATTGCTCCACGCCGGGGGCGACTGTGGAAACCTGGGGCGCGAGCGGCAGGACGGTCGCGTAAAGCAAAAGTCCCGCCTGCGTGCTGCGGCTGCACATCCAGATGGCTGCCGCGGCGGCCAGCATCACCGCCATCCGGCGCAGCCATCGCTTCCAGTTTCCCAGGCAGGCCAGGGCGACCAAACCCAGGCCCAGGGCGACGTAGAGCTTCCCTTCCGGCCGCGAGCCGGCGGTAAAAAAGAGGGCGGCGATCAGCCACGCCATGCGCCGCACTGTGGGATTGAGCGCGAAGAGCGTCCCGGCCAGGGCGAGGAGCGTGGCGCAATCCAGGTAAAGGGGCTCAGCCAAAAGCGCATGCTCAAACCAGAGCATCGCGGGATTGGCCGTGTACAGAAGCGTGACCGGAATGATGAACCATTTCCAATGGCGGAACCAGCATCGCACCAAACCGCCCGCCGCGAGGGTGGCGCCGAGCCCGGCCAAATGCTGCGCCACGGGGATGAGGATGAGCGCCGGCACATGGATCAGGAAGGGAATGGTGAAGAGAACGGGGGCCAGAAAGGTTTTCTTCCCGTGTAATACGAGGGCGTGAAACCGGACGAAGCGGTCGGCGGTTAAAAGAAAATCCGGCGAATCCCCCTGGAAATATCCGTAGGGGAAATGGATTTCCAAAGCGGCGCGCAAGATGAACCCGACGATGAGCGCGGGCAGACACCAGCGGGCGGTTTCCCGGACTTGTGCCGAGCGGACCGCGCTTCCATAAGCGGCCCATTCGCGGCTGATTGCGCTGCTGACTTTGGACATCCGAGCCACTGATTAGACAGATGGAGGGAGCTTGAACAGAAGGAAGCGAGGCCGGGAACGGGGCAGAGTCGCCACATCAGCGGCCGGAAGAAAATCGGGGGAAGACTGGAGATGAAAAACGAAACGCGCACCCGGAAAAACCAGCGGGGCGCGTCCCCTTGCGGTGGCGCGCCCCGTTTTGGATTAGCTGTGAGCTTTCTTTACGTCCTCAGCTCACACTGTGTAAGAATTCGGATGGCTTTTCTTTCTTCTGAAGAGCCCGGCGCAGCTTCATGAGGGCGATGTTCTGGAGCTGCCGGATGCGCTCGCGGGTGACGCCGAACTTGCGGCCCACTTCCTCGAGGGTCTTCGGCTTGCCGCCGTCGAGGCCGAAGCGGGAGAAGATGATTTTCTTCTCACGATCGTCCAGCACGGCGATCAGCTCCGCCACCTCGTCCCGCAGGTTCTGGTCGCGGAGGTGCTCGAAAGGCGTCAGCGCCTCCTCGTCCCCCACGATCTCGCCGAACTCGGTGGTGTCGTCGTCGCTGATGGGCGCATCCAGGGAGGCGGGACGGATGGAAACCGTCTTGAGCTGCGATACCTTCGCGGAGGCCATGCCGACTTCTTCGGCCAGCTCCTCGTCGGTGGGTTCGCGGCCCAGTTCCTCGCTCATCTGGAGCGCTACGCGGCGCATCTTGGATATTTTATCCACCAGGTGTACGGGCAGCCGGATGGTTTTGCTCTGGTTGGCCAGCGCGCGCTTGATGGATTGCTTGATCCACCATGCGGCATAGGTGGAGAGTTTGCCGCCCTTGGCAGGGTCAAAGCGCTCGACAGCCTTCATGAGGCCGATATTGCCCTCGGAGATAAGGTCGAGGAGCGGAAGCCCCAGGTTATTGTAATCGTGGGCGATTTTGACAACGAGGCGCAGATTTGCGCGGATCATCTTGGCGCGCGCCTCCTTGTCGCCCTTCTTGATACGGGCGGCCAGTTCAATTTCCTCAGCCGGGGTCAAGAGGGCGATCTGCCCAATCTCCCTGAGGTAAATTTTAATGCCTGATTCTGTGTCGTCAACGGCCATGGAAGTTGCACGTTTTACCGTGCTCCTGTTTGTGGTTTGGGTTTCTGTATTGGATTCGTTTGGCGGTGGCCGCTCGCTCGCCTCGGGGTATGGACGGCGGGAAAATGGTTAATGCCGTTAAATTTTACGTTAGATTCGACAGGGTTGGATGCGTTTTGTTCAAAGTATTTACCGTGTATTTACTGAGCGGTTTTCATGCCCCCCGTCTTGGTTGGTTGGACGGGACGTTTACAGAGAAAATTCACGCCTTTTACCTGACCGCGCCCCGCTCCCAAAAGTTACCCGCTTTTCCCCCTTTTTTGAGTGCCGGGGACAAAAAAGGGCCGATTTTTTGATAAAAACCGGCCCGACGCGGGCTCTTTTAGTGGTTAAAGGCGCTTTCCCGGCCTCGTTTTCCTCCCCCTTTACAGGCGCCCGGACATGGGAGGGGGCGGCTTTGTGGCTTCGCTCGGCTTTACCTTCGAAATGATCTCCTGCTGAAACCCCTGCAACTGGTTCACGATGTCCGGGCAGCGGGTGAGGATGGCCTGCGTAAGCTTCTCGTAATGAGTTGGATTCCGCTGGGCTAGCTCAGACAGGGCCATGAAAACGGCAATGGTATTATTGACCGAGTGCTTAATCTCCCGGAAACGTTCATGCAGGGCGATGATTTCG
>DATAXI010000160.1:0-6338 GCA_036266845.1 Chthoniobacteraceae bacterium | reverse complement strand
CGCGATAGTCCGCCGCGATAGTCCGCCGCGATAGTCCGCCGCGATAGTCCGCCGCGATAGTCCGCCGCGATAGTCCGCCGCGATAGTCCGCCGCGATAGTCCGCCGCGATTGGCGAACTCAACTCTCGCGGTTTCGCCGCGAATCAGCGAGGGCCAAAGGCCCGTCCTCAGGCCAGCCCAGGGCAAAGCCCTGGGTACAGGCACGAAAACGGATCAAGCGCCAAAGGCGCGCCTCAAACCCACGGCCGCAGTTGCCTCCTTATAGTTGCTCCCGGAGCGGAATAACCTCTCCCGGAGAAAAAGCCGGCCGACAAACCTTTTCGGCAAATCGGAACCGTCCCCGCCCCACCAAACCCGGCACCCGCCCGGCACAACCGGCTAAATCGTCCCGTCCACCACACCCTGCACGGTGCCGATCAACTCCTTCACCTTGTACGGCTTCGGCGCAACCCCGGCGAGGCCGTAATCCCTGTAATTGAGCACCACCGGCTCGTGGGAATAACCGCTCGAGAGGATCGCTTTCACCCCGGGATCAAAACTCTTGATCGCCTGGAACGCATCGAAACCGCCGAGGCCCTCCGGCACCGTCAGGTCCAGAATCACCGCCGCAAAAGGATTCCCCGCCGCCATCGCCTCCTGGTAGAGCGTTACCGCGATATCGCCGCTCGTGGATTTCACCACCTCAAAGCCGTGGCTACCCAACATCCGGGAAGTTAATTCCAGGATGGAAGCCTCATCATCCATCACAAGAATGCGTTTACGGACCGGTGCTTCGGTCGTGGGAGCGATTACTGGCGTCACTGCTGGGCTGCTGGTCATAAAAGAGCCCTCAGGCTGCTCATTTCGTGCCAAAACCCCAATTTTTCTGACTACATTTTAAGAATCGCCGTCAGATCCGACTTCCGCCCATTGGCCACATCGTACCCGCTCGCCCTCACCTCCCGCCATGCGGGGTCCAATCTCCGGAAGCTCTTGCGCACCATCGCCGTCGGCAGCACGCACACGCGCGGCCCCGGCTCGTGCATCCAGTGGTCCGCCGCTTTCCAGTCCATTTGCGTCTGGAAACCATGGATTCTTCGCCGGAACAGCCACACCAGGCTCGGCTCATGGTACTCCACCGTCGCCAGCTCCATCCCCGGCGTCAGAGATTGCCGCGCCGCATCGTAAATCTGCTGCGATGCAAAATAGCGCCGCGTCAGCGGGAACGCCACCAGCTCCAGCGCCAGGGAAAAAGCGGCCATCCCCGCCGCCGCCCGCCGGAACGCCGCCTCGCGCTCCGCTCCCCACCACGCCGCAAGCAGCAGCGCCATGTAAGGGAACGCCGGCAGCGTGTAATGCGGCAGCTTCGTCGCGCTCAGCGTAAAAATGCCGAACACCAGCACCACCCCTGCGATCAGGTAAGCCTCGTGCGGCGCCCATTCCTTGCGCCGTTTCCAGTACGCGATTGTCACCGGAGCCAGCCAGATCGACCACGGGAAAAAGCTCGGCCACACCGTGAGGAAATAATAGGGAAACGTCACCGCATAGCTCCACCACGAGCGCGCTCCATGCCCCTCCATGGGCGCCACCGTCCGCATCACCACATGCTTCCCCAGCCCCACCGCCGCGTATTGGCCATGGGTCATGATCAACGCCGGGATGCCCCAGATGCCCACCAGCGCCAGCATCACCACGATCCCGGCCATCCATCCCACCGCGCAGGGCCGTTGCTCACGCCTCATCCGCCCAGCCGCCCAGCCCGCCATCCCGATCGGCGCCCACGCAATCGGCCCCTTGGCCAGGAACCCGATTGCCAGCAGCCCCCAGAATGCCAGCCACCAGCGCCAGCGTTTTTGAGGCGCCGTCAGCCAATTCCATCCCGCCCAGGCCGCGGCGATGCTCGCGGCGATCATCGGCATATCCGCCACCGCCGCGTGCGCGTGGACGATCGTTTGCAGGCAAAGCCCGAACATGATGCCCGCGCGGATCCCGATCTTCTCCCCGTAAAGCTGCCGCCCCCAGACCGCCACAAACACCGCCGCCAGCGCCGCGCAAATCCCGCTCGGCAGCCGGGCCGCGAATTCATTCTCCCCAAAGATCAGGTAAGCCCCGTCCTGAAGCCAATAAATCAGCGGCGGCTTGTCGAAACGCACCTGGTTGTTGAAATAAGGGACAATGAAATCCCTCCGCTCCAGCATTTCCCGCGACGCCTCGGAGAATCGCGGCTCGTCCCGGTCGATCAACGGCAGCGCCCAATCGCCGATCACATAAATCGCCAGCAGCGCCGCAAACAACAGAAAGAGCCTCGACATCGTGCCAATCATTCAGAATTGCATCGGCGCTGCCAGTGGTTTTTGAACCGGAGGAATATTTGAAAATCAAAAAATCAACCCTCGGCCTCTTTGCCGCCGGCGCCATCCTCTGCGCAATCTCCTTCCGGTTTGACGATTTCGTCATCGCCTGGGTCGCCGCGCATGAGGACCCCGCCCTGCATGCCGCCGCGCTGTTTTTCTCCCGCTGGGGCGATTTTCCGCCCATCGTCGCGCTCCTCCTCCTGCTCCTGCTAATCGCGAAAATCCTCAAGCGCTCCTGCCGTCTCCTGCTTGTAATGCTCGGGTGCGCCATCGCCGGCGGCATCGCGGCCAATATTTTTCGCTTCGTGAGCGGGCGCGCCCGGCCGAATGCCCGGGTGCCCGCCGGCTGGTACGGCATGATCAATCACGGCCACTGGATTGCCGGCCAGTATCGTTTTTCCTCCTTTCCCTCGGCTCATACGGCGGTCGCCATCGCCTGCGTTTTCCCGCTCTGGTACTTCCGCCGCTGGGCGCTGGCGCCACTGGCGACCCTCCTGGCGGGCTGCGTCGCCGCATCGCGCATCCTGCTCAATGCGCACCATCTTTCCGACGTATTGACCTCCGTCTGGCTCGGGACCCTGATCGCGCTGCTGATTTGCGCAAAATTTTCACGCGGAGAGGCGAGGGGACCGCGGTGATTGGCGGCAATCGGCGGCATTTCGCTTCCTTGAAATCATTCGCTGGAAAATCTAAAAATTAATTGACAATCGCACCCCGGTGGCTAGCCTCCACCCTCCCGCTCGTCCCGTTTTCCGGGGAGTGGCGCAAAAAACAACCTAAAACCGCAGGAGCCCCGTCCCAATCGATATCGATGCACGCCGGGGCGCTTGAACTGCAAACAGATATGGCTACCAACAGAAGCAAACGCTATCGCGCCGCCGCCGAGAAGGTGGACGGCAAGAAAACCTACCCGCTCTCCGAGGCTGTCAGCCTCCTCAAGAGCCTCCCGGCCACCAAGTTCGACCAGACGGTCACACTTTCCTTCCGGCTCGGCGTCGATCCCAAGCAATCCGACCAGATGGTCCGCGGCACCTGCCCGCTCCCGCATGGCTCCGGCAAGGCCGTCCGCGTCCTCGTCTTCGCCACCGGCGCCGCCGCCAATGCCGCCCGGGAAGCCGGCGCGGAGTTCGTCGGATTTGAGGACATGGTGAAAAAGTGTCAGGAAGGTTTCCAGGCTTTCGACGTCGCAATCGCCACCCCCGCCGCCATGGCGGAGGTCCGCAAGCTCGGCAAGGTGCTCGGCCCCCGCGGCCTGATGCCCAACCCCAAGACCGGCACCGTCACCGACGATACCGCCAAGGCGGTCAAGGAAGTGAAAGCGGGCCGGGTCGAGTTCAAGCTGGACAAGAACGGCAACGTCGCCGTCCCGGTCGGCAAATTTTCCTTCGATCCCTCCGCGCTCTCCGAGAACGGCGCCGCCGTCATCGAGGCCGTCGCCAAGGCCCGCCCCGCCACCGCCAAGGGCGCCTTCATCGAGAACGTCACCCTCAGCGCCACCATGCTCCCCGGCATGCGGGTGGACCCCAGCCCCTTCCTCAAAGCCTAACCCTTAGCAAATCCAAGCCATGAGACCTGAAAAAGCCACCGTCGTCGAAGATTTGCTGGGCAAGCTCAACGCCTCCCCGTTCCTCTTCGTCACCGATTACACCGGCCTCCGCGTCGATCAGTTCAGCGAGCTGCGCACCCGCCTCGCCGGCGCCGGCGCCCGCTGCCACGTCGTCAAGAACACGTTCCTGCGCAAGGCCGCCAAGGATGCCGGCCTCCCGGAGCTGGGCGATCTGAAAGGCCAGACCGCCATCATCCTGGGCGATAAGGACGTCGCCGCCGCCGCAAAGATCGTGAAGACCTTTGTCGGCGAGTTCCAGAAGCCGGTCGTCAAGCTCGGCATCATCGACAGGGCCGTCGTCAGCAGCGACGAGATCAAGGCGATTGCCGATCTGCCTTCCCGCGAGGTTCTCCTGGCCAGGCTCCTTGGCCTCTTTCAGACCCCCGCCACCTCGCTCGTCCGCATCCTCAACGAGCCCGGCGCCTCGCTCGCCCGCCTGCTTCAGGCGAAGGTCGAGAAAGAGAGCGAAACCGCCGCTTCCTAGTAATCCGGAGATATTTCCAGACTTTCCGCGGGTCCATTTGGGGCAGCTCAAACGGGTCCGCAGAAAAACCACAAGAAACCAAAACCAATGGTTCCTCATCGGGAAGGCGGCAGCCTCCCTCAAATGCGCCGGTGCTCCGGTGCGCGATGATACCGATCCAAGCATATGGCCGATACCAATACGTTAGTGGAAGAACTCAGCAGCCTCACCGTCCTGCAGGTTGCCGACCTCGTCAAAGCCCTCGAGACCAAGTGGGGCGTCAGCGCCGCCGCGCCTGTCGCGGTTGCCGCCGCTGGTGCACCCGCCGGCGCCGCTCCGGCTGCCGTCGAGGAGAAAACCGCCTTTGATGTCATCCTCAAGGAGACCGGCGGCAACAAGATCGCCGTCATCAAGGAAGTCCGCGCCGCAGTCGCCGGGCTGGGCCTCGCCGAGGCCAAGGCCCTGGTCGAGGGCGCCCCCAAGACGGTCAAGGAAGGCGTCACCAAGGAAGAAGCCGAAGAGATCAAGAAAAAGATCGAAGCGGCCGGCGCCAAGGTCGAGATCAAGTAATCTCAAAGTTTTTGACCACGGATTACACGGGTTTTCACAAATATATTCCAGCAATGGGCCGGGGCCGAAACGCCCCGGGGAACGCGTTCGTTCGCCTTCCGTCTGTGTCATCCGTGTTGTCCGTGGTTCAAAATCCCACCGCGAGCGCTGCGGCGGAGAAAATATCTCTTGCCGCGCGCCATTTTTTGTAATAGCTTCCCTGCCCCTCGAAAATAGTTTGAGGGGATTCACCTGAGCATCCTGAGTTTCCTGACACCCGCCAAGACGGAGAAAACGAAGGCCGCGCCCTTTTGGGCCGCATGGCTTTCGTTTTCTCCGTCTTTTCGTCCTGTCGTCCCAATCACCTCCGAACGGTAACCGACCCCGCCTTGTCTGGCAGGCTCCCCTCCCGGGGAATGGCAAGCCGGACAAGGCAAAAAACCACCATACTCCATCATGTCCGAGCGAATCTACTTCGGTAAACTCAAAGAAGCGGCGGAGCCGCCCAACCTCATCGAGGTCCAGCTCAACTCTTACGTCGAGTTCCTCCAGAAGGATATCCCGCCTTCCAAGCGCCAGGAAGTCGGCCTTCAGGCCGTTTTCAAGGAGGTTTTCCCCATCGAGAGCTACGACGAGAAAATCGTCCTCGATTTCGTCTCCTACGATATCGGCGACCCGAAGATGAGCGCCCTTGATTGCCAGCGCGAGAGCCAGACCTTTTCCGCCCCGCTTCACGTGACCTTCCGCCTGAAGGAAGAAAAAGGCGTCAAGGAAGAGAAAGTGTACATGGGTGAAATCCCGCTCATGACCCCGCAGGGCACCTTCGTCATCAACGGAGCCGAGCGCGTGGTCGTCTCCCAGTTGCATCGCTCGCCCGGCATCGCGTTCGAGTCCTCGCTGCATCTGAACGGCAAAAAGCTCTATTCCTTCCGCATCATCCCGGATCGCGGTTCCTGGCTCGAGGTGCAGTTCGATACCAACGATCTGCTCTACGTTTATCTCGACCGCCGCAAGCGCCGCCGGAAATTCCTCGCCACCACCTTCCTCCGTGCCCTCGGCTACGGCTCGGACGAGGAAATCATCAAGCTTTTCTACAAGGTCGAGGACCTCGCGCTTAGCGAGAAGCTCGAGGACGAGGACATCGCCACCAAGGTCCTGATCAACGACGTGCGCGACGGCGAGATCACCGTCGCCCGCGCCTTCGAGCCCCTTACCAAGGCCACGGTCCGCCAGGTCATCGCCCTCGGCCTCAAGAGCGTAAAGGTGGTGGATACCAAGGATGACGACACCATCATCAAGTCCCTCAAGAAAGACCCGGCTCACGACGAGGAAGAGGCTCTCAAGGACATCTACCGCCGCCTCCGCCCTGGCGATCCGCCCACGGTCG
>DATAXI010000068.1:0-8909 GCA_036266845.1 Chthoniobacteraceae bacterium | reverse complement strand
CGCTGATCGGGGCCGCGCTCTTTGCCGTGGGCATCCTCATCATCTACGCGGGCATCCGTTCCGGCAGGTCGCGCCAGGCCGGCGAAATTCAATTGCCCCATAGCTGCGTGATCGGCCTCGTGCAGGGGCTTTGCCTCCCGTTTCGCGGTTTTTCCCGCTCCGGCTCCACGATTTCCGCCGGCCTTATTCTCGGCCTGTCCAGGCGAAAGCTGGAGGAGTTCAGTTTCGCGCTGGCCGTGGTGCTGACCCCGGTGGTGATCGAGCGAGAGGGCAAGCGCCTCATCGAGGCGAACAAGCTCAGTGGGCACGTCCCGCTCGCCCATCTGATGGCGCCGAGCCTTGTGGGCATGGTATTCAGCTTCATCGCAGGCCTGCTGGCGCTCAAGTGGCTTTCCCGCTGGCTGGAGGGCGGCCAGTGGAAATTCTTCGGCTTCTACTGCATCATTGCCTCCCTCGTCGTGCTCGGGCTGCACTTCGGGATGGGCATCTGAGCGCTAACGCGATTCTTTTCCGTTAAGGTTCGCGCAGAATCTCTAGCGGGCGCCCGCTGATCCTTCGTCCGCCAGCAGCTTGTACTCCAGGCTGTCCGTAAGCGCCAGCCAGCTTGCCTCGATGATGTTATCGGAAACGCCGACGGTTCCCCAACTGCTCTTGCCATCCGTCGAGACGATCAGCACCCGCGTGCGCGCGCCCGTGCCGAGTTGCCCGCCGATGATGCGCACTTTGTAATCCTCCAGCCGCACGGAATCGATCTGCGCATAAAATGGCCGCAACGCCTTGCGAAGCGCCGCGTCCAGCGCATTCACGGGGCCGTCGCCCTCCGCCACCGTATATTCGCTCACATCATTGACGCGCAGCTTCACCGTAGCCTCGCAGGTATTGCATGCAAGCGAGCCCGAGCGGCGGAACGTGGTGTGATATTCCAGCAATTCCCACATCGGCCGGTGATGCCGGAGCACCTTTTGGATCAGCAGCGAGAGCGATGCTTCCGCCGCTTCAAATTCGTATCCCTCGGCCTCCAGTTGCTTCACACGCTGGAGTATATCCGCCACCTCGGGCGTTCCCTTCTTCAGGTCAAAACCCATGGATGCGGCTTTTGCCAGGATGTTGCTCTGGCCGGACATGTCGGAAATGACGATGTTCTGCCGGTTGCCGACCAGAGCGGGATCGATGTGCTCATAAGTCCGCGCCAGCTTTTGCACCGCATGCACGTGCAGCCCTCCCTTGTGGGTGAAAGCGGCGCCGCCGACGAATGGGGCGCGGATGTCGTGGACTACATTCGCCATCTCATCGACAAAAAGCGATAGCTCGCGCAACTGGGCCAGGTTCCGCGCCACGGGAATGCCCATCTTCAACTGCAAATTCGGGATGACGGTGATCAGGTTGCAATTGCCTACGCGTTCACCGTACCCGTTGATCGTCCCCTGCACCTGGGTTGCTCCCGCGCGCAAGGCCGCCAGCGCATTGGCCACTCCAAGACCGGAATCGTTATGCGTGTGGATGCCAACCGGGATGCCCAGTTCCTTCACTACCGCCGCAGTCACGCTTCCCACTTCCTCCGGCATCGATCCGCCATTGGTATCGCACAGCACCACCATATCCGCCCCGGCATCGCGAGCCGCGAGCACGGTGCGCATCGAGTAGGCCGGGTCCTCCTTGTAGCTGTCGAAGAAGTGTTCCGCATCGTAAAGCACCTCGCGCCCATGCTTCTTCAAGTGCCGCACAGTATCGGCGATCATTGCGATATTCTCTTCCAGAGAAACTTGGAAGACCTCCGTCACGTGGAGCGGCCAGGTCTTTCCCACGATGCAGACCGCGGGGGTTTGCGCATCCAGCAGCGTTTGCACCTGCGGATCCTCCTCCACCGCCAGTTTGCCCCGCCTCGTCATGCCAAAGGCTGTGATCCGCGCGTTGGCCCATTTCCGCCGGGCCGCTTCCTCGAAGAAAGCGATGTCCTTGGGGTTCGATCCCGGCCAGCCTCCCTCGATGTAATGGATGCCGAATGCGTCCAGTTTTTCCGCGACCCGAATCTTATCCAGCACGGAGAACGAAATGCCGGTGCCCTGGGTGCCATCCCGGAGCGTCGTGTCGTAGATCGTTACTGCTGGATTTATCATAGAGCGGGAGGGCAAATCTAAAGGCTGCCAGAAAAGTAGGCAAGGGTCGATGCACCGCTGCCAATGCCCGCGCCGTGACCGCTTGACGCAACTCCCCTCACCGCCAGAATGCACGCATGAGCCAGTCCCGCCCGGTTGATTTTGCGGCTTACAAGGCGGTGCGCGACGAAATCGCGCACGAGGATACCCTGATGGGCACGCGGCTCAATTGGTTCTTTGCCTCGCAGGCTTTTTTGCTCACCGCCCTGGCCATCGCCAATCGCACCGGTGGCCCGGTGCTGCCCAGTCCGCGCAACGATTTCTATTTCCCGCTCATCCCGCTACTGGCGATCACCAGTTGTGTGCTCATCGCGCTGGGCATCATTGGCGGCGCCGTCGCAATTCGGCGCTGGCGGCGTCTGCTCGGCCAGATGATCCGGCAGGATCCCTCGCTACCCGCGATCGGCCGCGACGGGTGGATCATGCGTCTCGGGTGGAGCGCCCCGGTGCTGCTGCCTCTGGCCTTCCTGGCCGCTTGGAGTTACCTGCTGATCGCGGGATTCGCCCGCTGAGAAATTCACTCCCGAGGGACGTTGCCCCGGTATTTGTGAATGCGGACGTCCTCGATGGTCACCAGCCCCTCGGTCACCATCTCGTCCAGCACCGGCAGAAAAGCCGCGATTTTTTCCGGGGTTTCCACGATCTCGATGAGCACCGGCAAATCCATCGAGAGCCGCAGGATTTTTGCCGTATGCATGTGGCTGCTCGCGCCAAAGCCCATGACGCCGCGGAACACCGTGGCCCCGGCCATGCCCGCCGCGCGCGCTTTCTGCACAATCGCCTCGGATAGCGATTGGTGATGCCAGCAGTCGCTTTCGCCGATGTAAATGCGCAGGATTTGTCCGGTGGATGGGAGAGTCATGGGAGGTTTTAGCGGTTCAGGGATTCGCCGGCCAGAAAGCCGAGCCAGACGCCAAGGAGGCAGAAAAGCAGCGAAAGGCCGGCATTGAGCCAAGCCAGTCCCCACTGGTTCTCGCGAGCCAGATTCAGCGTTTGCAGGCTAAAGGAGGAAAACGTCGTGTACCCGCCGCAGACGCCGATCATAAAGAACTGGCGTCCCAGCGGCTTTACCATCATTCGGCCCTCAGGCCCCGTGAGCGCGGAAAAGAATCCGATGATCATGGAGCCGGTAATATTGACCACCAGCGTGCCTGTGGGAAATCGCTCGCCGAATGCATTGGCGATGACGCCCGAGATCCAGAAGCGAAGAATGGTGCCGATCGCCCCGCCGGCGCCGATGCACAGAGTATTGAGTAAATTGCGAAACATGGTTCCTATCGTCGTAATACGGCTACGTCGGCAGGAGTCATCAGCGCTGGCATGCAGGCGGTTTTCCCCGGCTAGCCCGGGGCGGGCAAACTCCATTGCCCGGGTTTCGTATAACGGCTGGCCCCTTTCGTTACAAGAAAATCGCTTGGCCAGCCCGGGACATTGACCGAACGCGGAACCGGCGGCACGAGAGAACGCCTTGGCCGTTCGGGCCGGACGCGCTCCCAAAGCGCGGGATTCTCTGGAAATCTTACATCCACCGCGTCATCACTTCGCCGTGTCCGTCGCGGAACTTGCGTGCCGCGAGCATCACGCAATCTCCCAGCGCCCAGAAGGAGGAGATGCCCACCAGGATCACCGGCAGAGGATGGACCGGATGCTGGAGTATCCAGTCCTGCAAATCTTCGAGGTTGAGGTTTTGCACCGCGGCCTGAATGCCCGCCAGATCATTCTTGAGCAGGATAAACCCGGCCACGAAACAGACCAGTTGCACCAAACCGGTAATGTACCGGCCCGCATAGAACCGGTGCAGCCCCAGGAAGCCGACGGAACCCGCCAGGAACAGGGCAGGAAGGATCCGTTTTTTGCTCATCGCAACCCTCTCTCGACGCTCCGCCGCGAATCAATACGCCGCCTGGGCGCCGCGAATGTTCTTGCGCTGAATCCACGGCATCAGGCCGCGCAACCGCTCGCCAACCTTCTCGATCGGGTGCGTCTCGCCGGCCTTGAGCAGCTTGCCGTACTTCTTGCGACCGGTCTTCGTCTCCTTGAGCCACTCCTTGGCAAACTTGCCGCTCTGGATGTCCTTGAGAGCGCCCTTCATGCTCTTCTTGACGTTCTTGTCGATGATCTTCGGTCCCACGGAGACATCGCCCCACTTGGCCGTCTCGGAAATCGAGAAGCGCATGCCGCTGATGCCGGCCTCGTTGATGAGATCGACGATCAACTTCAGCTCGTGCAGGCACTCAAAGTACGCCATCTCCGGCTGGTAACCGGCATCCACCAGCGTCTCGTAGCCCGCCTGGATCAGGGCGGTCACGCCGCCGCACAACACGGTCTGTTCGCCAAAGAGATCCGTCTCCGTCTCCTCCTTGAAGGAGGTCTCGATAACGCCGCCGCGCGTCCCGCCGATGCCCTTGGCCCAAGCGAGCGCGACCTTCTTCGCCTTCTTGCTCGCGTTTTGATAAATGGCGATGAGTGCCGGCACGCCTTTGCCTTCGGTGAACTGGCGGCGCACGATGTGGCCCGGGCCCTTGGGAGCCACCATGATGACGTCCACGTTCTTGGGCGGCACGATGGTCTTGAAATGGATCGCAAAGCCGTGGGAGAAAAGCAGCGTCTTCCCCTTGGTTAGGTTTGGCGCGATGTCTTTCTCGTACACTTCCGCGATGCGGGTATCCGGCACGGCGACAAAGATCACGTCGCCCCGCTTCACCGCCTCCGCGGTATCCAGCACCTCAAAGCCCTTCTCCTTCGCGACCTCGCGCGACTTGCTGCCGGGATAAAGGCCAATGATCACCTTGACTCCGCTATCCTTGAGGTTGAGGGCGTGGGCGTGCCCCTGGGAACCGAAGCCGATGACGGCGGCGGTTTTGCCTTTGAGGGGTTCGAGGGTGGCGTCTTTGTCGGTGTAGATCTTTGCAGGCATAGGTTTTTTAGAGGAAAAGGGTTGCGATGGTAGGAAACGGAAGCGGGAATTGCGAATCGGGAAAAGGTTACCCTTTCCGCGCGAGGGCAACGCGCCCGGTGCGGGTCAGATCCTTGACGCCAAAGGGCTCCATCAGCATCAGGAATTTATCGATCTTGCTCTCGTCGCCGGTGATCTCGATGGAGACATTCTTATGCTGCACGTCGATGATCTTCGCACGGAAGATGTCGCATATCTGCATGATCTCAGCCCGGGTCTTGGAGTCCACGTTCACCCGCACGAGCAATAGCTCGCGGTCCACGTATTCTCCCTCGCGGAAGTCCTGGATCTCGATCACCTCGACCAGTTTGTTGAGTTGCTTGACTACCTGGTCCAGCACGGCGTCATCCCCGCGGACGACGATGGTCATGCGCGACGTCCCCTCGTCCAGGGTTGGGCCGACGTTGAGGGTGTCGATATTAAAGCCACGCCCGCTGAACATGCCCGCGATACGCGTGAGCACGCCAAACTTGTTTTCGACCAGCACGGAGATGGTATGACGCATAAACGAAAAGGGGGGCGATGTTGGCGCAATTCCTTCCGCGGTCAAAGGAGAAAATCTGAAAAAGCAAAGAATCGGAATGATTTCGCATGGTGATCGCCCGGAGCGAGGCGCCGCCGTGAAACGATTCCCATGCCGGCGCGTATCGGGCGGCGCCGGTTGCGCGTTATACGGATTTCAATTCGCGCCCCACGAAGCCCCGGCGCTCCAGCATCGCCCCCAACCGCTCCATGGGAAGGCCGATCACGTTGCTCCGCGATCCCTGGATCTCCTTGATCAGCCCAATCGGATCATCCTGCGCCGCGTAAGCTCCCGCCTTGTCCAGCACGTGGACCAATTGGAAATACTGCTCGATCTCATCCGGCGTCAGTTCCCGGAACCGGACCTCCGACACCTCGATGAACGCGCCCAGCTTCCCCGCGTCCCGGTGCTCGATCCAGACCCCGGAGAAAACCTGGTGCGTCCGCCCGCTCAATTCCCGCAACATCCGCCGCGCCTCGTCCAGGGAGGCTGGTTTGCCCAACGGTTTCCCCTCCAGAGCCACCAGGGTATCCGCCGCCACCACGCATGCCCCGGGGTGAAGATTCGCCACGGCCGTTCCCTTGCGCCGTGCATTCATCAGGACCGTCTCGCGCACCGTCAGATGCGGGGGCATCGCCTCCTCCACCGGAACCGTCACCACACGAAACAAGTATCCCATTTCCTCCATTAAATCCCGCCGTCTGGGGGATGCGGAGGCCAGGATAAGAGGCGCGGGGGCTGCCATGGGATTCTCTTAGTGGGGTTGCGGCATCATGGGCACCTGCATCTGCGTGTAACTTGCCGGGATCTGGTATTCCGAAGGATCGACCGGTTGCTCCGTTGCGGATACCAGTTCCGTGGTCGTCTTTTGCCCGTTGATTTCGATTTCCGTTTTGACCGGCACGCCGGGCAGCGTAGTCAGGTCCGGGGCAAAGGCCTTGGTCAGGTCCGCCAGGCTCCCCTTGCGCACCTTGGCCAGCGCCTCGGCCACCTTTTGCCCATTGGGAAAATCCGTGGACATCCAATAAGAGGCCTTTAGCGTCCCATTGTTGAAAACGTATTCCTTCGCGTCATAGCCATTGATCTTGTCCGTCTTGCCGGTCGCCTCCAGTGGCGGAGGGGAACTGGATGCAATGCCGCCGTTGGCCTGCATCATCTTGGTGAACTGCGCCATCATCGCCTTGCCGGCGGCTGCGGTAATGACCATATAGACCCTCTGCGCATGCATCAGCGTGGTGATTTCGCCCGTGGCGGTATCGGTGATCGTGCTCACCTGGCTGGGCATATCCGCACGCACCTTGTCCGTGCCCACCTTCACCGTCATTTGTCCGGTCCGGGTGCCGCTATCGACATTTTCCACGATCACCAGGTCCGCACGCACCCAGCAAACCGTTAAAAGGAGCGCCAGGAGGGAAAGGGATAATTTCATTACCCCGTCCTATAGATGCAAAATACGGGTTTATCAAATGCATTCAGGACGGCTCAAAACCACTGCCGGGCGCGCCGCCGCTTTTGCTTGCTACGGCATTGGACTTTGCCCAAACCGTGGGCTACTATCCGGCACTTTTCCGGCATGAATCCCCTTTCAAAAATCCGTATCGGCTGGCTCCTCGTCGCGGCATCCGTGTTACCCCTCTTCAGCACGGGGGCGAGGGCGCAATCTCTCAGCGCCACGTGGAACGCGGTGACCGATGTCCCGGTAACCTCCGGCAGCTATACCGCCGCGGGCAATACGGTGACCTTCACGCTCAATGTGACTCCGCCCACGGGCACCACGCTCACGGTCATCAGCGATACCGGCTCTGCATATATCACCGGCACGTTTGACAACCTCGCCCAGGGCCAACTGGTACCGCTCACTTTTAACGGGGTCACGTTTAACTTCGCCGCCAATTACTTCGGCGGCAGCGGAAAGGATCTCACCCTCCAATGGGCAAATAATTTCGCTTTTGCGTGGGGCAGCAATACCACCGGCCAGCTCGGCGATAGCGGTACGGCCAACAGCCCCACGCCCGTGCAGGTGACGGGCAGCGGCGTCCTCGCGGGCAAGACCATTGATCAGGTCTCCGCCGGCCAGGGCTTTAGCGCCGCGCTTACCGCGGACGGCAGCATCGCCACATGGGGGGATAATTCGCTGGGCCAACTGGGCGACGACGGCGCGGAAACCTCCAGCACCGCGCCGGTCCTGGTGGATAGCTCCACGGATTCCGCCGTCAACGGGCGAACCGTCATCGCCATTGCCGCGGGGGCAAACCACGCGCTCTCCCTCACCTCCGACGGCGCGGTGGAATCCTGGGGTGATAACAGCTTCGGCCAATTGGGCAACAGCGGCTCCACTGGAAGCCTGGTGCCCGTGCTGGTGGATACCTCCACGGACTCCGCCCTCAACGGAAAGAGCGTGACCGCCATCGCGGCCGGCGCAGATCACAGCCTCGCCCTCTCCTCGGATGGTTCGCTCGAAGCATGGGGCAATAACGGCTCCGGCCAGCTTGGCGATAATGGCGCCGAAGTCTCCAGCACGACGCCGGTGCTGGTGGATAGCTCCTCCGACTCGGCCCTGTTTGGCAAAATGGTGACGGCCATCGCCGCCGGCGCCAATCACAGCCTCGCCCTCTGCTCAGACGGCAGCATCGCCACCTGGGGCAGCAACGCCTCGGGCCAATTGGGCAATAGCGGCTCCGCGAACAGCCTTATCCCTGTCGCCGTGGATTCCTCGACGGATTCAGCCCTGAATGGCAAGACCGTGGTCGCCGTCTCCGCCGGCACCAACCACAGCCTGGCCCTCTGCTCGGATGGGACCATTGTCGCCTGGGGCGATAACTCCGCGGGGGAACTGGGCAATAGCGGGACCACGTCCAGCCTCGTCCCGGTTGGTGTCAACCAAACCGGCGCTCTCTCTGGCAAGACGGTCACCGCCATCGCAGCCGGCAACAACTTCAGCCTGGCGCTCTGCTCGGACGGCAGTGTCGCAGCCTGGGGCGATAACACCTTTGGCCAATTGGGCATCAGCGGCAGCCAGGCGAACAGCGATGTCCCTGTAGCGGTGGATTCCACTTCCTTCCCGATCTCGCCCAGCGTCAATGCGCCGGTCATCGCCATTGCCGCCGGACCGCAGGCGCAGACCAGCCTTGCCATCGTCGCAGAGCAGGGCCCGCCGGTCATCGAGGTGCAGCAGCCCGCCGGAGTCAATCTCGTCAGCGGCTCGAGCGTCGTCGATTTTGGTTCCCTGGTACTCGGAACCACCAATCAACTCACTTACACCGTCGTGAATGAC
>DATAXI010000107.1:0-8164 GCA_036266845.1 Chthoniobacteraceae bacterium | reverse complement strand
GTTGATATTCCACGAGATGCTGACGGAAAAGATGAAGCCCAGGATCAGCAGCGCCCACACCGGCAGGTGCCGGAAGAAAACGAAGATCGCCACGATGTAGCAAAAATGCAGCACTCCGCACACGGTCGGAACCACATCCCAGGGTGAATAAGCAAAAATCTTCTTCATAGCCGGAGGCGGGTCTTTACCACGGAAGCGCCCCAGAGGCAATCCCGGGGATTGTGCATTGCACAACCGCCGCCCCCGACCCATAAAAGAAGGGAAAAGATGGACGAAGCCGTTCTCACCCCGACCGCTGAAAAATCCAAGGCTCCCAAGCCGCGCGAAGGCTGGTTCTTCAATCCCTACGTCCAATTGCTCCTCAGCATCATCCTCTCCGCCGCCGCGCAGATTTTCATGAAACTCGGCTCGAGCGGCATCTCGGAAATGTGGCTCGGTTTCGAGGGGCTGCGCTCCGGGTGGATGTGGCTCGGCTTCGCCGCAATGGTCGGCAGCCTCTTCTTCTGGCTCTACGGCCTCAAGTACGTGCCCTTGAATATCGCATACAATCTCGCGGGCCTCGTCCAGGTGCTGGTGCCCGTGGCGAGCTGGCTCTTTCTGGGGGAAAAAATCGGGCTGCTGCGGGGGTCCGGCATCCTGCTGGTGTGCGCCGGGGTGTTCGTGGTCGCGCGTCCCTTGATGCGGATGGAGGAAAGCCTGTGACGCCGCTCGGTTTCCTGCTGGTGGTCCTTTCGGAAAGCGCCTCGGCTGCCGGCCAGATTTTCTTCAAGCGCGCGATGGCGCACGAGCAGAGCCGCATGGCGCTCATCCTCACGCTCGGGATCATCGCGAAGGCCGCCGGCGTTTTCCTGTGGGTGGGGGTGATGTCGCGGGTGCAGTTGAGCTATCTCTACCCGTTCGATGCCTTCAGCGGGGTGATGCTGATGTTTGCCGCATCGATCTTCCTCAAGGAGAAGATGACGCCCAGCCTATGGGTGGGCGTAGCGTTGATCTGCACCGGCGTGCTGCTCGTCTCCCGTAGCTGATACCTCCTCGCCCGTCAGCGCCCGCCAGATGACGCGGAGCGCCCGCTCGTTGGTACGGGTGGCGTGGCGGATATCCACGCGCGGGATCCGCGGATGATCCAGCCGGCTGCTCAGCCATTGCTTGAATCGCGCATGCCGTGGCTTGGACCATGCGCCGCACACATCGCCGCCGGCGATCTCCGCATTCGCTTGCAGCTCCTCCAGCGCCCAGGCGATGTCCGCCGCGGTAAAAAGGCCGGCCTCCCAGTTGGTCACCGATTCGCCGGTGCGCAGGCAATCCATATCCACGGTCACATACACCCGCTGCCCGGCCAGCGACCGCGCAAATTGCGAGAACCGGCCGCGCCAATCCTCGTACGCCAGCGCGGGCCACCGCTTGCGCGCCGCCCGGCCGATTCGCTCGCGCCATGGGAAAATCTCCATCCGCCCGGCGGCGATCGCGTCGTGATTGCCAAAGAGCCGATGCGGCCAGTTCAGCTCAAAATTTCCGCAGCCCCATACAGCCGCCCGCGAGACGTGGGGCAGCTCCAGCGCCCGGTTGATCCAGCCGCCGCAGCCCCACTCCGGCGGGCGCACATCCCAGTCCGGATGGTTATCGAAGGAGACCAGCGCAACCGGCTCGGAAAGGTTCCGCAGCCATATCGCGCTGAGGTGATGAAAATCCCCGGAGCCATACAGCGTAAACGCCCCCAGGTCTGGCTGCGCCTCCTTGTAAAAAGCATCCAGCAGCTCCGGCGTGGCGCTGTAGCGCAGGCGCGGCCCCCACTCCCGGAGGTCGAGGTACTGATCCAGAATTTCATGCGACCAAGCCCCGTCGAGATCGACGTGCACCGTCGGAAAAGGCCGCATCATGGCCGCCATCCTTTTCCGGCGCGGCCCGCTTGTCAAATTACCTTTGCGCCGCAACTGCGCGCGGGGAACGAACGTGGAATCTAGGCCGCCTTCGCCGGCGGCTCCTGCTTCCCGGGCGCCGGTTTGCCCTTGCCCTTGGCTTCGCGCGGCGGAAATTCCCAGCCGATCTTGCCCTTGGCGTTCAGCGTCAGGAAGGCGGAGAAGGGGCGCGCTTTGCCTTTCTTGGAGACGAAACCGGCGATGAGGCCCGTCTTGCCTTCGGTCAGCAGCTTTCGCATCTGGTCGGTCGAGATCGCCTTTTGCAGGATCACTTTGCCGATTCTCAGATCGCAGCTCTTGCCGGGCGTGCTGTGGATCGTGTTTTCGCACGCGTAGGCTTTCTCCAGCTCATACACCTGGCCGGCCTTGCACACGGGGCAGGGGGCCACCGGGGTCAATTGCGTCAGGTCCACGGCCTCGTCGGAGCCCGCGCCGCCGTTATTGTTCTCGAATTCAAATTCCGGCTTGTTTTCGCTGCCCAGCTTCACAATCGCGGAGAACGCGCGGCCCATCTTGCTGCGGAAACCCTCCAGCGGCCCCACGCGGCCCTGGGTCAGCAGTTCCCGCACTTCCTCCGGCTCAAACTCCCGGGCGGCCATGCTCTTCCACACCCGCAGCCCGCACGTGGCGCAGGTGTAGGTGCGGTAATCTTCCTTGAACGGGCCGCCGCCGCATTGCGGGCACTTCACTTCCAGGGTGACGAATTCCCCTTCGATCGGCTTCTCGCCGAAGCCCTTCACTTTTTCAACGATGTCCCGCGTCAGCCCGCGAATCTCCCGCATGAAGGAGTCGCGCGAAAGCTGCCCGTGTTCCATCTGCTTGAGCTTGAATTCCCATTCGCCGGTCATCTCCGGCTTGCAAAGGGTGTCGGCGTGCACGTTGCGCAGCAGCCGGATCAGGGAAATGCCCTTCGCGGTCGCAATCAGGTCCCGCTGCTTCCGCTCCACGTAACCCTCAAAGATCAGGCCTTCGATGATCGCCGCGCGCGTCGCGGGCGTCCCCAGGCCTTTCTCGCGCATCGCCTCGCGCAATTCCTCGTCGTCCACCATCTTGCCCGCGCCTTCCATCGCGGAGAGCAGCGTCGCTTCCGAAAAACGGGCTGGCGGTTTCGTATCGCTCTCCTTGATCTCGATGTGCTCCACCTGCGCGGTCTCGCCCGCGGCCACGGCCACCAGCGATTCCGCCTCGCCCTGCATCTCGCGGCCATAAACTTCCAGCCAGCCCGGCTTGACGATGATCTTTCCCTCGGTCTTGAATTTCTCGCTCTCGACCGTGGTGATGCGGGTGGTCAGCTCAAATTCCGCCTGCGGGAAGAAGACGGCGATGAACCGCCGGGCGACCATGTCGTAAATCTTCGCCTGCATATCGTCCAATTCCTTGGGCGCGACGCCCGTCGGGACGATGGCAAAGTGATCGGAAACCTTCGCGTTATTGAAGATGCGCTTGTTGGGCCGCACCCATTGGTTCTCCAGCGCCTTGGCGGCGTGCCGGGCCAGCGTGGGATCGCCAAAGCCGCCCATGACGTTGCGCACCGTGCTGAGATAATCCTCCGGCAGGTACCGGGAATCGGTACGGGGATAGGTCAGCGCCTTGTGCCGCTCGTAGAGCGCCTGGGCGATCTGGAGCGTCCGCGTTGCCGGCAGGCCAAAGCGGCTGTTCGCCTCGCGTTGGAGCGTGGTCAGGTCGTAAAGCTGCGGCGGGATCTGGGTCTGCGGTTTCTTTTCGTCGGTTACGGTGCCGGTCTTGCCCTTGCACTTGGCCTCGATCTCCTCCGCGCGCGCTTTTTCCCAAATGCGCTCCGCCCGCGTGTCTTCCTCCGCGCCTTTCTTGAAATGCTCATCGTACCAGCGGCCCCGGTAGCTGCCCGCGCTCACCCCAAAGTCCCCGAACACCTCCCAATACGTCCGCGACTTGAACGCCCGGATGCGCTCTTCCCGCTCCACCAGGATGGCCAGGGTTGGCGTTTGGACGCGTCCCGCGGTGGTCTTCTGAAATCCACCCACGTGGCGGGAATTAAAGGCTGTGAGCGCCCGGGTGCTATTGATGCCCACCAGCCAGTCGCTCTCCGAGCGGGATACGGCGGCCGCCGCCAGCGGCAGCAAATCTTCGTCGCTGCGCAGATTTTCAAACGCCGTCCGGATCGCCTGCGGCGTCATCGATTGCAGCCAGAGGCGCTTGATCGGCTTCTTGACCCCCGCCAGCTTGACCAGGTTGCGGAAAATCAGCTCTCCCTCGCGCCCCGCGTCGCAGGCGTTCACGAGCGCATCGACATCGGTCCGTTTGATGAGCCTTTTCAGCAGTTTGAAGCGGGCTTCGGTCTTCTCGATCGGCTTCAGGTCAAAGTCCTCCGGCAGCACCGGCAGGTTTTCCAGGTTCCATTTGCCCCGTTTCACTTCCACCCCCTCGGGAGCGGCAAGTTCCACCAGGTGGCCAATGGCCGAGGAGATCACGGCTTCGGCGCTTTCGAAAAAATCGCCTTCCTTCTTGAATCCGCCAAGGGCGCGGGCGATGTCGCCGGCGACGCTCGGCTTTTCTGCGATGATGAGGCTTTTACCCATAATGCGGGGGTTTTGAACCTCGCGCAAAGAAGCCAACCCGCAAATCTTTACAAGCTAAAAATCCTCCGCCTCTGGAGAAAAAAATCTTGGGCGGCCATTCGAAGCGGCGGCGGAAGGACCGGAAAATCCGCTTTCGCCCTGCCCGTTTCCAGCCCTCGCGCGGGCAAAAAAAACACGGCCGCAACGGAAATGAATCCGTTGCGGCCGGGAATTTTTTACGCTTTGGGAGCGTCCGTTTATGCCAGCGCGGCCTGGGCGGCGGCAAGGCGCGCGACCGGGATGCGGAATGGCGAGCAACTGACGTAGGTCAGGCCCAGCTTGTGGCAGAACTTCACGGAGGCAGGGTCGCCGCCATGCTCGCCGCAGATGCCCAGCTTGATGCCGGGGCGGGTCTTCTGGCCCTTGGCGACGGCGATCTCCATGAGGGCGCCCACGCCCGTCTGGTCGATGGTGGCGAAGGGGTTGGCCTTCACGATCTCCAGTTCCTGGTAATGCGGCAGGAAGGAGCCGGAATCGTCGCGGCTCATGCCCAGCGTGGTCTGCGTCAGATCGTTCGTGCCGAAGGAGAAGAACTCCGCGGTCTCCGCGATCTCGTCGGCGGTGATGGCGCCGCGCGGGACTTCGATCATGGTGCCGACCATGTAATCGATCTTCACCTTCTTCTCCGCCTGCACTTCCTTGGCCACCCGGTGCACAACGTCCACCTGAAGGTCGAGTTCCTTCTTGAAGCCCACGAGCGGGATCATGACTTCCGGCTTCACCTTGATGCCGCGCTTGCTGACCTCCGCCGCGGCCTCGAAGATGGCCCGGGCCTGCATCTCGGTGATCTCAGGGAAGGTGATGCCGAGGCGGCAGCCGCGATGGCCGAGCATCGGGTTGAACTCATGCAGCTCGTGAACGCGCTTGGTCACTTCCTCCGGCGTCGTCCCCAGCTTCTGGGCCAGATCGCGGCGGGCGGCGTCGTCGTGCGGCAGGAATTCATGGAGCGGCGGGTCGAGCAGGCGGATGGTCGCCGGCAGCCCCTTGAGCGCCTTGAAGATGCCCACAAAGTCCTGCTTCTGGTAAGGCAGCAGCTTCTTGACGGCCTTCTGGCGGGCTTCCAGGTTCCGGGCCAGGATCATCTCGCGCACGGCGTCGATGCGGTCGCCCTCAAAGAACATGTGCTCGGTGCGGGTCAGGCCGATGCCGCTCGCCCCGAAGGCGATGGCGTTCTCGACCTGCTCCGGCGTATCCGCGTTCGTGCGGACCTGCAGCTTCGTCACCTTCGCGCACCAATCCATAAGCTGCACAAAGTTCTGGTAAGTGCGGCTCTTCTTGGCGGCGGCGTTATTGTTGATCAGGCCCTGGATGACCTCGGACGGCGCGGTCTTCAGCTCGCCCGAATAGACGAGCCCGGCGGTGCCGTCGATCGAGAGGAAATCCTCGCCTTCCTTGAAGGTCTGGCCCCCCACGGTCATGGTCTTTGCACGGTAATCGACATGCAGCTCCGCGGCGCCGCAAATGCAAACCTTGCCCATCTGGCGCGCAACCAGCGCCGCGTGCGAGGAGACGCCGCCGCGCGCGGTGAGGATGCCCTCCGCGGCGATCATGCCGCGCAGGTCTTCCGGTGAAGTCTCGATGCGCACCAGCAGCACCCGCTCGCCCTTGGCGGCGGCGGCTGCGGCGCGGTCCGCGTTAAAATAAACACGCCCGGTTGCCGCCCCGGGTCCGGCGGGCAGCCCATGCGCGATCGGCTTGACGCTCTTGAGCGCGGCGCGGTCAAACACCGGCGCCAGCACTTGCTCAAGCTGGTCGGCAGGCACGCGATTGATGGCGGTCTTCCAGTCGATGAGCTTCTCCTTCACCATCTCCACGGCAAAACGGACGGCGGCCACGCCGGTGCGCTTTCCGTTGCGGGTTTGGAGCATGAACACCTTTCCGTCCTGGATGGTAAACTCGAAGTCCTGCACGTCCCTGAAGTGAGACTCGAGCACCTGGCGGATGCGCTCCAGCTCCACAAGCGCCTTGGGCAGGTGCTTCTTGAGATCGGCCACGGGCTCCGGGGTGCGGACGCCGGCGACCACGTCCTCGCCCTGCGCGTTGATGAGAAATTCACCGTAGAAGGTCTTCTCGCCGGTTGCAGGGTCGCGGGTAAACGCCACGCCGGAGCCGGAGTTGGTGCCGGTGTTGCCAAAGACCATCGCCTGCACATTGACGGCGGTGCCCCACTCGGCGGGGATGCCGTACTTGCGGCGGTAAACAATCGCGCGGTCGTTCATCCAGGAGCCGAACACGGCGCCCGTCGCGCCTTCCAGTTGCTTCCACGGATCATTCGGGAATTGCTTGCCGGTGCGCTCCTTGACCAGGGCCTTGAACCGGGCGACGAGCTGCTTGAGGTCATCAACGGTCAGCTTGGTGTCCTCGATATCGGCATGGTAAAGATCGTGCTTCAACGTGTGGATCACGGTCTCGAATGGCTCGTGGTCCTCTTCGGGCCGTTTCTGAACGCCCATGACGACATCGCCGTAC
This sequence comes from Chthoniobacteraceae bacterium, assembly GCA_036266845.1. Taxonomy (GTDB): domain Bacteria; phylum Verrucomicrobiota; class Verrucomicrobiia; order Chthoniobacterales; family Chthoniobacteraceae; genus DATAXI01. The sequence continues at coordinate 1,182 of DATAXI010000107.1, read as the reverse complement.
ATCTGGATGAATCGGCGGTAGCAATCCCACGCAAAACGCTCGTTGCCCGTCGCCTTGCCCAGCGCGAGCACGGTCTGGTCGTTGAGGCCCAGGTTGAGGATGGTATCCATCATCCCCGGCATGGAGTCACGCGCGCCGGAGCGGACCGCCACCAGCAGGGGCATCGCGGCCGTATCGCCGAACTTGGTGCCCATGATCTTCTCCATATTATGAACGCCCGCCTCCATCTGTGACTGAAGCTCGGACGGATAGGTCCTCTTGTGCGCGTAGTAATAGGTGCAGACTTCCGTGGTGATCGTGAAACCGGCGGGCACAGGCAGGCCAATGCGGGTCATCTCCGCCAGGTTGGCGCCCTTGCCGCCCAGCAGCGGCTTCATGGTGCCGTTGCCGTCGGCCTTGGAATTGCCGAAGGTATAGACAAATTTATTCTTGGAGGTCTTGGCGGCGGATTTTGCGGGAGCGGATTTCTTGGAGGACGCCTTCGAGCCGTGCGATGCGCCGTTCGATGAAACGGGGACGCGACGGGAGGCGGGGAGACGGGTGGATTTTGTTGGCATGTGTTGCTGTGGTTTCTTGATTTGACGAGTGGAAGCGGCAATTTTACCGCCCAGTCCTGGGGGACAGGAAAAACGGAGGGAAAATCAAGCGGGCGTGGGCTTGTTCGCCAGGTTGAGCACGGCGGCCAGCGCGGAAGTGAAATCGGCGAGGCCGGTGCTCGGTATGATCACGGCGTTGCGCCGGCCGTGTGCGGTTTCCGTGATGCGCAGGAAGCGTCCGCGCTCATTTTCACGAAATTCGATGCTCAGATGCTTGCGTTCAACTTGCACCTCTTTTGCTGCGATAACGGTTTCCATAGTGCCCTTGTGGCCCGGGTGATCTTGAAAATTCACGAGAGCCGGGAAAGATTGCAAAACCTGCCCCCGGTGTCCAACCTATAAATGAAACTGTTTAACGGCGGTTTCCTGCCAGGCGAATTTCCTTCCTGCTTGCCTCATTTCGGCCAAAGCGATTTTCTCCCCGGATGCGTCCAGTCTCCCCGAGTTTATCGGTCATCGTCCCGACCCTGAACGAAGCGGAGAACATCGAGGGCATCGTCTCCCGCATCCTCGCCGGCGGCGCATCGCTCGCGATGGAAATCATTGTGGTGGACGATAATTCAAAGGACGAGACGCAGGCCATCGT
>DATAXI010000030.1:0-15970 GCA_036266845.1 Chthoniobacteraceae bacterium | reverse complement strand
ATTGATTGGTCGCCTTGGTGAAGATGAGGGATACCGCCAAGGCGTACTTCGGGGAGCCTGCGGGTGGTCCGTAAAGGTTCTTCGTGGAAATGCCGATGCTCTGAATCGCCGCTCGGGCTATCCCCGGGCCATAGGCACTTGGCGGCGGCTCCTTCGCACTTGGACCGGTATCAATTCCTTGGCCACTATTCGAAAAATAGATTGGCTTGATCGCGCCGAAGGGATTTCCCAATCGGCGAGCCAGGTTGGATAAATTGCTGGCGACCGCGTGGCACTATGGATGTCTGTGTCCATAATTCGACCCTTGCAGGAAAAGTGGTGCGCCAGTTAGTCCTTTTATTTCCATTGACTTTTTGAGGGGCATTGCAGGTGCTGCGCGCAACCTCAGTGTCAATAGTTTTATAAAAAAAGTTTCTGGCAGCGAATTTCGAAGTATCCTGACAGAAGACAATCCTGGTAATTGGCCCGTAATGCTTGTGAAACTGGTCGGGCTGGCGGGATTCGAACTTCGGGGGCTCTCTCGTCGCGAAGGCGCCTGGCCAGCGGGCGGCGAAACGGGTTTGGGGGAAACGGCTGCCGGGGAAGTATGGCCCATCGAGAGGAGGGGCTCTTCCGGTTTTGCGCCCTGCGCTTGGGCGGGAGCGGATGTTTTTCGGCGGACGGCGATTTTTGCGAAATAAGCCGCTGCCAGGCGGCTTTTGGGGGCCCGGGTGACAATTCCTGCCTGATTCATCTTCACTTAATGATGCGGCGGTAGGATTCTGCGCCAGAATGCCGATTCCTTCGATTTTGCCCAGGCTGCCGGCGTGTCTTGCCGTGATGGCGGTTATGGGCGCGATGGCGCTTGGGGACCCGATGCTGACGACCTGGAGCACCGTGCGCTCCAGCACTTACGCCCGGGTTTACCAGACCACGTCCGCCCGCACGGCGGGCACGTCCGTCACCACGTGGGGCTCGGGCAGCACGGTGCAGAGCGTGCCGTGTTACGCGGATATCCAGGGCATCTGGTATTCCCCGTCCTGGGTTTATGTGAACTGCGCCGGCCTGGCGAGTTACATCATGGGGCCGTGGCTCAACCCGCAGGGGGGCCAATTCATGTTTTGGCCGGAGAATTTGCAGGTGCTTCACAAGTTTCCCCGCTCGCCGGCCGTGCAGAACGGGAGCAAGGACACGACTTCCTCCGGCGTTTCCGGGCTGTGGGTGAATGGCGTGGCGATATTCAACGCGCTGGACGGCCATGTCTGGAACGGGACCGATATCAACGGCTCCGCGCAGACAAATTCGCTCTCCGCGTACTGGTTCCGCGATGCTCCGGTGGGCGAAGGGTTCAACTTTGACGCGGGGAACGGCCACCAGCCGCCGACGGCGATTTATCACACGCACCAGAATCCGCTGGGCCTCCGCTGGCAATTGGGAGATCACGTCACTTACAACAGCAGCACGAAACTCTACTCCGAAAGCACCTCGACACCCACCGCGCACTCGCCGATTCTCGGCTGGGCCGACGATGGTTACCCGGTTTACGGCCCGTTTGGCTACAGCTCGCCCCTCGATCCGGCCAGCGGTGTCCGCCGCATGGTGAGCGGGTATGTGGCGCGCGACGGCTCCAACGGCGCGGATAACGTGGCCGATAACCTGAGCACGATTCCCGCGTGGTACGCGCGTTTCCGTGAAAAACTGGGCGGCGCCTACGCCCTCACGGCCACCACCTCCCGCCCGTCGGTGAGCGGTTCTTATACGCTGGGGTACTTCGCGCAGGATTACGATTACCTGGGCGACCTCATTAAAAGCGGCACGGCAACGTATCAGCAGGGAGTCGAGTTTGACCTGGATGAAACCAATGGGCGCTACTGTGTGACGCCGGATTATCCCGGCGGCACTTATGCCTACTTTGTGGATATCGACGGCAGCGGCAACAGTGTTTATCCCTATACCTTTGGATACGAGTTTTACGGGGCGGCCACGGGCGGCAGCACCTCGGCCATCACCGAGACGGTGAGCACTTACTTTCAAGGGGGCGCCAGCCTCGTGGAATCGATGTCCACGCCGGCGGTGAGCGGTTCCAGCGGGAATGTCACGCTTACCTGGTCCAGCGTGGAGGGGGGCACTTACGAGCTGGACGCCTCCACCGACGTGACTGGCTGGAGCGCGCTCAATTCCAACATTTCCGCCGCCGGCAACTCCCCCGTCACCAGCGGCACGGATGCCGGCGCGGCCATCACTTACCCGAAGCGATTTTACCGCGTTACGCGCACGGGACTCGCTCCCTATCAGACAACCTACCCATGAAATTCCTCGTTCTCTTCCTGGCGCTCTGCACCCCTCTGCTGGCGGATACGACGTGGTCTAACGGCGGCGGAGATTCCTCCTGGTCGGACCCGCTGAACTGGAGCAATGGCGCGCCCGCCATCGACGGCACCAACAGCAACGTGACGATTGGCACGCAACCGGCCGATGACGAGATCGGCATCGACACCGGCGTGGAGGATACCGGGGTGGAATCGCTGACTTTCTCCGCGGCATTGACGGGGACTATCGATATTCTCGCGGCGGGCGTGGAGGAGCTGGATGTCTTTACGAATATCACCAACAATAGTTCGCAGGCCGTCACCTTTACCCTGCCGGTGATTGCGAATGACCAGTATGCCGCCGCTCTCGCTTACACCACCGGCGGCGGGCTTATTTTCAATGGCGGATTGAGCGTGGGCGCCGCGCCAATCAGCGCGAGCGGGGCCGGCGAGCTGACCTTGGGCAGCGGCGCTTACACGACCCTGGCGATTCAGGATTCCGGGACGTTTGGCGCGATCACCGGCGCGGCCACGGTCAATTACAATGACTCCAACCTTCAATTCAATTTCTCCACCGCGACCGTGACGCCGGGCACCTCCTGGCAATTGTTTCAGAACACGGCGGGCAGCCCGGCGTCGGTTTCCTTTGTTGGCGATTTTCTCACTGGCTCGCTGGCGGCGTCCGGCGGGCTGTGGTCCGGCTCCGTGGGGGGTTATTTCTTCGCCTTCAATCAATCCACCGGCGTGCTGAGCGTGAACTCCGCACCCACGCTGACGATCACCACCGCCTCGCCATTGGGCAACGGAACTACCGGCGTTGATTACTCCCTGACATTCGGCGCGAGCTTTGGCGCTTCGCCGTACTCGTGGACGCTTGCTTCCGGGACCTTGCCGAATGGACTTTCGCTTGCCGGCGCCGGGCTTCTGAGCGGCACGCCGACGGCCTCGGGAACCTTCTCCTTCGGGGTGGAGGTGGAGGATGAGACCACGGCGACGGACACGATGAATTTCTCGATGGTGGTGATCCAGCCTCTGCAAATCACTTCGACCGCGGCGACATTGGCCAGCGATATTTACGGGCAGGCTTATTCCGTGCTGCTCTCGGCAACGGGCGGATCGCCGGGTTACACATGGTCGGTCAAATCGGGCTCGATTCCACAGGGCCTGACCTTGGGCGGCACCGGGCTCTTGAGCGGCACGCCGGCGGCCTCCGGCAATTTCACCTTTGTCGCGCAGGTGGAGGATGCCTCGGGCGCGGAGATTACCGGCACTTACTCACTGGATGTGATCTCCCTGCTGGCCATCACCGGAAATTCCACGCTCGCCTCCGGCACCGAGGGCGCGACTTACTCCGCAGTACTATCCGCAACGGGCGGGGCATTGCCGTATGGCTGGCTGTACTCCGCCGGGACGCTGCCGGGCGGGCTTTCCATCAGTTCGGGCGGGGTGGTCAGCGGCACCATCGCGACAACCGGCACTTACAATTTCACCGCGGAAGTCTCCGATAACTCCGGGCAGACAGAGTCGCAGGGTTACACCATCGTGGCGGTATCGCCGCTTACCGTGACCAGCGCGACCCTGCTGGATGGCACCGAGGGAGCCGCCTACTCCCAGGCATTGCAGGCGAGCGGGGGCACGCCGGGATATCAATGGACATTCTCCTCCGGCATTCTGCCCACGGGGCTTGCCGTCACCAGCGCGGGCCTTGTGAGCGGCACTCCGGAGAAGACCGGGACATTCCAGTTTATCGCAAAGGCAAAGGACACGTCCGGCGCCAGCGTCAGCGGGACCTTCTCGCTGGAGGTGATCGCGCCGCTCGCCATTACCACCGCGACGCCTGTTACCAGCGGCTCGGTCAGTTACAATTACTCGCAGACCTTCGCCGCCAGCGGCGGGCAGCCGCCGTATGGCTGGAGCATCACCGGCGGAGCGACGCCCGGGGGATTGAGCCTGAGCGGCACCGGCGTGCTGAGCGGCATCCCGACGCAATCGGGCACTTACAGCTTTACCGCGCAGGCGATGGATCAAAGCGGCGCGGCGGTGACCAAAGTTTTCTCCGTAAAAATAAGCCCTGTCACAATGCCCGACGGAACGGTGGGCACATTCATCGCCCTCATCGACCGGCAAGCGGCGGTCAATGACGGGCTCGGCGGTCTGCTGAGTGTGACCACGACGGCCACCGGCAAAGTGACCGGCAAGATCATCCAGCAGGGGAAGAGCCACAGTTTCAAGACAAGCATCAGTTCCTCGGGCAACATCGAGCCGCAAATCACCGTGACCGTTCCCAACGGCTCCCTGCCCGCGTTGCAATTGTCGCTGCTGCTCGACGGCACCGCGCAGAGCATCACCGGCACCGTGACCACGGACGGCACCGATGCCGCCGTGGCCGGCTGGCGCAACAGTTACAACGCGAAATCCGCGCCGGCGAAATCGCTCGCCGGCTACTACACCTTTGTCATGGCGCTCAGTTCCACGAATGATATTGGCTCCGCCGGCGTACCGCAGGGGGACGGCTATGGCAAGTTTACCGCCGGCACTGGCGGCACGCTGACCGTAAGCGGCAAGACGGCGGACGGGCAGCCGTTTACCACCGCCGGTTTCGTGGGGCCGGAGGGGCAGATCGCCGTTTATCAATCGCTGTACGCGAACAAAGGCTCCCTGCTCGGCACGCTCACGCTGACGACCGGCACCTCCCTTGCGGCCAATACGGTGGCCGGCACATTGACATGGCTGAAGCCGGCGGATAGCTCGCGCACCTATGGCGCCGGTTTCGGCCCGACGCCGCTCACCGCCGCGGGCGGCTACCTGGGCACCGGCAAGAGCATCGTGCCGGGCCTTCCGCTTACCACGGAATCCGCCGCGCTGGTGTTCGATGACGGCGGCGTGGCCGGCGCGGCGACGAATCCGGATGTGGATGCCTTTACCTTTACCGTGAAGGATCAGGCGATCCTCCCCGCCGCAGGTTCCCCGGGTAATCCGGCCAAAGCCACGCTCAGCATCAGCAAGACCACCGGGGCGATCAGCGGCAAGTTTACGCTGGTGGATGGGAAACTGACGCGGGACGTGCTGTACCACGGCACAATCGTCCCCGGGCTGGGCGGCGGCGTGGAGGCGGCGGGGTACTTCCTGCTGCCCCAGATTCCCACCACTGGCGAGACGGCGAAGACCTCGCCGATCCTCTCCGGCCAGGTGACCATCCAGCAATAGTTCCCGATGGGTGCTCACGCGGGGGCGGCATTTCGCGTTTGCGCGGCGGCGCTTGCCGGTTATACTCCGCCGCCATGTCAAAGCGGTGGATGGTTTGCATGATGCTGGCGGCGATTGGCCTGGGACCCGGGGCTTTCGCCCAGGACGCCATTTACGCACCCGGCATCCCGGCGCCGGCCTCGCAAATCCCGATTCTCACCAGCACCGATCCGGCGTCCGGCTCGACCGACCATTTCTCCGTGACCGTCTCGCCCCTGACGACCCAGCGTACCCCGGACGCCTCGGGCGTGCTGGCGGATTCCGCCAACGAGAACGTCGATTTCGGCTGGCATCTGCCGCTCTACGGCCTCTTCACGCTCGGCTATGACACGGACGTCAATTCCTTCCGGCAGGATCAGGAAATCTGGGACGACGAGGAGGCCACCTCGCAGATCACCAGCTCGCTGGCCAATAAAATCAGCGTGCAGGCGCAGCCGGTATCGCCGCTCAAGATCACCCCCTACGTCCAGGAGCAGCGCAGCCTGACCGACGGCCAGCCCGGATTCTCCGATGCCACAAAATACGGGGCCGATACCTCATGGGCTCCGGTCAAGAATGTCACCACGCTGACCGTGGGCGCCAGCACGCAGCAGACCTACAACTTTGACCACAGCATCCTGGACGAAAATCTCTACACGTCCGGGCTGGATCAAAAGCTTCCCTACGTGCCTGTGACGCTGCATACGGCCGGCTCCATCACGGACGATGCCTCGCCGACGCTTCTAACCGATGACAAGGATAACAAGATCCTGAACGCATCGCTGCTGTGGAAAGTCATTGCCAGCACCTCTCTCAGCGGCGGCATCCAGGATCAGGGGACCACCCTTCTGGATACCGATGCCCTGCAGGATACGAAGACTTACTTTACCCAGGTGGCCCTCCAGGCCTCGCGCTCGTGGACCGTCACGGTGCGCGGCGCTCACGATCTGAAATCCTCGACCCAGTCCGGCCAGTTCCTCAGCAATGGCTCCGACGATACCTTATCCCTGGGCCTTACGTGGAACCTTGGCGACCGCTTCAACGCGGGCGCGGGCATCAATTATCGCGTCGAGCAATCCCAGACGCCCGCTCCGGCGCTAAACACCCCGCCCGCCAGTGTTTCCCTCTCGGCGGGAGGGAACTTCTGAGCGCCCGGGGCATGTTTTTCTTCATCTTTTGTAAGATTCTCCCGCGCCGTTGGTGCTTGGCGCATTTTGCGTAAGAGCCTGGGGTTCCGCTCGTTTCTCGCTTCACCCCAGGCTCTTATGAGACGGGCCTTCGGCCCTTGAGATCGCGGCGGGTTAAAGGCGAACGTTTTCTAAAACCCGAGGGGTAATTGCCTGCTCTCGTGCGGTTCTTCGGCATAGCGGACGCCCGCTCCCAGGAGGCGGACGGCAAGGCCGTTGCCGCGGCGGAAGCCTTGTTCCAGCAGCGTATTGAGGATTGGCAACACCGGCTCGCTGGCGACGCACTCGACCGTGGTGCGGGCAAAGTTTGAGAACTTGAGCTTTACGAACACCTTGTGGATGGGTCGCGGGTCGCGCGCCTTGGCCAGATCGCGCAGCAGTTCCCCATGCAGGATGGCGAGGCGGCGTTCGCACTCCGGGAGCGTTGTGAGATTTTGGGTGAAGGTCTGCTCCGTGCTCAGGCTTTTGCGCAGCCGGTGAGGCTGGACGGGGCGGTCGTCGATGCCGCGGCAGAGATCGTAAAGCTCCAGGCCAAATCGCCCGAAGAGCCCGTGAAGCTCCACGCGCGAGAGCTGCTGCAATTGCCCGCATGTCTGGATGCCGCGCTTCTCGAGCTTCTCGGAGGAGACGCCGCCGATTCCCCACAATTTCCGCACCGGGAGATCGCGCATGAAACCGGCCACCTTTTCCGGCAAGACCACGCATTGGCCATTGGGTTTGTTCATATCGCTGGCGATTTTTGCCAGCAACTTACTGGACGCGATGCCCGCGGAGGCGGTGAGGCCGGTCTGCTCGAAAATCCGTTCGCGGATTTCGAACGCAACCGCCGCGGGATCGTGCGCCATGAGCGAGACATCCAGGTAGGCCTCGTCCAGGGAGAGCGGCTCGATGACGTCCGTGAATGCCTTGAAGATATCGCGGACTTGCTGCGAGACCCGCCGGTAAACATCAAACCGCGTCGGCACGACGATCAATTGCGGGCACTTGCGCAATGCGAGGAAGGTGGGCATCGCCGAGCGCACGCCGAAGGGGCGCGCCTCGTAGGAGCAGGTGGTCAGTACGCCGCGCCGGTCGCGCGCGCCGCCCACGCCCACGGGCTTGCCGCGCAGCTCCGGGTTATCCCGCTGCTCGATGGCGGCGTAGAAGCAGTCCATATCCAGATGGATGATTTTGCGCGGCCACTGCGGCATGCTAAGGCTCCGGATTTTGCTTTGCGTCCCGATCCGGGTTCCGGGTTCCGAGCCGCTTTACCAGGTCCGCGCGCGCGAAGGGCGTCGCGTTGTAGGCGCGTCCGATTGCCACGATGGGCGTTACCCGCTCCTGCCCATGGATGCCGAGCAGGCGCACCAGTTCGCTCTCGAAATGGAGCAGCGCCCGCAGGTTCGGCTCGCCGGTATCCAGGTAGGCCAGGGCTCGCCGCATCAGGTCAAACAATTCCGGCACCGGGTGTTCCGTCTCCGTGACCAGCTCGATGAGTTCCACAAAATAGGCCGCGAGCTGGGTGCGAAGGAAATCGGCGCGCAACCCGTCGAACGGCTGCACGAGCGCCACCTCGCGCAGTGTGTGCAGATCGCTTTTGCGGCTGGGGGTGAAGCTTATATCCGCGAGGAAAAAGAGGTCCAGCTTCCCGGCAAAAGGGCTGCGCGGCCGGCGGGCGCCCTTGGCGGCCGTCTTGAGCCGGCCATGGGCTTCCGTCAGCCATTCGACGATCCAACTGGTATCGCTCAGCCGGGTGCGCCGCAGCAGGATTGCGAGGGAACTGGTCACGTCCGTTTCATCAGTGGCTCCTTGACGCCCGAAGGCGAATGCGAAAGAAGTCTTTCATGCCCGAAGAAACCACACAATCCGCCCCTGTCGAGACTCCGACTCCCGATATCAATACCGTCGATCTCAAGACGACCTACGCCAATGTCTGCCGGATCGCCCAGACGCCCAACGAGATGATTGTCGATTTCGGCCTCAACCCGAACTTCTTCGGCAACATCCTATCCGAGCCGCTGAGACTCGAGAGCCGGATCATCCTCTCCCACGACGGGGCCAAGCGCCTCATGCTGCACCTGGCCAACGCAATCCAGAGCTACGAGGCGAAGTATGGCGTCATCGAGCTGGATGTATCCAAGCGCGTGAAGAAGCCCTGAGCGCCGGCAGCGGCGCCATGCCGGATGGTTGACCCGCAATGGGAGGGTCGCGACTTACTTTAAGAGTGAATGGCTATGGCATTTCCACTCAATTTTTGGTCTTGCCGGTAGGTGACGTTTTTCGGGAGGCGATCGCTTCTGTTTCTTACGGTTTCTGCCGGATCGGGAAATTGGGGGTCGCTCCTTTGAACGCGGCTTCCGGCCATCCGGCAGGATGCCGGATGGTGCGAGCTGGAAGCTCGCGCTCCCCCGGAACATCGATCTTGAATCGGCGCGCTATTTATTAAGTTGTTCTAAAAGACGAATGGCACGCCTCTTTGTTTGAAGTCTGCTTTTTGACCGGCCAGGTATTTGTCGCCCAGCTTATCGAAGCCGCCCCGGGCGCGGTAATCCTTGAGAAATGCGTTTACCTTGTCGCGCAGCGGATCGTTGCCATGGCGGATGCCGATGGCCCACGATTCCGCCTGGAAGGGATTGAGCAGGGGCCGGGTGGTGTCGGGATTCTTTTTCCAATTGGTATAAGCGGACATCTGGTCATAGATGAAGGCGTCGGCTTTTCTCTGCGTGACCTCCAGCACGCATGCCGTCTCCTTATCCAGCACGAGGACCTGCGCCCTGGCGATGTGATCCCGCGCGTAAGCCTGGCCGGTGGTGCCCTGCTTTACCACGATGGTCACGCCGGCCCGGTCCGCATCGCCAATATTCTGGATGGGCGAATCTTTCCGCACCAGCAGGCAGAGGCCGGTTTTGAGATAGGGATCGGAAAAATCGATGGAGCGCGCCCGTTCCGGTGTCTCGGTCATCGATGAAATAATGAGATCGATCTTTCCCGTCTTCAACGCCGGGATCAGGCCTGCAAAGGGGATGTTCTCGATCTTCACGGGCTCGTGCAGGAAATCGCCAAGCGCCCTGGCCAGGTCCACGCTCACGCCGGCCGGGTTTCCCTGAGGGTCCTGCATTTCAAAAGGCGGGTAGGCCAGTTCCATGCCCACGGTGAGACCGTGGGATGCGTCCGGTTGCGGAGCCGTTCTCGAACACGACGTGCACAACCCCAATGCCAGCGCCAATAAAAGCGCTCGACTAAACAGAAGTGCGGAAGAAAACATTTTCTTTCGAATGAAACGTGAGCGGTTCAGTCTCATAAAGAAACCTTAGCTTCATGAAAATCCCAAAACCTTCCATCCTCCTCCTCGCGATGCTTGCGTTGTTTGGCGCGCTGAGCATGCCGCACGCCCGGGCGCAAGTGTCGGTCAATTATTTTTACGATACGCTCAGCCCTTACGGCGAGTGGGTTGACGATCCCGACTACGGCTACTGCTGGCACCCGACCAATGTGGCGGATAATTGGGCGCCGTACACCGATGGCTACTGGGCGTACACCGATAGCGGCTGGACCTGGGTATCCTACGAGGATTACGGGGGCGTGGTCTATCACTACGGCCGCTGGGCGAACCTGCAGGATGAAGGCTGGGTGTGGGTGCCGGGTTACACCTGGGCGCCGGCCTGGGTCTCCTGGCGGTACGGCGGAGGTTATTGCGGCTGGGCGCCTCTGCCGCCCGAGGCGCGGTGGAGCGCTTCCGTTGGCTTTGGCGAAGGGGTGGATGCGCACTTCGACATCGGCCCCGGCTTCTTCAATTTTGTGCGGGTGGATAACTTTGGCGCGCCGGCGCTGGGCCCGGTCATCGTGAACCGCGAGCAGAACGTCACGATCATCAATAACACGACCAATATCACCAACATCACGACGAATAACTCGAACGTGTATGTGGGCGGCCCCAGCTATGCCACGCTCTCCGCGCACAGCAGCCGTCCCATCCCGACGCTTAAACTGGTGCGCGAGTCGGACGCGTCGCTCGCCCGGGGCGGCAAGGTCCTCTCCCACCAGCAGGGTAACCAGCTCATGGTGGTGGCTCCCCATGTCGCCGCGCCCGCCGGCCGTCACGCGCCCGCGCCGGCAAGAGTGGCCAAGACTATCAGCGATGCGAAGGCGGAACATGGCTGGGCGAGCGTGAAGGATCCCGCGGAGCGCGAGAAACTGCGCAGCCAGTTCAAGGAGCAGGGCACCCGGCTCTCGGCAAAGCCCGTCAACCAGGAGGAGATCAAGGCGGCCAATGAACGCATCAAGAACGAGCCGAAGCATGAGACGACCGCCGAGCAGACGGCAGCGCCGGAGGAGAAGACCAAAAAGCTCTCCAATGAGGAACTGCTCAACGCTCCCGCCAAGGAAGAGGCCAACACCGAGGAAACGCCGAAGTCGAAGAAATCCAAGCACGAGGAAGCGACGGAAGAAGGCGCGACGGGTGAACCCACCCCGTCCAAGCACTCGAGGAAGGCCAGGACGCCAAGCGACGAGCAGTCCTATGGCGAGGAGACTCCCAAGCACTCCAAGAAAAAAGAGAGCGAAGGGGGCCTGCAGCCCTTTATGGGCAATGACGAAAAATCCTCCAAGGGCGGCGACGAATCCGCTGAAACGCCGAAGTCAAAGAAGGAGTATTCCAACGACGAGAAGAACTCGGAAAAAGACTCCAAGAAAGACTCGGAATATTCCGACGAATCAAAAGGGGCGAAGGAACCGAAGACCAGCGACCGTGAATACCGGCAGGGGGATGCCGGCAGTGCGCCCGGCAACGGCGAGAAGGGCGGCAGCAACAAGAAGAAAAAGAGCAAGGAAGACCAAGGAAACCCGAACGGCCCCGGCCAGTAACAATTACCGGTAATTACTATAAAACCGGCGTGCCGCATCTCCTTGCCGGCGCGCCGGTTTTATTTTTTTGCCGCGGACCCGGGCGATTTTTTTCTTCCCATCGTGCGGCTCGTCCAGTTGAGTCGGGCGCGTTTTGGGTACCACTGAAGTTAATGGGAAAGGCCGCCGCAGCAATTCCTTGGGCCGTATTTCAAGGCGCGAGCGAAGTGTGGGGGGATGCGCCTTCACCGCCGCGCCGCCCGCCACCCCTTTTGGTTGCAACGATGGCCGGTCCCATTTATTGAGTGGTCTCTTAGGGAGCCTGTAAATGCCAAAGAAATCGCGCAAAAACGTCGGCCTGATCGGCCTGGGCATCATCGGGTCAAGGGTCGCGAACGGGCTGCGGCAGGGCGGCTTTCACGTTTACGTGTGGAACCGCACGCCGCGGGCCGCGCCCAATTTCGTCGGATCGGCCCGGCAGGTGGCGGAGTTGTGCGATATCATCCAGATTTTTGTCGCGGATGCGCAGGCGCTCTTCGACGTGCTGGAGGCATTTGGCGATAGCCTGACGCCCAGCCACGTCATCATCTGCAATGCCACCATCGGGCCGGAGGCAACGCTGGAAGCCGCGCGCCTGGTGCGGGATCGCGGCGCGCAATTCCTGGACGCCCCCTTTACCGGCAGCAAGGTCGCCGCGCAGGACCGGGAGCTGGTTTACTATGTGGGCGGCGAGGACAAGGCTTTCGAGGCAGCGGAGCCGGTGCTGAAGGCTACCAGCAAGGCGATTGTCCGCATCGGGAAGATCGGCGATGCCGCCACCGTGAAGGTGGCCACCAACATGATTGCCGCCGTCACGGTGCAGACGCTGGCCGAGGCTTACGCGATCGTGAAGGATTCCGGGATCGATCCCCGCACCTTCTCGGAGGCGATCAAGCACAGCGCCGCCCGCTCCGGCATCAGCGACCTCAAGCTCCAAAAAATCCTGGATCGCGATTACGAGCCGCATTTCTCGCTCAAGCACATGTTCAAAGACGTGCAGCTTGCCATCCACATCGCCAATACCCTGGACATCGACCTGCCCGCCACCACCGCTGCCGCCGGGGTCATGTATGGCGGCCTCACCAAGGGCTGGGCGGATCTCGATTTCTCCGTGCTCGCCCGCGCTTACCAGAAGGAGCCGGATGCGCTCCCGCCCGCTTCCACGGCTCCAGCCATCCCCGCCAGGACTGAGGAGAAGCCGAACCCGGAGGAGAAAGCCGGGCCCACGCCTCCCGCATCCGCCGGCGCCCCGGCGCCGGAAGCGCCCAAGGCCGATACCGCAAAGGCCGAGCCTCCGAAAGCCGACCCCTCCAGCGCCCAGCCACCCAGGCAGGAGCCGGCAAAACCGGAAGCCGCGCCGGAGAAACCGGTGGAACCCGCCGGGGAAAAGCCGAAATCCCCCGAGCCCGGCCCGGCCAATAACCAGGCTGCGGAGCACACCCCTTTTGTCCGTCTTCGCCGCTGGTTTGGCACCGGCGCCTCCAATTGACGGCGCATCCCATGGCCGAGCCCGCTGCCGCTGCCGCCGCCGCCCTGTATGCGGAGGCCCGCGCACGCGGTGCCCTGCTGGACCTGGGCACGCGCGCCCGCTGGCGGCTCGCCGGCGCGGACCGCATCCGCTATCTCAACGGCCAGGTCACCAACGATGTCCGCCACATCCCGCCCGGCACGGCCATCCCCGCCTGCGTGACCACCGCGAAAGGCCGCCTTTGCGGCGTCATCTTTGTCTCGGCCGGCCCGGATTTTTTGCGCATCGATGCCGAGGGGGAATTGCGCGAACCCCTCGCCCAGCGCCTGGAGCGCTACATCATTGCCGATGATGCGGAATTGCGGGACGTGACCGGGGAGGAGTGCCACTTTCACCTCGCCGGAGCACCGAGGCCGGAGGAAATCTCCGGCGCGGAGATCATCGCCGCCACGCGCCTCGGGCATCCGGGTTTCGATATCCTCGCCCCCGCCGCCCGGCGCGAGGCCATCCTGGCCGCGCTCGGCCACGCCGCCCTCATCCCGCCCGCGCTGGAGGAGGCCCTGCGCATCGAGGCCGGCATCCCCCGCTGGGGCGCGGAGCTGGACGAGGAAACGCTGCCCGCCGAGGCCGGGCTGGACGCCGCCGCCATCGATTTCCACAAGGGCTGCTACATCGGCCAGGAAGTCATCTCCCGCATCAAAAGCGTCGGCCATGTCAATCGCCGCCTGACCGGATTTACCGCCTCTGCCCCGCTCGCCGCCGGCATGACCCTGCATGCAGAATCCGGGGCGGAAGCCGGCCGGCTCACCAGTGCCGCGTGGAGTTTCGGCTTGGAAAGCTGGGCGGCGCTTGGCTATCTCAAGCGCGGGTCCGCCGCCGCCACCCTCCACGCCCGGTCCGCCGATGGCGCGGCCACCGAAGTAAAAATCCGCGACCTGCCGCTCGTTCCATGAAAAAAAACATCCTCCTCCTCCTCTGCCTGCTGGCGCTGGGCTCCCCTGCCCTCCGCGCCCAGAACAGCGCGGTCTTCGTCTTCCGCATCGATCATGAGAAGCCGCTGGCTCCCGTGGTCATCGCCCTGGACGGGGATGCCGCGCCCGCCACCGTCGCGAACTTCGAGAAACTGGTCCGCCATCACTTTTACAATCACCTGAAAGTGCATCGCGTGATCCCGAACACCCTCGTCCAGATGGGCGATCCGCTCTCCCGCTGGAGCGACCGCTCCCGCGTCGGCACCGGCGGCCCGGGCTACACCCTCCCGCCGGAGATCAAGCTGCGCCACACCGCGGGCGCAGTCGCCATGGCCCGCCTGCCGGATGCGCTGAACCCCGCCCGGCGCTCCGGCGGCAGCCAGTTTTACATCTGCCTCAAGCCCATGCCCCAACTGGACGGCCAGTACACCGTCTTTGGCCATGTGACCCAGGGCATGGCCACGCTGGAAACCATCTCTGGCCAGGAAGCCGATTCCAATAATGACCCGGTCACCCCCGTGGTCATCGAATCCGCGACCATGGGCGCCAAGCCCCCCAAGCCGCTTCTCAACCTGAATCTGCATCTGCGCTGGCCGTGGTGACGATTTTTTCGGCGCGAAAAACCCATTGCATTTTCCCGCCCCGTATCGTACCACACTCCGCTCGCGATCCTCTGGAAGTGCTTCGCACCTCATGAGCGCATAGCGGGACTGAGCCAATCAGTTTTTTGGGTAGGTTCCGGAGTGGCCAAACGGGGTGGACTGTAAATCCACTGGCTTACGCCTTCGCTGGTTCGAATCCAGCCCTGCCCACCATCCTCTAAGAAGCGCAAAATCAGGCGCTTACTACGCAACAAGGCATCTTGCGTAAACTCACGCCAACACACGCATAATGCCGCGAAAAATTGGCAGTTTTGGCAGTATTTTGGCAGTCGATACCCGCCCTTTAGAGCGGCCCCACCTTGATTTAGGTCCCGGAGAGTGGCAGCTTCAGGAGTGAAAAGCACGACATGGAAGGCGCTGGCCGACGCTTGCAGATAGAACCTCATGCGTTCCTATGAATCATCAGCTATTGACAACCCCAAGCCCCTATGACAAGCCATGACCTTCAATGGGCCATTCGTCAAAGCAGTTCTCCGTATTGCGCCGCAGGGAGTCGATGTCCGGGACGACCTGCGGTTTGCGATTCAACTTGCGACCTTTGTTTCGAGAATGAGGACTCGACTGGAAAAAGGTTCGCCAAGGAGAGACGCCGCTTTCACTGACTGCCAAGCACGTCTTCTGCTATGAAAGATGGCAAGCAAATCATCCGAAGTCCCCATCGAAAGGAGTTGAAATGCCCAAAAGAAAAAAACAGCCAGCCCCACGTAAGCCGAGCCGCCCAAGGCCCGGAATCATTGCCGGTCCCGCCGCCGAAGATTTGAAGTTGACGGAGCAGGAGGTCTATTTGCTGGATACGCTGAATGAATGGCACGATAAGTCTGCAAAATCTGCGGCTGTGTTAGCCCGGCCAGTTGGCTGCAAATACTCACTGGAATAATTTAAAAATAAAAAACGCGCAGGTCGCCCCTTGCAGGCGACCTGTGCCTTTTTTACGCTCCCCCACATGAAAGGTTTTCACTCCGCATCGGAACCAATATTAATTGACTGTGGGAGTAAGTACTCATTCTTTTTTGATCTGATTGAGCCGACATGGATCGGTTTTAATAATAGCCCTTTGCATCGCATCTGTACACTGATGCGGAAAATGGGGGTTAAGTCCTATGTCAAAGAAGAGTTGCCAATCATAGGCGAATTGGCAGATGAGGTCACTGCAGCAAAGCGACGTGTCGATAATCGAGGCGTTCAAGGAACAGCCTCTCGACTGACGTTTTTCAGAAAATACCCAAAAAAAGGTGATTGGTGGGAGTTAACAGAGGTCGATATTCTCGGATACGCGGTAATCATGAAGCTCGTGCTCGGAAATTCGGAA
>DATAXI010000262.1:0-3118 GCA_036266845.1 Chthoniobacteraceae bacterium | reverse complement strand
ATTGCCATCCGGCCCCAGGTGGTTATAGACCACGTCCAGGATCACCGCCAGGCCCAGCCCATGCGCCGCATCCACCAGCGCCCGCAAATCGTCCGGGTGCCCGTAGGCATGCGCCGGCGCGTAGAGGCAGACGCCGTCATACCCCCAGTTTCGCTCTCCCGCGAAATCGCCCACCGGCATGATCTCGATGGCCGTCACCCCCAGCTCCTTTACATGCGGCAGCTTGTCGATCGCCGAGAGGAACGTCCCTTCCGGCGTGAATGTGCCGATGTGCAGCTCGTAAATCACCAGGTCGCGCAGCCTCGGCGGCTGGTACCTCCCATCGTGCCACTGGTACTGGCGCGGATCAATCACCGCGGAGCGCCCATGCACCCCTTCCGGCTGATAGCGCGATGCCGGATCGGGATAATCCTCCCCGCCATCGAGCCGGAATTTGTAGAGATCGCCCGGCTGCCCCAGGTGATCCAGGCCGTGAAAATAGCCGCTCGCATCCAGCGCCAGCGGCGCCGCGCGCGGCGGCTCATCGCCCGTCCACACCAGCGCCTCCACCGTGCGCGCCCGCGGCGCCCACACACGGTATCGGACTCCTTCGGGAACCAGGTCAGCTCCCTGCGGCAGCGGGTCTTTTCTCATTGGCGGCTTTCTTTTTTGCCGGCTTGGCAGCGGGAGCCGGGCTTTGAGCTTCGCGTTTCTTCCATGCATCGGACCGCGCATGGGAGTGCTCGCCTGTGCTCAGCCGGAAAAGACAGAAGGATCGCTCCATCAACTGGAACTCATCGCCCGCCGGCGCGATCTGCGGCGTGGCGGGGAAGCCCTCCTCCAGCCGCGTATCGACCAGCAGCTCCCAATTCACATCCTGCTCGCCCGGCAGCGTAAAGCCGACCGGCTCATGGTGGGAATTGATGAGGATGAGGAACGTATCGTCGCGGATCGGCTCGCCGCGCATATCGCGCACGTCGATGGTATCGCCCCCCAGCAGCATGCCCAGCGTGCGGACAAAACTGGTGGTCCACTCGTCATCGTTCATCTCCGTGCCGCCGGGGTTGAACCACATGATGTCCTTGATGTCCGAGCCGCGAATCTTCCGGCCCTGGAAGAACTTGGGCCGGCGGAAGATTGGATGGTCGCGCCGCAGGTGGATGAGCCGGCTGGAAAACTCATGCAGCGCCCGCGAGTTCTGGTCCCAATCCCAATGGGTCCAGCTAATCTCGTTATCCTGGCAGTAGGCGTTGTTATTCCCCTGCTGGGTTCGTCCGCACTCATCGCCGCCACACAGCATCGGCACACCCTGGGAGAGGAAGAGCGTCGCGAGAAAATTGCGCTGCTGGCGGCGGCGCAGCGCATTGACGCCTTCATCCTCCGAGGGGCCTTCCGCCCCGCAGTTCCATGATTTGTTGTTATTGTCGCCGTCCTTATTGTCCTCCCCGTTGGCCTCGTTGTGCTTGTCGTTATAGCTGACCAGGTCCGCCAGGGTGTAACCATCGTGGGCGGTGATGAAGTTGATGCTGGCGTAGGGCCGCTTGCCATTCCACTGGTAAAGGTCCGGACTGCCGCTCAGGCGATAGGCCATATCGCCGATGTGCCCCTCATCCCCTTTCCAATAGCTGCGCACGGTGTCGCGGTACTTCCCGTTCCACTCCGCCCAGAGCACGGGAAAGTTTCCCACCTGGTAGCCTCCCTCGCCCACATCCCACGGCTCGGCGATCAATTTCACCTGCGAGAGCACCGGGTCCTGGTGGATGATATCGAAGAAGGCGCTCAGCCTGCTCACGGCGTGCAGCTCGCGCGCCAGCGTGGCGGCCAGGTCAAACCGGAAGCCATCCACGTGCATCTCCGTGACCCAGTACCGCAGCGAATCCATGATGAGCTGCAGCACGCGCGCATGCATGACGTTGAGCGTATTGCCGGTGCCGGTGTAATCCATGTAATAGCGGGGCGTCTCCTGCACCAGCCGGTAATAGTTTGCGTTATCGACCCCCTTGAAGCTGAGCGTCGGCCCCAGGTGATTTCCCTCCGCGGTGTGATTGTAAACCACGTCCAGGATCACCTCGATGCCAGCCGCGTGCAGCGATTTCACCATCTGCTTGAACTCCGATACCTGCTGGCCCTCGCTGCCCATCGCGTACCGGCAATCCGGCGCAAAGTAGCCGATGGAATTGTAACCCCAATAATTCGAGAGCCCCTTGTCCGCCAGCGTCTTGTCATTGACAAACTGGTGTACCGGCAGCAGTTCCACAGCGGTCACGCCCAGTTGCTTCAGGTACTCGATGGCCCACGGGCTGGCCACGCCCGCGTAGGTGCCGCGCAGGTCCTCCGGGATGTGCGGGCAGAGTTGGGAAAAGCCCTTCACGTGCATCTCGTAGATGATCGATTCCGCCAGCGGCCGGTCCCGGCGGCGGTCGTCCCCCCAATCGAACGAGGTATCCACGACCACGGATTTGGGGATGCCCCAGGCATCGTCCCGGTAGTCGCGCACCCGGTCGTCCCCGTCCGCCATGGTATAGGCAAACATCTCGTCGCTCCAGTTCACCCCTCCGGCGATGGCTTTCGCGTAGGGGTCGATCAACAGCTTGGCGGCGTTGAAACGATGGCCCTTTTCCGGCTCGTAAGGCCCGTTGACCCGGTAGCCGTAAAGCTGCCCGGGCTGCACATCCGGCAGGAAGACGTGCCACACTTCGTCGGAATGTTCGGTCATTCGCACGCGGATGCTTTCCGCCTGCGCGTCCGCGTCGTCGAAGAGGCAAAGATCTACCCCGGTGGCGTTTTCGGAGTAGATTGCGAAATTGGTGCCGTCCCCCTGCCAGGTGGCTCCCAGCGGGTAAGGTTTTCCGAGCCAGGTTTTGATTGGAACCATACGTGAACCATTCGGACAAACATGCGTTTCTGGTTCTGACCCTTGATGTCCTTTTCTCGATTTATTCGCCGCTGTCCATGGGCCGCTTATTGATTCATATTCGCGATGATATCCTCAAGGGTTTTCACCATTTCATTCCGCGTCCGCCGCTGGTCGTCCAATTTCCGCGCAAAATAGTCATAGGTGATCTGCCGCTGGGCGGTCCGCACATCATCCAGGCACGCTTCTTTCATCGTGCCGAGAAAGTTCATGTTCGCCTCGTAT